>NZ_JAKIKS010000121.1 GCF_023284005.1 Shewanella surugensis
ATGGTTATCTTGCCATGACTTTATCACTTTTGATGCACTCAAAGAGAGTGTAAAAAATATCATGGACAACTATCCATCAAAATATACGATAACTTTTAGTTAAGCACTTAATTAGAGTTTTTCTGGGACCAGAATGAATATTGAGAAATAAAATTGAACCATAACAATAGAGCGTAGGCTTTACGCCTCAACGTTACTTTTACCCTGACGAGATATACTCAATCTATCCCTTCCTCGTTTTTATGAATGCTTTATGCATTCACTAGCATCAATGCACACAAAGCGAGTAATGCTGGGATCCCTTGAACGATTAAAATTGACTTTTTAACGGTTAATCCACCATAAATGGCCGCTAATAGCACACAAGAAAGAAAAAAAGCCTGAATTTGAAAGCCAAAATCACTATTGTCATGTAACAATCCCCAGAATAAGCCTGCCGCTAAAAAACCATTATAAAGCCCTTGATTGGCCGCAAAGGCTTTCGTACTCTCTGCAAACTCCGGCGTCATACCAAATACCTTTAATGTTCTAGGTTGAGTCCATCGAAACATTTCTAACACTAATATGTATAGCACAACAAGAACCACCAAACCTTTTACGATATATTCCACGCGATCTCTCCTTAATAATCATCACTCTAAACATAAGCTTACTGATTCAATATTCACCTCAAGCAATGATTTATCCCCAAAAGTGAAAAACACACCTTTAAGAACAAATCTCTCACTCCGCATATCTGATCACCATAAACGTTAATGTCCTTTTTTCTCAAGTGGTGATACAGACTTAAGCTGACTATAATGCTAGGGATAATATCTTATTTATCCCTAAGTGACATCAATATACTCGCTTCACTTGAGGATACACGAGAATCAAACCGATTAAGGCTGAATCAAAAGGATCTGATATGTTTCAAAAAGTTAATCGACTCATTATCATGGTATTAAGCGGCGCCTTATTATTATCTACAGCATTAAATGCTGCAGCCAATAACCAATCGAACCACAGTACTAATGCACAAGCGAGCGTCGGTTCAACAGACGCCCCACTCGTTCAATGCCCGACTTCAGCAAATTTACCCAATAGATTTGCACTTTGTGCCGCGGCAACATGTTGGACCCTTGATGGTCTAGCCTATTGTAAATGCAATATTATGCAACAACAGAGTATTTCAATGAGCTTTGACTATCAAGATGAGGGGCAAGCTAAAAATATTTGTGACTTACTGTTAACTGGGACAAAAAATGGCTTTACCATCAGTACCTATGCAACGCCACGTCAAATAGAAACCAACTACAGACCTAACGTTGAAAAACTTGGCCCTCCTATGGGATTTTACACCTGTGCAACCAAAGATGACTTAATCGCTTACGGCGCTCAATGCGATGGTGGGATCTGTTTTAACAGCACACAGGGCAAGTTTTTCCCAGGCTTAGGTCACATTAAAAACGATGAGATAGTGTGCTCCTGCCCGCCAACACTCAACCCCACTCTCAGGTTTCAAATTGCGGGCCCTTGGAAATGTAAACCCGGTGATGCCAATGAAAACAACCAATGCTGTGATGAAAACTATTACAATGATATGTGTCAGGTAACCAGTGTATCAAACACTGGCACCCGTTTGGCCGTTAGTGCCCCCGCAGGCAGCGCTGTCACTCTATCCACTCTTTTAGATGGGGAAAAACCCAGCTTGAATACCTGTCAATTTCATTAAACCGTTGCCATTTAGAGTTTAGCCGAGCTTAAAATGGTGCTGAGTAATGGGTGGCATTCAATCTTGATCATATAAAAAGGATACACCTTCACTTTTATTTATTCTGATCCTTTATTTACTCCACACCATTTCAAGTGTCGAGATAAGCAGTAAAATAGTGTTAACACATTCAATATGTATATTTTTCTGTTCACTGCCCCTATCACGCTATCGACACTTTTCACTTCTCAGCTCAATCTAAAATGCAGCAAAGAAGAAACTGCCCAAGCAATAATTAAAAAAGCGGATTCATCAAGCTATAATTAAAAGACAGAAATAATCAAGCACTGAAAAAGATATGCTATTATCCCACTCTATACTCTCTAATATTAGCTAAACCGTTGCCTCTATGAACTCAACTGTTATTCCTGCCAGTGCATTATCACCTCAATTTTCGATTCCAACGTCTAATGATCAAGTCAGCGATAACAGCGCACTCTTATTAGGTCAGCAACGTACCTTAGATGCTTTTACGCTATTGTCTCAAATACCGAATCAGCATATGTACCTTGCCGATAATGAAGGCATTGACCGACAGCCCTTTATCACAGCACTGGTTGAACACTATCAACAAATTCAGGAAAAAAGCCCAGAACAAACCACTAAGCAAGTCGAAAATAAAGCATTTTGTTATTTAGCAGGTAACATTAAACGCAGAGATTTAATCGGTACACTCAACAACAGCAGCTCAACCTGTCCTCAACACCATCAACCTGGGACCCTCAGTCAGTATCAATATGTGTTTATTTGCGCTGAATCCTTATGGAAACGAGGCAATCTTTGGGATCTCTTGATGAGTATTTTGACCAAAAGCCAATATCAAATCAGTCAATCTCTGCCTGCTATTCCATTAAAAGCTAAGATTATTTTAGTGGGTTCTTCCAATCTTTACAGCCATGCTTGGATAGAGGAGCGGCTCTTTTCGACCCACTTTCCTTTACTGGGTGAACTCATTCATGAAATTGATCGCAATCAGTATACTGAGCAAGATTACCTTAAATGGCTCATCGCCATCGCCACGCCACTGAATGTTAAGCTCGATCAGTCCTGTTTACAGCCATTATTCCAACACGCATCAAAAATAGCCGATCACCAACAAAGATTCACTTTACTGTCGACTTTTATCGCACAAGTGTTAGCTCAGGCAAGAGCCTATGCAAAATGTGATACGATTACTGACGTTGATCTTGAACGTGCCATTAGCCAATTTAATCTACGCCACAATGCATCAGCCCAAATGTCTGCGCAAAATTTTGATGATAAATTTATCAATGTATCAACAGACACCCAGCTTGTCGGCCAAATCAACGGTCTCACGGTACTCGATACGGTTGAATATCGTTATGGTGAGCCTGCGCGTATTACCGCATCGGTTCATTATGGTGATGGTGAAGTAGCCGATATTGAAAGAAAATCGGAACTTGGTGGTAATATTCACGCTAAAGGCATGATGATTTTATCCGCTTGCTTGTACCGTATTTTTGGACGCGATGCCCCCCTACACCTCAATGCCAATATCGTCTTTGAACAGTCTTATCAAGAAATTGATGGTGACAGCGCATCGCTTGCTGAATATTGCTGTTTAATTTCAGCCATTAGTGAACAAGCCATCGACCAAAGTATTGCCGCAACAGGGGCAATCGATCAATTTGGTAATGTTCAAGCCATTGGCGGAGTCAATGAAAAAATCGAAGGCTTCTTTGACTTATGTGCAAGACGAGGACTCACGGGTAAACAGGGCGTCATTATACCCACAGCAAATTGTCAGCAGCTCAATTTAAAGCCAGCTATCATTAACGCTGTCAAGCAACAACAATTTCATGTGTATCAAGTACAACATATTGATGAAGCCGTTGAACTGTTAATGAAGAGAATCGCAGGAAAGGCTGATGAGGACAATCAGTTTCCTGACGACTCACTTTATGGTCTGGTACAAACACGATTAGAACGTTTGGCGGGTTATCCAGAGGAAGAAAAAACATTATTTGCAAAACTCCTCGAGAAACTTCGCTTTTTTTAGCTGATCGGAGTTGTTTAGCTTACACGTGTTCGCTAATCTAAGCTCTCAAATTGCTGGAGAAAAAAACATAATGAGTAAAGCAAACAATTTCGACAAAAAAGACCTTATTGCTTCTGGTTTAGGTGAACTTTTTGAACAAAATTCACCCCGTCTCCCTAAAGACAATATGCTAATGTTCGACCGTATTACAAAAATAAATGGTGATGGTGGCGAATTTGGTAAGGGAGAAATTGTTGCTGAATTTGATATCAATCCTGATCTTTGGTTTTTTGATTGCCACTTTGCCGGCGATCCCGTCATGCCAGGTTGTTTAGGGCTCGATGCCATGTGGCAACTGGTCGGCTTCTTTCTCAGTTGGGAAGGCGCCTTAGGTAAAGGCCGTGCATTAGGTGTCGGTGCCGTAAAATTTACTGGACAAGTCTTACCTGAAGCGAAAAAAGTCACCTATAAACTAACCATTAAACGTAAAGTGTACCGAAAACTGGTCATGGGTATTGCCGATGCCACCATGGAAGTCGATGGCCGTGAAATTTACTCAGCGACCGATTTAAAAGTCGGTGTTTTCACTGATACCTCCGCTTTTTAACACTGATTTAGACAAGTCTACTGTTTTAAGCACAAAAAACCTTCGGTTATATTAATCGAAGGTTTTTTTGTTGCTATTCGTTAATGACAAAACAGCAATGAGCTAAAGTCATCAGAAAAACTCAATCAACTAAAACGGCAATATTAAGCGGACGTTAGAAAACCTCCGCAAAAACGATCACACTAAAGCTTAAAGCGACGTCTGAACCACAATACCGGTAACATCAACAACCAAGCAACACTGGCCGCCCCTTCACGGGTATAGTTCTCATTACCTGAACTCTCGGTACAGGCTGTGCTACTCGAAGAGGCCTTTTGTAATACCACCATGCGAGACACTGCAGAGGTCACCGGGCCACCATTACCTGCCACTTCAATCTTGGGCAAGCCATTATCACCAATAACAACGCTACCATTACTCGTCACATAAACGGGTTTTTGCACCATCGCCACACCGACAATCACACCGTTATCATTGATGCTGTTAGCTTGTACTATGTCAATGTCTTGATCATAGGTAAATACTTCACCAGTACCACTGGTAATGGTCACTTTTTTGCGTGACCAAGTCGCATCAGTCGTATTGTACTCATAGCCTTTCGACTCACAAGTTAACAGATCATTGACATCATTAAATTCTTGCGCGCCCATGTTATACAAGAAACCTGATTTCGGGCGGTTACTGGTGGTGTTACTCTCTTTCGACTCAATCCAGCCCACCACTTGGTTGCTACTATTAATACTGTAAGCTTGACTGCTTAAATCAGAGGTGCTGCTATAGAAATCATTCGGCGTCACCACAGAGCCACTGCCCGTTTGGGTGTCTAAATAGAAAAACTTACTGCGCAAGTAGCCATTAATGTACTTATTATAACTGCCGACCACAATGCCCGCATCGTTGATGCCTTTGGCAATTGAGCTTGTTGTGCTGCTACCAGTATCTATCCAGTTATATGCATAAGTCCCATCACCGTTTGGCGTCCAGTAAGCTGCATCATAATACAAACTACTGCCATTATTACGGTACACATAAGAGCGCCCCGCCACCACATCGTTGTCATTAATGGCTAAGCCTTGGGCGTCATAAACCGTTGTTCCAGACTCAGTGGCCCCTAGTGGCAGCGCTGTCGCCGTTACCGATCCTATGCCTGTATCGGCATCTTTGGTGTATTGCCACACATAACCGCGAATTTGATAATCGATATTACCATTATACTGTTCATTTTGAATACAAGCATCGACAGCGCTGCTACCTGTTATGCAATCATCCACATAACCTTTACTGGTGGTGCTCATTTCAGTACTGGCATAGCCTGCAATAATATCATTATTGTTTACCCCAGTACCCACTGACCAACCACCCACATTAAAATCTTTTGTAGATTTATCACTGTATGTGTAAGTATATTCATAATAGAGAGGAACAAGTTCGATCTCAGTATCACTGCCATCTTGCACAAAACCACGGCGCTCGTAATCGCGATAATAGTAAGTGGTACCTGTTGACGTATCCGTTACCTCAGCTGCCGTCATCGCGCCTGTTTTGACAGGTGCCAATAGAATATCATTTAAGCCATAAAAGTAACTGTCAACGGTATTAAGTTTTTTATCTTTATCATCAGGATCTACATCAGGATCTACATCGGGATAAACAGGTTCCTTCTGACCATTGACACTAACAAACGTCGGCGCCCAAGCGGTGTCGGCATCATTACTATCGGCAGTAAAGATAAACTGACTCGCCACCATTGGCGTGGTATTAGTCATACTTGTGCCTAAAGAAACCGTACTGGACTCTGATGGCGCAATACCATCGGCCACACTCACACTCTCATTGTCATTATCTGTCACCGCTTTGGCAATATTGGTTGCCGTGCCTAGCGCATAATCATTATTATTGATCACCATGCCAAAACCTTTCTGAGTATCAGAAAGGGTGCCCGTTAACGTCGGGCTGGTATCAGCGCTATTATAGACCTCGCCTAAATTAACCACTTCATACACATCCGCAGCATGAGCGGTTTGCAATACACTTAACACCCCAACGGCCACTAAAGATAAGGCACTGTTTAATGTAAACGTCATTGTTATTTCCTATTATTATGTTGAGTTTACTTCATCGATTCGAGCTCTTCCCATCGCTCAAAGCAAACTTCCAATTGTTGTTCTTTTTCTGCCAATAATGCGAGCTTGGCATTCACGACATCTTGTTCTTGTTCATAAAATGTGGGCTTTGCAATCTCGGCTTGTAAATCTTCAAGCGCGTGCTCAAGCGTTTCCATTTTCTCAGGCAATAATTCAAGCTCTCTTTGTAACTTGTACGATAATTTTTTACCCGTTTGAGCTGGTTCTGTTTTAACACTGGTCGGTTTATTTTGCTCAACAGGAGCTTGGACAAGCTTTTCACTGTCAGGTTCCGCAGAATAAAATTTGGCCCCCTGATGCACCGCATCTTGATAGCCGCCCACATATTCACTCCAATGCCCATTACCGGTAAACCACCAGCTACTGGTCACGGTATTATCGATAAACTCCCTATCGTGACTGACAATGAGTAAGGTCCCTTTGTAATCCGTCAACAACGACTCTAACAATTCGAGGGTCTCAATATCAAGATCGTTGGTCGGCTCATCGAGAATAATCAAGTTAGCAGGTTTTAATAATAACCGCGCTAACAGAAGACGATTCTTTTCGCCACCCGATAAGGCTTTAACCGGCGTTCTGGCCCGCATGGGTGAAAATAAGAAGTCTTGCAAGTAGCTTAATATATGCCTGTCTTGGCCATTAATGGTGACGGTTTTCTTGCCTTCGCCGACATTTTCTTCGACGGTTTTTTCAAGATCCAGTGCCTCACGGTATTGATCGAAATACGCTACTTCTAATTTGGTACCCACTTTAACCTCACCAAATTGAGGTTCAAGCTGACCAATAAGCAGTTTAATCAGCGTTGACTTACCACAGCCATTAGGTCCAATCAACGCGATACGGTCGCCGCGCATCACCGAGGTGGTAAAATTCTTAACCAAGTTTTTCTCAGGAATATTATATCCAAGATTTTCAATATCAAACACCAATTTACCCGAACGGTCGGTATCCGCGACAGCCATTTTAGCGCCACCTTGACGATTAATCCGCTCACCACGTTCAGATCTCAGCGCTTGTAAGGCGCGCACACGCCCTTCGTTACGAGTACGTCTCGCTTTCACCCCTTGACGGATCCACACTTCTTCTTCGGCTAATTTCTTATCAAAATGAGCATTTTGCTCCATTTCAACCCTTAACCATTCCGCCTTACCTTCAATATATTGCTGGTAGTTTCCTGGCCAAGACGTCACCACACCGCGATCAAGATCCACAATGCGGGTCGACATCCGATGAATAAAGCCCCTATCATGACTAATAAACACTATCGCGCCTTTATAGCCCAATAAGAATTGTTCTAACCATTCAATGGTATCAATATCCAAATGGTTGGTCGGCTCATCCAATAACAGTAAATCAGGTTCGCTGACTAACGCGCGTGCCAAAGCCACCTTTCGCTGCCAGCCTCCTGATAACTGGTTAAGTGCCTTATCGGGATCGAGGCCTAAACGTTCACAATTTTGCTGAATCCGACTATCCAGTAACCAACCGTTATGGTGATCCAAGTCTTCTTGTAAACGCTGCATTTGATTCAGCATGCGCTCCATATCATCAGGCGATGCGGTCGCAACATCATGAGATAACTGATGATAGCGCTCTAATGTTTCACCCACTTCTTTCAAGCCACCCGCAATATAGGAATAAACGGTGCCGTCTTCGGCTTTAGGGGGATCTTGCTGTAAGCGACTGACCTTAATATTATTGGTAATATTAAATTCGCCATCATCAAGCAGCGTATCTTTGGATAATATTTTCAACAAAGTCGACTTACCCGCGCCATTACGCCCCACGACGCAAACTCGCTCACCGGCTTCGATGGTAAAATCAGCATTGAGTAACAGTGGCGTATAACCGTACGCTAACGAACCATTATTAATACGAACCAGACTCAAACGACGCTCCTCATTAATTCTTTTATTTGTACAAGAGTAAAAGGCCAACACAATGCTTGACCTGTACTTAATTTTTTTAACACTGGGATAGTCGTCCCATAGTGCTCGACTAATTGTTCATCATCACAGATATCTTGCTTTTGCACTTCAATCTGGCTATTCATAAGCAATGCTTCGGCTAACTCACATAAATGACAACCATCCGTACCATAAAGCACATAGTCCATGGACTTATTTGGCATGTTTAATTAACCAAGTATTATGGATATGCGGATTACGCTTATAATCCAGAGGAAGTGTCATATCGTCAATATTGGTGACATCCATTTTAGCCGCAGCCAAAGCGTCTTTATCCATTTTAAATTTACGTTTATTGTTAGAGAAAATAATCTCACCTTCAGGCGCCAGTAACACCATGAGATCCGTTAACATGGCGACGTGATCACGCTGTACGTCGAAAGAGTCTTCCATGCGTTTTGAATTTGAAAACGTCGGCGGATCAATAAAAATTAAATCAAATGTTTGGCGGCACACTTTGATCCAGTGCACACAATTGGCTTGAACAAATTCATACTTACGACTTGAAAGGTTATTCAATTCAAAGTTATCTTTAGCCCAATTAAGATAAGTATTCGACATATCCACCGTGGTCACCGATGTTGCGCCACCTAATGCGGCATGCACCGACGCTGAGCCCGTGTAGGCAAATAAGTTAAGCACATCGCGTCCCTGAGATTTTTGTCCCACTAATTTACGGGTGAGTCGATGATCTAAAAATAAGCCTGTATCTAAGTAACCTTTAAGGTTCAATTTAAATTTAGCGCCATATTCTTGCGTAATACGCTCGAGTGTCTCACCTTCTCGTTTTTGATATTGACTGGTGCCTTTTTGACGTTCTCGCGTCTTAATCACAATATGCTTGGGATCAATATCGAGTGCACTGGGTAATGACAACAGCACATCGGTTAAACGACGTTTGCTTACAGACTCAGGAATTTCAGCAGGCGCGGAATACTCCTGCACAATCACGTGATCCAGATAACGATCAATTGCCACATTATATTCAGGAATATCACCATCATATAAACGATAGCTATCTACGCCTTCTTTTTTAGCCCATTTTTGCAATTGCTTCACATTTTTTTTGAGACGATTAACAAAAGGCAATGCCGCTTCACTCGGTGCGCCCAATAGCGCGATGTTGGCAGGCTCAACTCGACGCGTACTGTTTGCATACAAAGTATAAAGGTTAAACACACATTCTAATTGACCATTAAACATTTTCATCTGTTTATCGGCTTTTAACTTCAAACACGACAATAACTCAGGATCACTATTCACAATCCCGACTTGCCAGCCTCCAAATTCGGCTTTCAATTTATCGCCAAGTTGGTAATAAAGTTGTAATAATTCGGTAGTATTACCTAAACGTTCACCATAAGGGGGATTACTGATCAAATATCCCGTCTCTTCAGGCGGGGTGACATTGAGTGCATTAATCACTTTAAAATCAATTAACTCAAACACTCCCGCACCATCGGCATTACGCTTAGCCAAGGCCACAATACGTGAATCAATATCGGATCCATAAAATTTAATATTACAGCGCGTCTTACCTAACGACGCTCTCGCTTTTGCTTCTTCAAGGAGCGCTTCCCAACCTGTTGCATCGTGGCGTAACCAATGCTCAAAACCAAAGGCTTTACGTTGTAATCCAGGTGCGATATCACACGCCATCATAGCCGCTTCAATCAATAAAGTGCTGCTACCACAAAAGGGATCAAATAAGGTTTGTTGATTTTTTTGCCAACCACTGCGCACCAGCATATTGGCTGCTAAGTTTTCTTTCAGTGGTGCTTCACCCACGCTGCTACGGTACCCACGTTGATGTAATGCGGGGCCAGAAAAATTGAGTCCGATGGTGATTTCACTGCGACGAAAATGCGCATCGATTCTAAAGTCAGTATTAGTACGAGCCACATCTGGGCGGGCACAGCCATCGTCACGAAAACGATCGACTACCGCATCTTTTATTTTGAGGGCCCCAAATTGGGTATTATTAATGAAGCTACTTAAACCATGAAAGTCGACACTAAAGGTGCTTTTATTAGAAAAATGTGTTTGCCAATCAATACAGTAAGCAGCATTGTAAAGTTGATCGACGCTCTCACAAGGACCTTTATAAATCACCAAAATGATGCGACTGGCTAAACGACACCATAAGGTAATTCGATAGGCTAAATCCAGTGGGGCGGAGAAATAGACTCCCGCAACACTCTCTTTAATATTGGTAGCACCGAGCTCGACTAACTCTAAAGAAAGTGCATATTCGTAGCCTCGAGGGGCCGCAGCAAAAAAATTCAACATGGGTATAATCAGATCACAATAAAAATCAATCCCGCATTATACCTTTTCAACAAAAGAATAGAATCAAAGAATCAAAGAATCAAAGAATCAAAGAATATCGATGTCAATTTGCCCCACACTTTTTTTATGCTCTCCAATCAATATAAAAAATTTGATGAGATAGCACTGCAATAAAGCCGCTCAAAAGCTGTTCGAGCGTTTTTAACTGACGAACTGTCACAATGGCACCATAATTTTCAGGAGTTATTCACCTATCTTGATGCTCAGAAGTTACGAACGCCTAATGGATTAAAATAGATTAAAATAGATTAAAAGCAAGTACCCTGCGCTAACTCAATTGCAGCTCATGACAGAGGTGTAGTCGCTACGAATCAACTACACGTTATGGACTGAAAGTATTAGGGAACTATTGTCAGCGCAGCTATTCATGAAACCCGCAATGAGTTGTCTATTTGAGTTTGCGACAGAACCCAAAATATGGGTATATTTTCGGGAATAACCAACCCAATAGAAGGATTATACCATAAATGATTAACAAAAACGAAGCAGAGGAACTTAAAGCCATAAAGATAAAATTAATGAACGAGTTGATTAGACAATCGCATCTAACAGTTCTTCATGGGGCATTTAAGGGGAAAAAACTATCTAGAGATTCTTATTGGGGAGGAACAGATTTATCTACAAAAATACTAGGGTGCTATGAACAGGAGGTCCAATCTATATTACAGCGTCTATCTTCTGATGGCTATAAATATTTAATCGATATTGGAGCTGGCGATGGATTCTACGCTGTTGGCGCTCTTTACGCTAATCTTTTTGGTAAAGTTCTGGCTTATGAAAGGGCTGTGAAAGCGCGTGAAAATATTATTGTTAATATGAAGTTGAATAATATTAACTCTGAACGTTATTGGATATTACCAAAGTCAGATGGCAATACTATTTATAGTCACTTAGAGAAATATAACATTAACCTTAGCGAGCTCGTCGTTTTAATTGACATAGAGGGAGATGAGTATCAATTAATTGATGACATTTTTTTAGAAAAATTCTCCTCCTCGGTTATTATTGTGGAAATACATAGGCAGCGAGTATTAGATATCTATGATACAGCCCCTCTTCCGGAGAACTTATGTCTGCAAGATGAACTTAACAAGTTTAGATTATTAGTTAAAAATCGTAAAATAGAGAGAGTTTTTCGCTCCTCGTATCAAATTGACCATACATTCGGTTGGTTTAATAGTTTAAGCGATGACGAACGATTACTCTTGCTCTCTGAAAATCGAGATACAATGCAGGAATGGTGGATCATATATCCGAACGGATAACTAATAGTTAATTTGGTAAAATGGCATGGTACCTCTCTAAATTTGAGTTTCCATGCCAAATAAATTCAATGAATCAAACCCCGTCACATCGAAAAGCAGCAGTATAAGGTCAGTAACTGGCGGGACTATAATGCTTCACTCAGACAAAGAGGACGTCTCGATATCTGGCTCGATGATGAAGTCTGTAGCGACTGGATACATCCTGAACGGACGTTTGATGGCAGTGGTTCCTCGCCATATTCCCTCGACTGGGCTATTTTGACTTGCCATGAAAATAAGGTATACCTTTAACCTCCCTTTACGTCAAACACAGGGATTCATTGACTCCTTATTTTCAATGATGGATTTACCTTTTATTCTGCCCAGATTTTTCGACGCTATCTAAACAACTCTGCCAGCTTGGGATCCGCACTCCACGTTATAAAAAAAGTGAATAGATTACCCCCTGTGTTGTTGCGATAGCCATTGATTCTACTGGCCTGAAACGTTATGGTCGGGATGAATGGCATCAGGAAAAACATCAGGTGCCAGTAAACACAGTTGGCGAAAAATGCATTTAGGTGTGGGAGACAATCACATCATGCTACCCGCTGTCGCAATATGATAGAGATTGCCGAAAAAGGTCAAATAGCCTGACAACGCTCACATGAATACGGTAAACGAAATGTATCGAAGATGGTGATGCAACGTTATAAGCGAACCTTTGGCAACCGTCTTAATGCTCGAAATATGGACAATTAAAAAATGAAAATGATGATCGTTTGTGGTACCTTAAATCGTTTCACTGGGCTTGGCATACCTCAAAGTTACCGATCTAACTAATCAATATCAAAAAATTTGATGGGATAGCACTGCAACAAAGCCTTCATTAATCAGTTGTTCAATATCGAGGTGGTTTTCACTTGATAACCTGCTAATAATCGAGCAAAATTCACCCGAATAAATTTTTTGCGATAAGCCCATTTTATTGAGATGCCAGCACGCGGTCTTCATATTGGTGCGGGAATTTTTACCTAAGGTGACAGCGAAATAAAAGGCAGATTTACCGCTTATTTTCTTTTAAAATTACTCCATGTTCTGCGTATAAGGTTGCAATAAAGGCGCCTACACCGAAAGCTGTTAATCCGATGGCCAAAGATAGAGTACTACCATTAAAAAATTGGCCAACAAACCAACTCATTAGTGTTCCACCTAAGGTCGAGAAAGTGCCAATAATGGACGACGCAGTACCAGCTATATGCCCAAATGGCTCAAGAGCAATGGCATTGAAATTGGCTCCCATAAAACCAAAGCTTGCCATGATGAGTGTAGATATCACGACAAAAGGCCAGAACTCAGCCATGTTGTTTGCTGTAAGGTAGAGCAAGATAGCGCTAAGGAGCATGAAAATAATTATAGCACTATGAGATAGGCGACGCATTCCAAAGGTGACGACAAGCAGTGAGTTCAATAATGAAGTGCAGACGGAAGCAAGGGCAATCACTGCCAATATTATCGGGTAAATATCGCCAATGTTGAACACTTGAATAAATATTTGTTCCGATAATGTTAAAAAAGAAAAAATGTTCGCTAAGGCGAAAGTTTGCGCGATCATATACCCTAAAAATATCCTGCTTCTAAAAATCTCTTGAATTGTTTTGATGCTCGCAGTGCAATTCAGTGGTCTTCGTTTGTTCTTCGGGAGTGTTTCAGGAAGGCGTAGAAGAGACCAGAAGAGGATAAGGATTCCAAGACAAGTCAGAAAAATAAAAATACCATGCCAATCATAAATTAATACGATTGACAGTCCTACTGAAGGAGCCAGTACTGGGAACAACATAAATATCATCATAACGAGTGACATGATGCGGCTCATGGCCCTACCTGAATAAATATCACGAATTATCGAAATACTAATTACCACCGTGCCTGCACAACTAATACCTTGTATAAATCTGCCAAGTAGAAATTCCAGTTGGTTTTGAGCAAATAACGTGAATAGGCTTGAAAATATATAAATTATTAGAGCAAGTATGATTAGCTTTTTTCGTCCAAAACGGTCAGAAAACAGACCGTAAAAAACTTGGGCAGCTCCGAAGCCGAGCAAGTATACAGTCACTATAAACTGCAAATCATTCCTATGGGACATAGACAAATAATTGCTGATATTTGGAAGAGCCGGAAGCATAGCGTCCATGGTGAAAGCGTGCAAAGACATAAAGGCTGCCATCATGAAGACAAATTCAAATGCACCTATATTCAACTGTTTTTTGAAATCCATTTTTGCTCTAGATGATGCTTTGTATGAAGCTTTACTATAAGACCAATAGGTGTGTTTCGCTAATGCAATCGTTTTGTAAAGCTTCTTACAGAAAGCAGCATAGGAATTTTATATCAATCAGACTTGGTAGATCATCATTGCGCCTACTGAAGTGAACAGACATAGACAACCATCATTAATGGCATGTTTTAAACCTTATTACTAACAGCCCATTGCAGGTTCAAGTATATCCTAGAATTGTCTTAAAGCCCCTAAACTTTGAGCTTACGGCAACATAGGGCTTTGTTGCGCCGCTCAGTTATTGAGCCGTTATAGATTTTGATGAAAGTTAGGTAAAATGGCATGGTACCTCTCTAAATTGGAGTTTCCATACCAAATAAATTCAATGAATCAAACGTCATCACATCGAAAAGCAGCAGTATAAGGTCAGTAACTGGCGGGGCTATAATGCTTCACTCAGACAAAGAGGACGTCTCGATATCTGGCTCGATGATGAAGTCTGTAGCGACTGGATACACCCTGAGCGGACGTTTGATGGCAGTGGTCCCTCGCCATATTACCCCGACTTGGCTATTTTGACTTGCCATGAAAATAAGGTGTACCGTGAGCGTCCGGCGAACTACGCCTTGCTTAGATTAACATGCCAAGGTAAGAGACTATTGAGATCACAGTTGGGGGGGAGATAGCTGTTCCAAGCAATGTTCGATATAATCGAAGGGGATTAAACCATTCGCTCTCGCCGTTTCTATGATGCTGTACAACATAGCACTCGCCTCTGCACCACGGTGGTTGTGGTTAAATAACCAGTTTTTACGACCAATCACAAACGGTTTGACTGCTCGCTCAGCACGATTGTTGTCAATATTGAGTCGACTATCCTCTATGTAACGACTGAGCGTTGACCATTGATTAAGACAATAATGTATGGCTTTCCCAATCGCACTTTGCTTTGATACTTGTGTCACCGATTTATCCAGCCATTCCTTAAACTGGGCTAATTGAGCGTTTGAATGAGAGCGCCTAAAATACAGCCGCTCTTTAAGGCTGAGTGATTGGATCCGGGTTTCAACCCGATACAGCTTGGCTATCATGTTTAACGCCTTATCGGCTCGGCTCACTTTGCCCGTGTTGTTTTTGCCTTGTGCCACTGTCGCTTCTTTGAATTTACGTCTCGCATGGGCCCAACAGCCCACCAGTTTGCTGTTGGCTTGTTGATAGGCCGCATAGCCATCAACCTGTAAATAACCATTAAAAACCGTTTGCTCCGTGGCGAGAAAACGGCTCACGCACGTACCAGCACGGCTACCATCTTGGTAATCGTACAGCACAATATTGTTTATATCTTGATATCGCGGCTCATCATTGCGCCTATCGGCGCCTGAGCAGTACACCCACATATACGATTTCACACGTTCATCGTTAATCACTTTGAGCGTGGTCTCATCAGCATGGAGTACATCTTGAGTTAACAAATGTTGGTGCAGCAAATCATAAAGGGGTTTAAATAAGGCCGCTGATTTCATCATCCAGTCAGACATGGTTTGTCGGCTTAATGCGATACCATGCTGCTTAAACAGTGTTTCTTGGCGATAAAGCGGTAATGCGTACTGATATTTACTGGTAATAAGTTGGCTTAATAGGCTGGCTTAATAGGCTGGCTTAATAGGCTGGCTTAATAGGCTGGGCGTTGCGAACCCTTTTGGTATAGGGCTGGCGGGTACGGGCGCTTGCTTGATGTTAGCTTGCGTCCCTTGAGTTTCACACTGGTTGCAGCTGTATTTTAACCTAATGTGCTCAATGACTTTGTTTAGGGGGCGCTGGTACTGCATCAGTACTCGATTCAACAGGCTCATTATCAACGTCATCAACTGTTACCTCAGCTTCATTAAATAACTCACCTTGGTGATCATGATGCTCGCTACTGGCGCCAAAACGTTTTTGTTGTGCCAAGCGGAATTGCTCAAGTAACCGCTGCACAGATTGTTTCAGTGCAGCGATTTCAGCATCTTTTAATCCGATTTCATTATCTTTAGCCGCAAGCGTCTCAAGCAATAATTGCTTAAGAGCATCAATATCATTGGGTAAATTATGGGGTGCTATTTTCATGGCATTAT
>NZ_JAKIKS010000122.1 GCF_023284005.1 Shewanella surugensis
ATTGGTTTTTCATTTGAGAACCTTGGCCGATTTTGTGAGAGATTGAAGCTTATAGGCAGCTAACCCTCTTTTCTATACCAAAGTGTGTCGGTTATTATGGCAATCTAAGATTCACCATTAAACAATATGGGGCATTATCCTATGATGCAGCCCGTTATCCTCTTTATGTGATAACCACGCCAAATTGGAATAAGCATAAACCCACACTACTCATTACTGGTGGCGTTCATGGCTATGAAACCAGTGGCGTACAAGGTGCACTCGCCTTTCTTGAGCAAGATGCACTGAACTACAAAGATGAATTTAATCTCATCGTCGCACCTTGTATTAGCCCTTGGGGTTATGAAACCATTAATCGATGGAACCCCTATACCGTTGATCCCAACCGTTCTTTCTATGAAGAAAATAATAACAAAGAGGCGCCTTATTATGCAGAAGAGTCTTCTTTACTGATGCAACATCTCGCAAGCCTTGAGTGTAAGATCATGATGCATATTGACTTACACGAAACCACAGACACTGATAACAGTGTTTTCAGGTCTGCACTTTCTGCAAGAGACGCAATAGTCCAAAAAACATGGAATATTCCTGACGGTTTTTATCTTGTGGGAGATACCAATAACCCGCAGGACGCATTTCAACAAGCGATTATCAATAAAGTGCAACAAGTGACTCACATTGCACCAGCAGACAGCGAAAACAGACTCATAGGCGAGCCAATAGCTCAATTGGGGGTCATCAATTACGCGACCAAATCACTTGGGCTGTGCAGTGGCTTGAGTGAGGCTAAGTACACCACCACGACAGAAGTGTACCCCGACAGTCCCTTCGTCACCGATGATATCTGTATTCAAGAACAAGTTAAGGCGATTACGGCAGGGATAGAATATCTACTCATCCATGAACTGACAATAGCCCATTAAATGAGTAAACATAAAAACAATACACT
Source organism: Shewanella surugensis (assembly GCF_023284005.1). Lineage (GTDB taxonomy): Bacteria > Pseudomonadota > Gammaproteobacteria > Enterobacterales > Shewanellaceae > Shewanella > Shewanella surugensis. Next base: position 950 of record NZ_JAKIKS010000122.1, read on the forward strand.
CCGATATAAAACGTAGATGACGCAGTTTATGTCGGATTTTAAATCACATGCATGAGCTGAAAACCATTAATAAATAACCTAATCCAGACACACAGCCACTCTTGGCGTTAATTTAGTCACCAACTCATAAGCGATGGTACCAATGTGCTCAGCCACGACTTCCACTGGTAAATCTCTCCCCCAGAGTACAGCGTCATCACCCACCTGATCTCTTGCGTTCCAGCCTAGATCAACACTAAGCATATCCATGGAGACTCGCCCAACGATTGGCACTAATCGGCCATTTATCCATACTGGCGTGCCTTCTGGCGCATTGCGAGGATAACCATCGCCATAACCTATCGCCACGATACCTAATCGGGTATCTTGCCTGGCTTGCCAATAGCTACCATATCCCACAGGCTCACCGGCTTTATGCTCGCGAACCGAAATCAATCTAGACACTAAATCCATCGCTGGTTGCAAACCATGATCACTGCCTAAATCTCCCATCACAGGGGATATCCCATATAAAGCAATACCCGCACGCACCCAATCTGCTTGAGTGTCTTTCCAATAAAGAGTGCCTGCTGAATTTGCTAAAGTACGATGACCAGGCAAACCTCTTGTTAATCCCGTAAACACTTCAAGCTGAGCTTGTGTCATCGGATTATTCGGCTCATCGGCACACGCAAAATGGGTCATAAGATGAACGGGCTTAGCCACATTAGGGCAGACCACTAATCGTGCATACATCTCCCGAAACTCTTCCGGGCAAAAGCCTAATCGATGCATACCAGAATCGATTTTCATCCATACCGTCACAGGGGCAGAAAGGCTCACTTGCTCTAACATATCCAATTGAGAACGATGATGCACGACCGTTTCAATATCGTGTTCAACTAACTTGTGAAGATCATCAAGCCTAAACACACCTTCCAGTAATAATAACTTAGCCTTTACTCCTCCCATACGAAGCATTAATGCCTCTTCAAGACGAGCCAGCCCAAAACCATCTGCCATTTCCAAACAGTTTGCGACATTCAGTAAACCATGCCCATATCCATTCGCTTTAACAACGGCCATAACATGACTTTGAGGTGCAATTTCTCGTAATCGCTCCATGTTATGTTGTAATGCGGAGCGACTAATTTCAGCTCTGGGAAACGGTTTCAAACAATCACCTACATTTTTATATTTTATCGTTATTGAACAGCAAACGTTAACTCAACTCACATGCATAGCGGTTGAATGAACAACAATAAAAATTAATCGTCTTCAAATTGAGGACCGGCATAATTATCAAATCGCGAAAATTGACCTTGGAAGGTCAAGCGTACACGGCCAATGGGACCGTTACGCTGCTTACCAATAATGATTTCTGCAGTCCCTTTATCTTCAGAGTCATCGTTATAAACCTCATCACGATAAATGAACATGATTAAGTCAGCATCTTGCTCAATGGCGCCTGATTCACGTAAGTCTGAGTTAATTGGTCGCTTATCAGCCCGCTGCTCCAATGAGCGATTAAGCTGAGAAAGAGCAACCACAGGAATCTCCAGTTCTTTTGCCAGTGCTTTTAATGAGCGGGAAATCTCAGAAATTTCCAAGGTACGATTATCTTTTAAAGCCGGGACTTGCATTAACTGCAAGTAATCAATCATTATCATCGACAAACCACCGTATTCTCTAGCAATACGTCTAGCGCGACTTCGAACGTCCGTTGGTGTTAAACCTGAGCCATCATCGATATACATTTTCCCTTGCTCAAGCATGATCCCCATTGTGGATGATACTCTCGCCCAATCATCATCATCGAGTTGACCGGTACGAATTTTGGTTTGATCCACTCGCCCAAGAGAGGCCAACATACGCATCATGATTTGTTCGGAAGGCATCTCTAAACTAAAAATTAGCACAGGCTTATCTTCATTCAATGCCGCCTGCTCACACAAATTCATCGCAAAGGTGGTTTTCCCCATAGAAGGACGAGCGGCAACAATAATAAGATCGCCCGATTGAAAGCCCGCCGTCATGCTGTCAAGATCACCAAAACCACTTGACACCCCCGTCACACCATTTGTGGGGTTATTATATAATTTTTCAATTCTATCAACGGTTTTTTCTAAAATGCTTTTAATGCCTTCAGGGCCTTCGTTAGCATTCGTTCTTTGCTCTGCAATTTTAAAGACTTTCGTCTCGGCTAAATCGAGCAATTCCCCAGAATTTCGCCCTTCAGGATTGAAACCCGCATCTGCGATTTCATTAGCCACTTTAATCATGTCTCTGACAACAGCTCTCTCTCGCACAATATCAGCGTAAGAAAGAATATTACCCGCACTCGGGGTATTTTTCGCGATCTCACCAATATAAGCAAAACCCCCGACATCTTCCAACAAATCTCCAAGCTCTAATTGTTCAGCAACCGTGATTAAATCAATCGGCTGACCCGCACTGACCAAAGCTTCCATCGCGCTAAAAATCATAGCATGAGCGCGAGAGTAAAAATCTTCTTTAACAATCGCTTCGGCAACTCTATCCCAGGCATCGGAATCAAGCATCAAACCACCTAATACAGATTGTTCAGCTTCAATCGAATGCGGTGGCATTTTTAACGCATCCATCTGTAAATCACGAATGGGGGCTTTGGCCTTGAAGGCGCTTTGTGGTGACATTTACTCTCCAAAATACAACTAACATGCAAGGCATGATTTTAAACTAAGCTTTAAAAATAATGTGAGTAAGACATTCAACGCTCGATAATACAAGCTTAATCATGAAACAAAACCTGATCATGTCTGCCACTCGGTAGGCGCTATTGTACAGCCTGTTGTCTCTCCTCCCAAGACTTAGTTATAATAAAACCACTGAGTCTCCCCAATCCATTCAATATTCAGTGAAAATGGCCGTTCGACAAGAAGACACCTGACTTTACAACGTATCATTGCATGTAAGCTATGACACGAGATAGTTAACAATCAATAGGATAGCGGATTAGATAATATATGAAATGCAGCAAAAAGAAACAGGACGCCTTGAGGTTGACTATTCAGCCTCAAGTTCGACACCGATAACGAAAATAAACAACAGGTGAAAATTAACTCACATTAAGTTCAAACTGACTTTGATGAGACTGTGCCCAACGCAACAATTCAACACGATTTCTAGATTGTGTTTTTCTAAAAATTGAAGAGATATGCGCTTTTACTGTATGCTCACTAATGCATAATCGGTGAGCAATTTCTTTATTTCTTGCTCCACTGGAAACAAGGTGAATAATTGTTCGCTCTCGACTCGTCAACATTTGCAACATCACAACGGTATCTTGCAATGCATTTTGCCCACCATCAAGTCGTCGAATAAGCTGACTAAATGTTTGACTAAGTAGCACTCTATCAAACCAAAGCTCACCTTCTAACATCTTTCTCAATGCGCTTAATAACAAGTCCATTCCCTGATCTGCATACAGAATACCTTTAATACCTAATAACAATGCAGATTCAGCTTCAATGGTCCCACGCTCAACTTGATACAACGCCACTGGATATTGGGATACTAATTGCGAAGCCAACAAGGGGATCCCCTTGCTATCCATGGCGGCTCCTTTTTGTGAAATAAGACAGAAGCCCTGACCTGCATTGTCTGCCGACAATTCAGAAACCTGTTTGACGACCCGCGTTTTAAAACCAATTGACTCGGCTAATATCGCCAAATGACACGGCGCTGCCAATTGATGAATAAACACTAACTCATCGATTTTACCCATAGGATTGTTCTCCCTGAAAGTTTACGTCTGATCAAACTCACCTCCTGATTGACCAGTGTATTCACTGCCCCCAAAAATTAGGTTTAACTCGCCTCAAAACAACTCAGGCACAACATTAATATAACATTTAGCAATAAATTACTAGTAAAGTCTGCAATATCTCTAATAGGTAAAATAAAAATCAAAAAACAAACTAAAGTTTTACTTTTCTGCCGTAATTCAGTTTTTTCAGTCGATTATCAATATTAAGCAGTGAAAAATAAAAAACAATTTGATGGGCTATGTGAAGGAATCGAGAATAAACACGATTCCTTCACTTAAAAGTTAACGAAATGTATAATTAAGAGGCCCGATTTAAGAGGCCGTGATCTCTTGATGGTTTTCTTTAATCACTGAATTCGTTGGACTCCAATATCCAAGCTCAGTCCCTTGTTCAATTAATTCAGAAACGGCTAATTCAATAGCCTGTAAGACACAAAACTGCACAGGTTCATTGGTTGTATAACCAATTTCGGCTTCAGCAAGGCGATTAAGACTGGTATAACGAAACAGCCCTGCTCGCATTTCTTGGGAATAAACCCGTTTAGTTGTCGATACCGACATCATCACTTTACCGGTATGAACGTCGACCGCTCTAAGATAAATAGTGATCTGATCTTCACGATATAATTCAGAAGCGCCTATGCCATAATACTCAATTCCTACGCCACCCGTACTGGTATTGGTTTCATAACTGATAATCCCCCCTTCAAGTAGCAATCGTGCGTCGGTTAAATGAGGAACATCTGAACCTTTAGGTTTAATCGTTTGCTTTTTTATTATTTTTCTTTCTGTTAATAAATTTTGTAACCCCTCTCTCTCAACAGGTAAAAACCATTTAGAGTCCAATAATGTTTGCACCAGCATCGAAGTGGCACCTTGAGTCACCGCCGTTGAGAATGAACTCACATTTTGTTGCGGCTTATATTGTCCGGTTTGATCACGAAAAGAATAAACAGCAACAGGGATGGGATATTTAGGCCGAGGCTTGACCTGTAATGCTTTCATTGTATCACTGACAGTATTGAGCTCTGCAGGCGTCACATTCAACATCGGCTTAGGAAATAAGCTGCAGCCAGACAGGCAAAGTATGCCGATAAAGGGAAGTATTTTTTTCATTCTTATTTACCCAAAATCCGACATTCTAATGATAGTCACATCAGTCGGATCTAATACATTTGTAATAGTGATAACCGTATCGCTTCCTAAAGAAACAATATCAATTAAATAATCTCCAGAGGTAAAAGTGCCACTTTCAATGTCACCATTGGTCACGCCGCGCGTTATTTCACTGATCATATTTCTTTCTAACGATTCTTGAAAACGCGTCACAAAATCATCTCCAGAAGCCTCTTCGGTATGATCATTCTGTGCATTGGCCTTATTCAGTAAATAAGAACCAATCAGTGCATTGCCACCAAAACTGGGATTGAGTGGGTTATAAACTAATTCTGTTGCGTGTAAAGTCGTGCTAGATAACAATGCAGTTGCTATCATTAACATCCTGTTATTCATTATTTTCATTCCTAAAAACCATCCGTTGCTGTCGACAATCCACCCGCTATTGCACTCGCTCTTACACGGGCAATATGATCAATGGTCAATAAAATAGCTTGCTCGGCTCTTTCCTTAATGGGATTAGCACGGCGCCCGAAATGAGTAACATAAATTCTTTCACCATTAACTTCTAACGTCAATTCAGTGCCCGCTTGAGGAAACACGGTTTCATATAGCGTCACATTAAACCCTTGCGTAAAAGGTAAACTTCGCCAATAGCTAGAATAATAAAAACCAAAGTCTTTACCAAACCGAGTCAATGTTCTATCAATAACTAAGCCACTGATCTCAATATCATCGTCTTCAGATAATGCCGGCCAAGCCAAACTACAACATAATATTAAGATCACTATCTTCGTCATTTCACCTCCAACGTCCTTGTAAGTTGTCATAGCATTTTAACTAGCAAACTATGATCACCAAACATGTTACTTTTACCAGTGAACCCCAAATAATTTATAAATAACACTCCCTTACAACAAAATAACCCATAACAACTAGTACATTTGTACTAGTTGTTATTTCACTTAGCGCTGTCTATACCCGAATCCATTGAAAATTCAGGATCAGATTAAGCTAAAGTAACGCGGTTAAACACAATCATAAAAAGGATTAGCAGATTAGTAAGTAACCTGAACTCGGGATAAGCCGCGTCGCTGAATACCGCTATTTTTCCCCTCTCTGTGTTGGAATGACGAGTAATAGCGGGCTATTACGGTCGAAACTCCGCCTTGATATCGACAATAATGTCGGCACTCCGCAGGAAATAAGAAGGTAAATTCACCAGGTAATTCGTAATCGCATGATTTATAAATGAATAAAAGTAAGCCGGACACTCATTATCCCGAGTTCAGGTTAAGTATTAAATAACCGACTCGAGCAATAACCTAACAATCGATTTACTCTGAGTTGGATACCACACAAAGGAAAACTGCAATATGTTTAACAAAGGAAGGAATTCAAGCCACTCGTCAGTTTGTATTTCCAGTGGCTTGGTCAGTGTAGATAAATATTAAAACAAACTTAACGAAATAGCCGTGATCGATAGCACGCCAGCTAGAATAATAAAAAGATTACTCAGTCGACCTCGATACGCTTTTAATGCTGGCACTTTATAAATAGCATACATCGGCATGAGATAAAGTATTGCAGCAATAATAGGGCCGCCTAACGACTCAATCATACCTAAAATACTCGGGTTTATCATCGCAACCCCCCAAATGGTAAAGAACATAAAACCAATAATAAACTTATCGATTTTTTTGCTCATCGTTTGAGGTTCATCCGCCTTAAGTTGCTTAACAATTATCCCCTTTAATCCTTCCGTTGCGCCCATATAGTGCCCAAAAAAAGAAGATATAATCGCAACAAAAGCAATGATAGGGCCAAAGTAACTGACAAAATCACTTTGATGCGTATTCGCTAAATATGACAGAATGGGTAAATTATGAGCTTTGGCTTCCGCTAACTGAACCGGCGACAGTGACAACACACAAGAAAATACGAACAACATAACAAAGCCAACCAGCATCAGTGTCGTATTGCGTAAAATAGCATCCGCTTTATTGGCTGCATGTTGACCGTGTTCTCGCTTTAAAGACACTGAAAATTGTGAAATCGCCGGTGAATGGTTAAAAGCAAAAATAAGCACAGGAAGGGTCAGCCAAACCGTCGTTAAAAAATCTCCCGTTGAAGGTACCACCATCAAAGCATCTATTTTCCAATCAGGTATTAGGTATAAAGACATAAACGCTAAAATAGCCACTAAAGGATAAACCAACATCTGTGTCACCTTCAGCATGAATTGCTCACCCGCCATCATCACTGACATCATCCCCAAAATAAGCACACCCGATAAAAGCCAGCGAGGCGGAGAAGCAAAGCCTAATTGATGCACAATAAAACTATCGACAGTATTCGTGATCCCCACTCCATAGATCAACACTATGGGGTAGATAGCAAAGAAATAAAGTAAAGTAATGGCCTTACCTGCACGACGACCAAAGTGCTCTGTCACCACATCAGTAATATCACTGTTTCGGCTAGAAGATGAGCAAATAAAACGAGATAAGCCTCTATGCGCTAAATAAGTCATTGGGCCAATTAAGACCGCCATCAATAGCAATGGCCAAAATCCACCCATTCCAGCATTGATCGGTAAGAATAAAATCCCGGCCCCCACCGCGGTGCCAAATAAGCTCAACATCCAAGTGGTATCTTTTGCTGTCCAAACAATGGGGATGGCAATATCTTGTGTACCTATTAGCACATCTTGGTTCTCTATCGGTTCTCTTTGCATTCATCAACACCTTGTAAAAAGCTTGCCCCTAAAAAAATCAATATTCATGCAGTCGTATTTTGAATCTGTATATTCGCTGAATAGACGTTTGAGGGTATACTAATGAATCGCGCAAAAAAAGAACCTGACTCTAGTTTTACCGATACTTGTTATCAATAAGTTTCAAAAACCATGCAAAACAAAAAAACACAAGCGTAAACACTAAAGAAACAAACATTTAAAAACAAAATTAGAACAATTAAGACTCATTACTTATACATTAAAGACCATGTTAAAGTGAAAAAATGTTATCTTTAAGCGTAAATACCATTGTATGCCTAGCACAGAAACTTAACCTACTATCACTTTTAAAAAATGATAGTTTAAATAATTAACAATATGATAAAAAAGAAGAAGCTAAATGAATAACCCAATCAATATTATTGTAGGTTCGACCAATCCGGTCAAAATCAGTGCCGCTCAAAGCACCATAGCCGCTTTTTATCCTGATGCAAACATTCACTGTAAAGGGATCCATGCCCCCTCACGCGTTGCCGATCAGCCTATGACGGCTAAAGACACTAAACTCGGCGCAATCAATAGGGTAAAATATTGTCAAGCTCATCATTGCGCCGACTTTTACTTTGCAATGGAAGGTGGAGTCGACTTATTTGAACATGGCCCAGCCACATTTGCCTATTTAGTCATTGCCACACAAGATACTCTCTCCATTGGAAGAAGTGCTTCCTTACCGCTTCCTTTCAAGGTTTATCAAGCATTACAACAAGGCGAAGAATTAGGACATGTCATGGATAGGCTATTCAATACCCACAACATCAAACAACAAGGCGGTGCAATAGGTTTATTAACTCAAGGACAAGCCACTCGTGAAAGCACTTACACACAAGGACTTATCCTCGCAATGGCCCCTCTTTTAAATCCTGAGCTCTTTAAAGATTAATACCGGCATCACTGATCGTCATTTAATAATGACAATCGACTTATCAGCAATAGTCATATCTGCGTTTCAATACTAATATATATACCTAAGTGAAATACGACGGCCATGGATTTTTAAAAATAATCGGAATAACACAAAGTCAAATATTCAATAAAGACATGAAGTCACCTTTTGAAATAATAAAGACAAACATAGGCAATACACAAGGATATGGATATCAGTAGATATAAAATAAGCTTATTGATTTTTATGATGAATATGAGTTTAAATTGTACGGCACAAAGTGATAACCATTATGTGCTAACAAAATTAATTGATACCAATGCTCATGAAGGCCCAGTGTACGTTGCCAGTCAAAATCGACTTTATTTTACCACTAAACCCAACCTTGTCAGCCAATCACCAAATACTGCAATCCATTATCTAACTTTAGTTGATCTAAAAGTATCTAGCTTTATCACTTTTGCCAATATGGCCAATGGTATGTCATTAAGTTTGGATAGAAAAGGGCTACTCGTTGCCGAACAAGGGACGAAAACAACACTAGGGGTTATCAGTTAAATTGATTTAAAGACAAAAACACACCAGGTATTAGCCAATCAATATCAAAACAAACCTTTTAACTCCCCTAATAAAGTGATTCAATCTTCTCAAGGGTGCATTTATTTCAGCGACCCTGATTATGGCTATAACCAAGGGTTTAAACCCAAACCCCAATTACCTCAAAGTATCTATGCCTTTCATCCAAATAAAGAGGGTATACATTTAATTAGTCGTGACTTTTCCCTGCCACATGGCTTAGGGCTCTCAGGTAATCATCACCAGCTCTATATTAGTGATACCGCCGCTACTGATGAAAAGTCACCTTATAATCCAAAGAAAACCAAAGGCATACTCGTCGCTACTCTCATTAAGCCAACTAAAATATCTCAGCCTAAATTTCTACTACAAGTCCCTACTGGGATCCCTGATGGCTTTGTCGTCACGCCCAATAATGAACTGTGGGTCGCAGCAGGTGACGGCGTTCGTCATTATTCAAGTGCTGGCAAGTTACTCGATAAAATTCCTATTCCTCAGGGGGCAATTAATCTGACTATGGGTCATCAAGTACTCTACGTCACAGCAGATACTGCAATTTATCATATTGCTTTAAAATAAATTAAATTTGAAAACGAAAGTTTGTTAACGTAAAGAAATGACAATGCAATGGACTTATGTATGGAATATCGCCGTCTCTCTCATTCAAACCTAATCGTTAGCCAATTATGCCTTAGCACTATGACTTGGGGTGAGCAAAACACCCAAAACGATGCATTTGAACAATTGGATTTAGCCATTAGTCATGGCATTAATTTCATCGATACCGCTGAAATGTATCCCGTCCCTCCTCGAGCAGAAACTCAAGGAGAAAGTGAACGTATATTGGGCCGATATATCAAACAGCAAGACAATCGACATGATCTTGTCATCGCCACCAAAGTGTCAGCCCCTGGCGAAAAAAGCCAACACATTCGCTCTCAAAGCGCTTTGAATTGGTTAAATATCCACCAAGCTGTCGATGCTTCACTGAAACGACTACAAATCGATACCATCGATCTCTACCAAGTCCATTGGCCAGATAGAAATGCCAATTTCTTGGGACAAATCGACTATGAGCAACAAGATGAACATGAGCAATTAACACCTATTATTGATACTCTAGAAGCCCTTTCTGATGTCGTCAAAGCGGGAAAAATTCGCTATATCGGCGTGTCGAATGAAACCGCGTGGGGCTTAATGAAATACTTACAACTAGCCGATAAGCACCAGTTATCTCGTATTATCAGTGTGCAAAATCCCTATAATCTACTCAATCGAAGTTTCGATATTAGTATGGCTGAAATCAGCCATAGAGAGACCGTACCTTTACTCGCATACTCTCCACTCGCTTTTGGAGCATTAACAGGGAAGTATATTGATAACATGCCATTAGAAAGTTCTCGATTACAATTATTCAAACGTTTTAATCGTTACACTCATCATGATACAGCCATTAAAGCGACGCAAGCCTATGCCAAGCTCGCTCAATCATTTTCCCTAACCTCCACTCAAATGGCATTGGCTTTTGTTAACTCTCGTCCTTTTGTCGCCAGTAACATCATCGGTGCAACCAGCCTTCAACAGCTAAAAAGTAATATCGATAGCCTTCAATACTCAATGACACCAGAACTCATAAAAAGTATTAATGAAATCAATCAGATTTATCGTATACCCTGCCCTTAAATAAGGCACGCAAAGAACATTCAACAAAATGCAACTTGCATTCAAGGAGAAGATCTTAGAAGATCAGCATGCTAACTTTTTCATGACTATTTTTTGGACTGCATTAATGGATTTTACCCCAGTGCGTACTCAGTTCCCCACACTGACACAAACCTTCAATGGCTACCCTTTATGCTATCTCGACACCGCGGCCACCAGTCATAAACCGCAACGAGTGTTAAATGCCATGACGCAGTTTTATTTAAAAAATAATGCCAATGTCCATCGAGCCGCTCATCAATTATCCAGTCAAGCAACCCGTCAATATGAAGCCGTACGTGATCAAGTCATGGACTTTATTGGAGCACAGCATCGAGAAGAAGTTATTTTTACCCATGGCACCACTGAAGCCATTAACATGGTCGCACATGGTTTAACTCAGTATATCGACTCGGGGGAACTCATTCTTGTCGACAGCTTAGCCCATCACGCTAATATCGTGCCGTGGCAAGTATTAGCCAAGCAAACTGGCGCCATTATCAAGCCCATCCCCCTCACAAAAGAAGGTCGGCTTGATTTATTAGCTTATGATGCATTATTGAAGCAAAAACCTACAATTGTTGCTCTAAGCCATGTTTCTAATGCCCTTGGGATCCTCAACCCCATTGAAACACTGGTCGCAAAAGCCAAAGCCGTGAATGCGATCACCTTAGTCGATGGTGCTCAGGCCGTGGCGCATATGAATATTAATGTTCAACAAATTGATTGTGATTTCTATGCATTTTCTGGCCACAAAATGTATGGACCAACGGGAGTTGGCATACTCTATGGCCGTTTAGAGATACTCGACTCTCTCAACCCTTTAATCACAGGTGGGGAAATGATCAAATCCGTGACATTTGAAAAAACAGTCTATAATACACTCCCAAACCGATTAGAAGCTGGCACTCCCCCAATAGCAGAAGTGATAGGCCTCGGTGAAGCCATTGCTTTTCTTAACGACATACCTGCTATTGAAAAAATTTATCATGAAAAAGAGTTACTCCAATACTTACAAGACCAATTAAAGGCCATCGAAGGCATCATACTTTATGGGGCACACCCTGATAATATCGGTGCCGTTGCTTTCAACTTACACAATGAACATCATCAAGATGTTGGGGTATTATTAGATCAACAAGCTATTGCTATTCGCTGTGGACATCATTGTGCGATGCCATTAATGCAAACATTGAATATCAAAGGCTGTTGCCGAGCATCTATTGGTATTTATACCAATAAACAAGATATCGACTGTTTTATGACAGCTCTCAATAATGTGATTACTCTCTTGCATTGAACACGTTTATCTCAAAAAACTCACTAAAAGAATTAGAGGTGCAAGTGGATCAAGATCTTTTTTTACAAATACCATTAGACTCGAAACAAATTATTGAACTCTTTACTCAAGCAACGAATTGGCAAGAACGCTATCGCCAGCTCATGTTACTAGGAAAACAATTACCTCGACTGCCACAGGAACAACGTACGCCTCAAGCGCAAGTACAAGGCTGTGAAAGTGATGCATGGCTATATCACTGTCAATATAACAGGCAGCATTACTACCTCGGTGACAGTGATGCACGGATTGTAAAAGGACTCATTGTATTACTCTTAGCTGCATTCAATGGAAAAAATACGGACGAAATTAATGCATTCGATCATGATGACTATTTTGAACATTTAGGCCTGAGTGGCCAACTAAGTCCTTCTCGAACCAATGGCCTACATGCGTTAATAAAAGTAATCAAATACTATGCTAATGCACAAATTAAGTCATAAAAGCGATTAAATTACGATTGGATAAAGTCATCCAAAATACAATTGAATTTTAATGCGTTCTCAAGAAACATAAAGTGCTTTCCTCCCTCATTTTCTTCAAAAAAAATAAGTTTTGATTGAGGGAGTTGATCGGCTATCCACTGTTGAGAACGCCAAGCTGTAATACTCGCTCGACCAGAAACAACCAGACAGGGTAATGTCACTCTTGGAAAGATATCACGCCAATCTTGATGGTAATTACTGTAAAAAAGCTGCGCAGCTTGAGCAAGTGGCAATTTAAGCCTCGACTGAATAATGCTTTGACGCTTATCAGGACAGACATCTTGTGAAAGCATGCAATTTAATACTGTTTTTCGATAATTATCCCCTCCATGACCCTCAATTAAATTCATCACATCCGTGACAGCAGTCGGATCAACTAAGGGGCCATAGCTATGCATTTCTTGAGGTGACCAAATGGGATTTGAAACCAACATAGGTGGCATATCAATAATTACCATTTTAGAGAGTAAGGAGTCACCAAATAAATCCCAATAACATAACATTACAGCAGCGCCCATACCATGACCAACAAGCACAACGTCACTCAATGTTAATGCCAATAATAGTTCATGAAGATCTTTTGCAAAACGCGGAATTCTATAGCCATATTTTACCTTTTCAGACTGACCATGCCCTCTCATATCAAGTGCAATCATACGATAACTTTCACTCATCCCCTGTATTTGATACTTAAATTCTTCAACACTTTGAGACCAAGCAGGAAGCATAACAACTGGGAGGCCCTTTCCCATATCAATGTAGTGTAATTTCACATCATCATTGGTATGAAAATAGTGTTCAGAATATGCCTGTTGATCCATATGAGACTCCTTTAACAATACTTTCTAAATAAATCTGCCTGATGATGCGATAATAGAAGAGTAAGAGATAATTATATCAAAAAACACAGCCGATAAGGAGATAGTGTTAACTTGCATGGAAACGGGGTTCATTATTTAAAAGGCATAACCTAGTATCTATATAAAATGATTGCAATTTAAGTAATTTAATTTCACCATCGGATTATTAATTCAATTCAATCTATGAAAATAATACCATCTCAGTCTAAAAATCATAACATATCAAGAAAAGCTCTCAACATTAAGTGCCTGAGGTGAAGTTATCAGGTATTCTGTTTGATTTTTTAAGCTCCCAAAATATGCCGGTTACCTGATAACACATGAATTCCTGCTTGCTAAAGGGCTAAATTCAACCTTTGAAAACTTTTACTTAAGAACTTAACCTACTATAATCAATAAAATTACACTACAACATTACGTAATCAGGTTTCCAATAGCCTATAATGAACAAGACTTCACAAAATTGTATTAGGGTTTTAAAAATGCAGCAGATCGGAGATGACTCATGATTTCATGGATAAAGGACCATATAAGCTTATACTACAATATCAAAGTCAACATTGAATTTAAAAAAATAAGAAGAAAAATAAGAAGCAACTTATCACTTTATAATATTGAAAAAATAAATAATACCATTCCATCTGGAAATTACTTTTCTTTGTTGCTAATAGATTCACTTTACAGATTATTCAAACTTTTTTTTATAACTGAAGTAAAAGAATCGACTAAACCTGATTATGCATTACCTCATAGACAAGAAGCCAGTCTATATGTATCTAACCATCAATTTTACAGTGACGCTTATGTTATATCAGATCTTCTATCTAAATATAAAACAAGTCCTTATTACCTTTCATGCTTTATCGAATCTAAATTCAATAAATACCCTGATAAATTACTTTGTAAAGCCGTAAGTGTTTTTGTAAAAAGAAATGGAAAAATGGACCATGAAGACAAATCATTACTGTTAAACTATATTATTGAAGCAAAAAAACAAAACATATCCTTTTATCTATGCCCAGAAGGAGGAATGTCTGTTTCTGGAAATACTAAATCTATGCAGCATGGGATATTAAGTTATATGCTAAAAGCCCGCTATGAAAACATGATTATTATTAAGCTTCAATATAATAGACTATTAGATTTAGATTTATACTTAAAAATCAGAGAAACAGGAGCTTGGCCCAGATCAAAAGAATCATCTTTAAAAAATAAAATGGAGCAATTAAGAAGAACTCTAACATATTCAAGCTCTGTGTATATTGAAACAAAGAAAGCATCATTAATCAGTTATACTACTGATAATATAGATGAATTAGGTAATGATATTGGGTATAAGCTAAACAGTATGTATCTATTTAGTGATATTGAAAAAATAACGATTACTGTATACGCTAGTAACAAAATACAGTATGATATGTTTGAATTGTACTCTTTAGTGAAAGATTCTTTAGATGATAATTCATTTGAGTCATTTGAACTTAACGTTTCATATATCTGCCGGTTTTATAATTTAAAAAATAATTTGAATGTTATTTACTTAAATGAAAACACTCATAAAACTCTATTCCTGACCGTTAATCAATATATATACGCATGGCTTCCTTATGCTTTAAAGGTAAATGATCACTTATTATCTGAAGATGAAATGAAGTGTCTTTATTTAAATGATGAACAATATGAACAATTAATGCTTGTAGATTTACCACCTTGCTTTGAAACTGTTTTCAAAGGATTCAATATTAAAGGGCACTTAAAAGAAATTATAAAAAGCTTTGATATAAAATAGCCTAATACCGACCCATCTTGATATGTAATCTTTCCGCGAAAATTAAAAATACGCTAGGCAGTAAGTGCTTAACTAAAAGTTATCGTATATTTTGACGGATAATTATCCATGATGTTTTTTACACTCTCTTTGAGTGCATCAAAAGTGATAAAATCATGGCAAGATAACCAT
>NZ_JAKIKS010000123.1 GCF_023284005.1 Shewanella surugensis
GCGGTGCGCCAAGTCAGCGAAATAAGCTAAAAAAGGCGAGTTGGGACGATGATTACAGGGCAAAAGTTTTCTTTGGTTAATTATCCGACAAAGTATGCTCCCGCCCTGGCTGCTCCCTTGGAGGGAGTATCTTGAAATTTTATGGATATGTTACCAGTTAAATAGTTAAATAGTTAAATACTTTGTGAACAATATACTTAAACTTTATGAAACGGCCACTCTGTATTGTTATCCAATAATTAAGTTGTTTTAAAATAGATTGTTACATTTTGATAATGTCACGCTTGTTTCATATTTCCAGCCTAAGTGATGTAAAGGTTTGAAATATGTTTCATGACTGCTAAATTAAAGTTTTTACCAGTATTTATGTATTTATTATCTAGCACTGCCATGGCAGGAACATATTATGATGATTGGGACAGTGAAGTGGTTCCTGATCAAATTAAATCGACTACGTTATATTATGGGTCTGCGAGATGTGAATTCAAAGTTGTGATGACTTCTCAAGATCCTAATATTTTAAAATCGGATACAATATATATTACGAAAAGTCAGGCTACAAGTAATGCATGGCCTACAAAGACTGTATATGCATCCTATATTGATCTCAGTGAGGGTATAACTACAGAGAAGTACGCTTATGCATGTAAAGCTATTGAAAAGCTATCTTCTTCATATGTAAAAGAAGAAATTATTTCATATAAAACTCAATATACCGCTATACAACCGTTCCCTGAATCAACTTATTATGAATATGGTTCATGTCGTAATAGTACGAGAAAAGGAACTATTTTTATATTCTTGACGAATACTAGCGCTAATAATATGAAGGTGTATGCGGCAGCTTATCAATCCCCTCATAAAAACTAGGCGTGACAAGGGTTGTAGGTTGTGGCAGTCTCTTTTTATCCATTTTCATTTAATGATCTGATGCTTACCCACGATAGAATTAATCAATATAGAGACAATATTTTTGGCCATGATATGCACGCAAAGCGTGTTCATTCTTTAGCAAATGCCACCCACGGCGTTATTCAAAAAGGCTCATTGGCTATTCATACCATTGGTAAAGGCTTAGCAACAGCCAAAAAACTCAAACCCAAATCATCTATAAAACAAGTTGACCGCTTACTCAGCAATCCCAAATTGAATGTTTGGTCATTATTTACTTCTTGGGTGCCTTATGTGGTCGGTGCTCGCAAACAAATCGTGGTGTCTCTTGATTGGACGGAGTTTGATAGCGATGAGCATTCCAGCATAGTGCTGAGCATACAAACAAAACACGGTAGGAATACACCGTTACTGTGGAAAACTCATCGTCGCCATGGACTTAAAGGTAATCGCAATCATTACGAAGATGAGTTATTGGTCAAACTCAGAGAAGTGATCCCACAAGATGTCCGAGTCACGGTTGTTGCAGATAGAGGCTTTGGCGATACGGCATTATTTGGCTTTATCCAACATGAATTGCATTTCGATTTCATTATCCGGATAAAATCTAACATTAAAGTGACCGATGCCTCAGGGGCGTTATTTCCTATCAAAGCATGGCTATTGCCAAGTGGCCAAACTAAGACGCTTAAGCATGTGCAAATAACGGGTAACAGACAAGATGTTGCCAGGGTTATTTGTTGTAAAAAGAAAGACATGAAAGAAGCCTGGCATCTTGCTTCGAGTCGAAATGATCTAGCCAGTTGTAAAATATTGACTTTATATGGAAAACGCTGGGGAATAGAAACGACATTTAGGGATATCAAGAACGACCGATTTGGCATGGGAATGAGTGCAACCTATACTCGCTCACCCACTAGAATAGATAGATTATTTTTGCTTAGCGCGATAACGATAGGTTTACTGACGCTCTTAGGGAAAGCGGGTGAGGATGCGGATTTAGAGAATATATTGAAGGTGAATACCAGCAAAACGCGCACTGATTCATTATTCCGCCAAGGGTGTGAATATTATGAATTGTTACCTGGAATGCGAGAAGAATGGGCAAAGCCATTGATGGATAATTTTAATCGATACCTTGAACAACATCATATATATCGATCAATATTCGGCATTATTTAAAGATCAAAAAATGAGGGGATCTCTAAGATGCGGCAGTAGGAATGTTTCCGGATAAACTGATTTATAATGGTGTACCCAGATCATTAATTGGCTATGATTTAAGCACTAATACTGGAAGTAAATCAGTTCGTTATCGAGTGAAGTTAGATAATGGTTCTAGCTCCTATGGTATAGGAACGGCTCCTCAGTGCAGTAATTCTGGTGGAAATAAAAACCCCTTATAATTATTTTAATAGTTAGAAAAACACTGCTTATATTCGTATAGCGGTGTTTTTTTATGTGAAAAAGAGGGAAATGAGTACGATGAACGAATGTATGGATTAGCAGGCACCGAGTCAGGCGGAATCTGCTAATTAAAAGTGCGGAAGTTATTCGGTGGTATTTATTCGTTGATATTAATTACAGCTATTCGTGAGCGCTAATAGCTGAGGTAAATGTTGTGTATCTTGCCGTGCAATGCTGATTTGCTCTATCAGAATGTCTTTTAAAATATCATGATTGGTTAAGGGGTTGGCTAGCACGACGCGAAAAACAATAGAAGGGTTATCAATTAAAGGTTCTGCTTGAATACGCGTGCGTGAAACAAAAGAGGTGCCTTGCTCTCGTTGCCGTTTTTGAATATATTGCGTCAGTCCATCTAGGAGTTGATTAATCGTGGTAAGTGTTTTTTTATCACCGCTATCTCTCGCCGCTTGTATCAGTTGTTGTACTGAATGAGGCAAATAACGATAGGTTAATAGGCAGAGCTCTGGTTCGGTCACCAGTTCAAAATCATCTTGTTGATGGATAAGCCTTGCAAAATAGCGCGCTTTTTCTAGGCTATTATTGATGAGGATTTCATATCCATCGCGACCAATGATTTGTAAGCAAGCATGCACCAGCATGGCCATACCGGGGCGAGAGCCTTCCAGAGTCTGGCTGCCTAAGTCTTTAGAGCCTTGGCGAAGAATATATTCAGCATGATGCTTAATGGCATTGGCAAAGGTCGGATCTTTAAATAACACCATGCCCGCGCCCATGGGCACATATAACTGTTTGTGGGCATCAATAGTAACAGAGTCGGCACGCTCTATACCTTTTAACAAGTGGCGATATTTATTGGATAATAAGGAAGCGCCACCCCAAGCGGCATCGACATGAAAATGACAACTCAGTTCTTCAGAGAGATTGGCTAATTCATCCAAAGGATCGATATTACCCGTTTCAGTGGTGCCCGCGACGCCGACTATCGCCATCACTTTTATATTATTAATTTGAAGCTTGCTGGCAATGGTTCGCATTTGCTCGACATCGACTTTATTATTTTCTTTTGTGGGCACTTGAATGATGTTTTCTCGGCCAATGCCTAATAAATCCGCCGTTTTTCCTAACGAGTAATGTCCTCGTTGTGAGACTAAAATCGCTAAATCATTAAAGCCATAATGGCGTAATCCCTTCATTAGACCTTGAGTAGACACACCTTTATAGTCTCCGTCGGCTTTGAGTAACTGATTTCGAGCAGTCCACAATGCCGTAATGTTGGCAACAGTGCCCCCAGAGCAGAAAGCCCCCAGAGAGTCATTCGCGCTGTGCATCCAATGTTGATAAAAATGTTCATCTTGCTGATAAATAAGGTGGTGCATCATACCCAGTACTTGACGTTCTAGGGGGGTAAAGGCTTTAGATGTTTCTATTTTGACTAAATTCTGATTAAGTCCAACCATCATTTTAGATAAGGGTAAAACAAAATAGGGTAGCGCAGAGGTCATATGCCCGATAAAGCTGGGAGAAGAAGTATGCACCGAATGGGCTACCAAATTTGCCATCATGTCATCAGCGTAATCAGACACAAACTGGGGCATTTCTGGAATTTGATGTTGTTGAAAGTCTCGTTCAATTTCTGTTAACGGCTTTTCAATGGCGACAATACTGTCTTTTAAAAAGCCCATTAGGTTATGAGACAGGTTTTGCTCTATCACACTCAGCGTTGAATCAGGGGCTTCAGGCAGCGTAAAAATGCGTAATAATGCGTCTTCTGAGGCGGTGGCGCGTTTAGATGTCATGACTCTTGCTATCTCTTACCTATCAAACTTGAACAACAGAATTAACGGTGACGTTTGTCTGTCAAAATGGGCACTTACTTTACTGTATGCCGCAGGGGGCATCAAGCAATAAATGATGGGGGAATGAATTGATTATTCTCTTTTGTGACATCAATATCAATCGGCTTTGGTAAGACTAGGCCGCAAAAATCGGTTGATGGATAAAATGAAGGGGAACTGGTGTCGATAATGAGCTGAAAGCCAAATGTGGTTAAGTTTGTTTGATGATATTTAAGCATAAATGCTCTACTTTTATGGGGGGTAGCTCGCTTTAATCTCCTTGAATGCTAAGATCTATTCGTAAGTGATAATGATTGTTATTTAATTTGTTTTTATATTTTATAAAGCAGATAATAGTTTCCAATGAGTATATTGCTATCGGTTTTTCATTCATTTCATAAGCTGTGAGCTTTGTGATTAATCGCTGTTAATAACCCAAACATAGTGACTTCCCCCCCTTAATTAGCGACGACCCCCAGCGGGCTGCGTTCTTCAAAAGGTAAATGCGCAATGAAGTTAAGTGAACTAAGCCCAGGCGATAACGCCATCATCTCCGCTGTTGGACAGATGACACTGCCGCTTGCCGTAAAACGAAAATTACTATCCATGGGCATTACCCCTAATACCCGTTTTTCTTTGCTCCGCAGAGCGCCGATGGGCTCAGGAGTTGAGCTAGATTTACGTGGCAGCAAATTATGCATGCGTCATGATTTAGCCGATATTATTGAGGTAGAAAAAACCAATGGTTAAAGAATTTCATTGCGTTACCGTCGGCAACCCCAATGCGGGTAAATCAACGCTATTTAATGCATTAACGGGTGCTAATCAGCAAGTCGGTAATTGGTCTGGTGTGACCGTAGAAAAGAAAATCGGCCGCTTTACGCTGGAAAATACCGATGTATATCTCACCGACTTACCGGGTATCTATGATTTACTTCCTGCAGGAAATAGCTGTGACTGCTCTTTAGATGAGCGCATTGCACAAGTCTATTTAGCGAAAGAGAAAATGGATGGCATCATCAATCTTGTTGACGCCACTAACATCGAAAGACACCTTTATTTAACGGTGCAACTACGGGAACTAGGGATCCCCTTAGTGGTTGTGCTGAATAAAATAGATGTCGCCTTAGCCCGTGGTATGGACATTGATGTTGAGCAAATGAGCCAAGCACTGGGATGCCCAGTGGTTGCGGTATGTTCAAGAGATAATAAAGACATCGACAAAGTTAAGTTGCAGGTGGTGTCATTATTAAAAGGGCAAGTGTCTGAAGCGCCATTATTACTTGACTATGGTACTGCACTCGAAGCTGAAGTTAGCCAAATTTTGAGCCAAGACCCTCAATTAACTCGCAGTGGTGCGTTGGCTAAACTGGCGAGTATCTCAGCGAGCTCTCAAGGGTGTGGCAGTGCCAATAGCTCCGATAGCAATAGTTTCAAAATCAATGCGAATAAAACAACCGCTGATAATGAGGTCGATACGTTATCCATGTCGAGTGACGATATTGATATTTTTCTTGCTACCACTCGGTTTAATTATGTTGAAAAGGTATTTGTCAGTTCGGTGAAAAGTGGTCAGGATGAAACGTTGACGGATAAGTTAGATAAGTTCGTGTTACATCCCGTTTTAGGGATACCGATATTTTTATTGGTGATGTATTTACTCTTTATGGTCAGTATCAACGTGGGCAGTGCTTTTATTGATTTCTTTGATATCAGTGCGGGGGCGTTATTTGTCGATCATTTTGGTGCGTTATTAAGTCAGGTCGGGACACCCGCATGGTTGGTGACGATTTTAGCCGGGGGGGTTGGGCAGGGGATCCAGACGGTAGCGACCTTTATCCCTGTGATTGCTGCGTTATTTCTAATGTTATCTATTCTAGAAGGCTCGGGCTATATGGCGAGAGCCGCCTTTGTGGTTGATGGATTAATGCGTCGCATTGGTCTACCTGGGCGAGCATTCGTTCCTATGATTGTTGGATTTGGCTGTTCAGTGCCGGCCATTATGTCGACGCGTACCTTAGGTAGCGAACGTGAGCGTATTGTCACTGGCATGATGACGCCGTTTATGTCTTGTGGGGCGCGTTTACCTGTCTATGCTTTATTTGCGGCGGCTTTTTTCCCTCATACGGGGCAAAATCTCGTCTTTGGTTTGTATATTATTGGCATTCTTGCCGCCATTGGCACTGGGCTGCTATTGCGCTCAACGATATTACCGGGCACGAGCAGCTCGGTGGTGATGGAGCTGCCCAGCTATGAAAGACCGAAGTTTAGGGCTGTGATGAATCGCACCGGTAAGCGGACAAAAGGGTTTATTATGGGGGCAGGGAAAACCATCGTTATCGTGGTGACCTTACTAAATTTTGTTAATTCCATTGGCACAGATGGCAGTTTTGGTCATCAAGATAGTGCTGAGTCGGTGCTCAGTGTGGCGAGTCAAAAGGTCACGCCTTTCTTTTCACCTATGGGGATCGAAACCGATAATTGGCCTGCGACGGTGGGGATAATTACCGGCCTTTTTGCTAAAGAAGCTGTAGTGGGCACGTTAAATAGCTTGTATTCAGGAGGTGAGGATAACAGGGGGACGTTAACCCCATTATCAGTGTCTTTTAAAGAAGCATTAGCGACCATTCCGGCGAACTTGTTTGGTATTTCATTAGACGATCCGTTATCACTTTCGGTGGGTGATGTGTCATCGGTGCAATCCGCTGCAGAAGAGCAATCGGTGAGCACCAATACATTCATTGCATTAAAGTCAGGTTTTTCAAGTCTTACTGCTGCCTTTGCTTATTTATTATTCATTTTGCTTTATACCCCTTGTGTGGCTGCCATGGGAGCAATGGTGAATGAGTTTGGTCCACGCTGGACTGTATTTGCGGCCACTTGGACTTTTGGACTGGCTTATGGCACTTCAGCGGTGTTCTACCAGATGGCTACGATGACAGATCATCCGCTTCAATCTGCGCTTTGGAGTGGCTTTTTTGGCGGGGCTTTGACTGTTTTTTACTTTTGGTTAAAACGAAAAGGTCGTCGTACACAGAATATTATTCCAAATGTTAAAGTGATCACCGAATAACTTTTTAGCCCAGCCGCGTAAAAAGCAGCGAGTATTCGCTGCTTTTTACATTAGAAACCATTATTTTTTACTATTATTGTTATTTTTCAGCGTGGATCGTTGTATCTCGAGGTGATCTATAGGATCATGCTTTTTTATCTTTTAATCCTGTCCTTGAGAGGCATTCCATGAGTCAAGTGGACACCGAAGTACGTCCTAGTAACTTCATTCGTAATATCATAGATGAAGATCTTGAAACTGGTAAGCACACAAAGGTGCATACTCGCTTTCCCCCTGAGCCAAACGGCTTTTTGCATATTGGTCATGCTAAGTCAATTTGCCTTAATTTTGGTATCGCGCAGGATTATCAAGGTCAATGTAATTTACGTTTTGATGATACCAATCCTGAAAAAGAAGACATAGACTATGTTCATTCTATTCAGGAAGATGTGCAATGGCTTGGTTTTCAATGGGCGGGTGAAATTTGTTACTCATCAAATTACTTTGATAAGTTACATCAATATGCAGTGGAACTTATCAATAAAAACTTGGCTTATGTGTGTTTTCTTAATAGCGAAGAGACACGTGAATACCGAGGTACGCTGAAAGTACCGGGTAAGAACAGCCCATATAGAGACTCCAGTGTTGTAGATAACTTAGCCTTATTTGAAAGAATGCGTTTAGGTGAGTTCAAGGAAGGTGAGTGTGCCCTCAGAGCTAAAATTGATATGGCATCACCTTTCATGTGTATGCGCGATCCGATTATTTATCGCGTTCGTTTTGCACATCATCATCAAACTGGTGATAAGTGGTGTATTTACCCCATGTATGATTTCACTCATTGTATTTCTGATGCCATTGAAAACATCACCCATTCGTTATGCACATTAGAGTTTCAAGATAATCGTCGCTTGTATGATTGGGTATTGGATCATTTAGATGATTTTCAAGCCGACAACCGCACTCGTCAATATGAATTTTCGCGTCTGAATCTTGAATACACCTTAATGTCGAAGCGCAAGCTGAATGATTTAGTGGTCAACAATGTGGTGACAGGTTGGGATGATGCGCGTATGCCCACCATCGCAGGTTTGCGTCGTCGTGGCTATACAGCTGCTTCTATTCGTGAATTTTGTAAGCGTATTGGTGTGACTAAGCAAGAGAACATGATTGAAGTGGCGATGCTCGATGCGTGTATTCGAGAAGAGCTCAATGAACATGCTCCCCGGGCGATGGCAGTGATTAATCCGGTTAAAATTATTATCGAGAATTATCCTGAAGCTAAAATTGAAGAGATCATGGCGCCGGTGCATCCCAATATTGAAGAAATGGGCAAAAGGCCATTGGCATTTAGTCGTGAAATTTTTATTGATGCCGATGATTTTCGTGAAGAAGCCAATAAAAAATATAAGCGTTTAGTACAAGGCAAAGAAGTGCGTTTACGTAATGCTTATGTCATTAAATCTGAGCGTTGTGATAAAGATTATGAAGGTAATATCACGACGATTTATTGTACTTATGATGATGAAACCTTAGGTAAAAATCCAAGTGATGGCCGTAAAGTTAAAGGAGTTATTCATTGGGTTGAAGCCAGTACGGCCAAAAATGCCGAGTTTCGTTTATTTGATAGACTCTTCACGGATGTTAATCCTGCCGCTGCCGATAGCATTGAAGATGTGCTAAACCCGAACTCTCTTGTGATTAAACAAGGTGTGGTTGAAGCCAATTTAATGCATGCGAAAGCAGAAAAAACATACCAGTTTGAACGTGAAGGCTATTTCTGCGCTGACAATAAAGACTCAAGTTGTGATCACTTAGTGTTTAACCTAACGGTGCCGTTAAGAGATACTTTCGCTTAATTGATTCACCTTTAGACATATAAAAAACCGACATTGATTGTCGGTTTTTTTGTGCCTGTTACGGGATCATTGATAGACAGGTGCGAGTCCCCAACTCCATAGAATAGCGCTGGTTCCCATCAATGCACTTAATAAAATAAAGCCTGCTGTGAGTACTGATAGGGTATAAACAATACTTTTATCTTCATGGATATTCATGATGATAGGCACTCCCGTAAACAGTAGGTAAACGGAATAAGCTAAACCGATTAAGCCAATGATCATGATAAACCAGAGTACGGGAAATAAAGTGGCAAAACCGACCATGAATAAAGGCGTTGCCGTATAGGCGACAAGCTCTAAGGATTGAGTATAAGTGGGTTTAGCATCGAAGGTTTTAGCCATCCAAAAAATGAGGTAAGCAAGGATAAAGGTGCCTGCCAACAAACCGACATACATGGATAAACTCATAAAGAAGGCACTGCGTACGGTCAAGAAGTGGCGCTCACCAATGCCGAGATCCCAACCGATATACGTGGTGGCAATAAAAGTACAAATAACCGGAATAAGCGTGATTAAAAGGATATGACTAAGGCTACTTTTTAACGCTTCATGGTTTTTCTCAATCGTGTGCCATTCTTCTTTTGGGTGTGTGTAAAGCCCCATTAAATGATTTAAAATCATGATCATTACCTTTGTCTAGCATTTGAGGATGCTCGTCAAACAGCGAAACGAACTTGTTACAGCTCTGTGGTTATTTATTGAACAAAAAGGTATCAATGTCAAGGGGCATTAAGTGAGAAATCACGGCTTATTCATAAAAGTGGTGGGGGACTTTCTTCGTCATTCTTACATCTTTTTAATGCTTCTTATTACGTTAGCTTGATTTGGCATTTTTGTAAAAATAAACAGAATTAACCTGATTTAATCATGGGGGAACGGTGTTTTTACTGATAAAATCATGTTTATGTTTCATCACTGTCTTGAGATTTGTTAAACGTGTCGACTCAACTACTCCTTACGCCTATTTTGAGCTTTTTAAAATGTGAAACCCCAGTATCATGGATCCAAAAGGCGGCTTTACCTGAAAACTTATCTCCGTTACTGATCGATCATTGTAATTGTGAATTAAAAGCAGCACAGACAGCGATGTTTTTATTGAGAAAATATGCTGTTGATGCTGAAAGTGGTAAGACGTTACTCGCTTGGGCTAAGCCTTATGAGGACTTTGTTTATCAAAAAGACAGGGATATTGGCCAGTTTTTACTGCGTCGTGCACAAAAAAATGCAGCGATAGGTGAGCTGACACCCAACGCCCATTTTGCCAAGGCTCCCGAGTTAATTGCTAAAATGGTGCGTTTAATTAAAGAAGAGTTTCATCATTTTGAGCAAGTATTGGCGTTGATGCATACGCGAGGAATTGAGTATCAAAATATGAATGCCGGACGTTATGCGAAAGGCATGATGAAGCAAATTCGCACTTTTGAGCCTGCCGCTTTAGTCGATAAGTTGATTGCAGCGGCCTTCATTGAAGCGCGTTCTTGTGAGCGCTTTGCCGTGCTAGCACCGCATTTAGATGATGAACTCAATAAATTTTATGTGTCATTATTGCGATCTGAGGCGCGTCATTATCAGGACTATTTAACCTTAGCCGAGTCGATTGCTGAAACGATGTCGAATTCGGGGACGAATAAAAAGCCGAAGAAAATATCAAATCAGTCCGTTAAAGAAGATATTCAATCACGCATAGCATTGTTCGCGACTGTGGAGGCTGAGTTGATTTCAATGCCTGATAGCGATTTTAAATTTCACAGTGGTACACCAAAATAGTGAGTGTGTAGCATTTTTACTTCTTGTGTCTTAGTTAATTAAGACGCCGCTAATGTTAGGTTTAGGCATTACTAGTTTAGGTATTGTTGGTTGAGAAATTGTGAGCTTAAGCATGTGATCTTTTAGCGGGAGATCAAATTCACACTGAAAGGGGAAACATCTGCTTTTCCCCTTTAGTATTATCAATTTTTAGGGATTATGTTTATCTGGCGTATCGATTAACATTAAGTCTTTGCCAAAAATGACCTTGCCGCTGTATTGCTTCCGGATAATCTTTAAGCTGGCTTCTTTATCGACAATTCCCGACACAAAGTGGGTATAAACCAATGTATTCACATTGGCTTGTTTTGCCAATAAACTTGATTCAGCCAAGTTTAGATGTGCGCGAATACGCGGAGTATGATTATTTTTACCTTGTCTCTCATTTCTCTCGCGGCTGCTTAGAGCTTGTTTATTTTCTTGCTGTGCTTTTTGTTTATTGCGCCGTTTATTCTTTTTTCCATTTTCCATCACCATACCACCAGAGTCGATGATCATAATGTCTGCATCTTTGGCCAGCGTGACAAGATTTTTTGAATAAGTCAGATCGCCTGTTACAACTATTGATTGTCCTTGATAATCAAAACGGTAAGCAATCGTGTGTATGCTATGGGGGACTTGAATGGTCGATATTCGAATGTTGTTTATTGTAAATGACTCCCCACCTTGTAACTCTTTTACGTCAAAAGCTTTTTCGCGATAAGATAGTTGTCTGTTGGTTTTTCCGAGTCGGTAAGCAATATCGTCACTGTAGAGGTCAAGATTTTGTTGCGTAAGCTTAACCGTGTTAGGCGGTCCGATAATGCTAAAGTGCTGTCGACCTAACAAAGAGCGGATAAATATGGGCACAAATTCTTCGTTATGATCGAGATGATGGTGAGTAAATAATAAGCCTGATAAAGTACGTGTATCAATTCCAAGTTTGGCTAAATTAGCTTGAGTCCCATTGCCCATATCCACTAAAAGCTGTGTATTCCCATTCGATATTAGGACACTTGCACTGGCTCTTTTTTCGTTATAAATAGGGGAGCCTGAGCCAATAATGGTGGCTGTGAGTGGTGTGTTTTCACTGGCTGCATAGCTGAAAAGAGGCGTGAGTAGCATCACTAGAGTGAATATCTGTGTTTGTATCTTATGTAACAGCATAACGTCCTTAATTCTTGATCTTTTTTTTAAACTAGCATAACAAGAGAGTTAGGAATATAACATTTAATCAAATTGACATTGAATTTAGAGGTTTAGAGTTGACGTGGTTAACCGTGTTCTAAAGGGTTATTTTTAGCTTATAGTGAATGATTGTTCTTATTTTGGTATGAGATATAGGGTGAAATGAGAGCCTTTGATTAAAGGCCCTAAATGATGAACTAAAGTAAAGAGTATTAACGCGAGAAAGTGAGTGCATTGGTTAAATCACCAAAAGGGGTTTGATCTCGCGCTATCATTTCCTTATCTCTTTGTGTGATGCCGTCTAAGATTTCTAAGTCAAATACACGAGTGATTAAACGCAGTATCGAAGCCGTATCATAGTGAGTATGATCGACTAAACCTTTACGTGAGAAAGGAGAAACAACGAGTGCTGCAATACGTGATCCTGGGCCCCATCTATCCCCTTTAGGTGGCGCAACATGATCCCACCAGCCGCCATTTTCATCCGTGGTGACAACGACTACCATATTGTCCCACTGGGGACTTTCTTGTAAGACTTTTAATGTTCTGTCGATGTGTCTATCGCCAGATTCTATATCGGCATAACCCGCATGCATATTGAGGTTGCCTTGGGGTTTGTAAAAAGTGACTGGGGGTAACTTTCCCGCTTCTACATCTTGGAAAAATTTGTTTGTACTTGAGTCATTACCGAGCCCTGCGTCACGTAAACGTTTACTGCGTTCAATGGGGTGTTCAGGCCCTTGTGCTTTAAAGTAATTAAAAGGCTGGTGGTGATATTGGAAATTAGGGATTTTAGGGATCCCGTCTGAGTCTTTATACTCCTCAATTGTGGCAGACCACGCTCCAGCATACCACGCCCATTCAATGTTCTTTTTAGAGAGTTTGTCTCCAATATGTTCATGGGTTTGTGGGACTAATGTATTGGGTTCGTCCCATTTTGCATAATCGGGTTGTTTTGGATCTCGACTCCAGCTTGGCCAATAAGGCGGCGCCATGGTATTAACGGCATACCCGTCAGGTGTTAATGCGCTGGGACCAAATTCAGGTGGCCCATCCATTGCGCTTTCTGGGGAGCTTTTCAATGGCTTTAATCGAGTATCGAGGGGATTATGTGTTTGTAGTGTTGCTATTTGTGTTTTAGCTGGCGAACGATGTACGTTCGGATAAAAAGGCACAGTTGCACTGATTAAATATTGATGATTAAGAAAAGATCCACCAAAGGCTCCTTGGAAGAAGTTATCACACAGTACGAACTCTTTGGCAACATTCCATAGACGTAGAGAGTAACGGCTTTGTCCATAGTGCCCCATAGTCAAGGCACCTGAATCTGCCCATGCAGCAAAGTGATCGTTCTTTCCACCATTAATTTGCATTTGATTTTGATAAAATACATGCCAAAGATCTCTCGTGACAAGCCCAAAAGGTAAATCTTCTCCATTAGGTCCCTTTAACGCAAAAGGGGCGTTAGGTAAGTTGGTTTGGTATTGAACATCAGTGGGATAATCCACACCGTTGACATTCTGGGGACCTAGCTGGACACAACCTCCCCATATTTCGGGAAGCGTATCAAGGATATCTCCGTTTCTATCCCGTTGTTGATACTGAGCTGCTTTCAGTGATGATAATGGTTGCTCAAGGCCTGGGAAGTCGCTGAAAAGATTATTAAAACTTCGGTTTTCGGCATAAATAACGACGATGTTCTTCACATTTTTTTGTAGTGCTGTATCTATTTCTGTTGGTGAAAGCAATGCTGTTTTGGGTATGTTTTTATTATCGCTATTTAAGCCATATGCATTGAGTGAGGCACCCGCACTTATTGCAGCAACTCCACTTAAAAAACGACGGCGACTGAGTTTATTTGAAGTCTCGCTAGCACGTTTATCTTTAGGATCTTTCACTCATCTTCCCCTAATTTATAAATAAAAAATTGTTTACCCCAACAATTGTTCTCTTTCAGGGCAACCGCATACGCATGAGAATGCCAGATAATGCTTGAGGATTGAATGGTGAGTGCCATGCTTATATTTACTCTATTTGGTAGTATTAAATCGGCTGAATATTATTTACAAGGTAATAATTTCAAATAACACTAGTATTATTTGCTTAATATTCATTGCTTTAGTGGTTGAGAGGTGTTTTTAATGTCGAATAAGTAAATGTTAAAATAACAAAAGTCATTCAGTGATATTAAATGGGGGATTAAGTGATTATTCACTTTTATATGACTTAATGATTACGGGTTATTTACTCATGGTTCACTTAATATTTGTTTGTTGGATTAGAATAAAACGATTAAGTCACATCTAAACCTTAGAGAGCTTTTTTATTAAAACGTTTTCTATTGCAGCCTCTTTATCGGAAAGTGTGACTAAAAAAAGAATAATGAAAATAGAAGTCATCAGCGGGCAATTATGGACAATAGTTTTGGCATAAAGTAATAGTAATATGATAAAGCTGAAAATCATTAATTTTTTAGTTTAGGTATAAAAATCTATACGGCAATTATTATCGCGAGTACAGATGTATTAATCACAATTTAACATTGTATTATTGAGTTGGAATGAATTTAAGTTAAGTCGATGTTGTAGAGTATAAGAGTGCTCTCTTTGGGTATGGATTATCGGGAGGGCTGTGACATGTATCGCAATGACGATTTAAGTTGTGATTGTTATTTTTAATGTAACTCATTGTGGGTTGATCTGTTAATAAATGCGATGTATTTTAAAGAAGTGTAGCATTTTAAGCTGTGCTTTATTTTAAATGATTTGCTTGATATTGATGTTTGAAGATAAAACACCTTAGGTTAATTTATTTTATACATATGCTTACGTTTTATTTTGTCATTGGGGATAGCGATTTTAAATAAATTTAAAACTAGATATAAACCAAGGTATAAATTACAGCTTAGAGTCATTACTCTAACATTGTTGCATATTATTTTAGCGTGTATTGTGATGGAATAATCTTATTGCCATTGATGACTTTTTTATTAGAAAATAAAAATTTCGGATAAAAGTAGACTTGTTTATTGAACTTAAATCATTAAGCAAGACGATAGAATAATGTTAATCAGAAGACTTTTGTCTTTGAATATAATCATCATATAAACAATTTTAGGAAATAAAATGCAAACATTAACACTGAGTCAAATTGAGCAAGTGAACGGTGGATTAAGTGTTGGTGGATATACGGGTGCCATCGGTGTTGGTGCAGTGATCGGTGCAGCTGCTGGAGTCGTGGCTGTTGGTGGAGCGGCTATCGTTATTGGAGGAGCGTTCGCAGCGTTTGCACCAGCAGGCTGGATACTAGGAGCGGCAATGGCCCCTGGTGCAGTTGCTGGTGCAACTGCAGCGGTTACTGCAGCGGCTTATAATGGCGCGGCTATCGGTGCGGGTATTGGTGCTGGAGTGGGTTTTGCTGCTGCAGGTGCATATGATTTAGGCAGCTATTTGTTTGGATAATAATCTGTGATAAAGCAAGGCGCTTATTAAGAGTCTGTCATGCACATTTTATCCTCATTCGTTTTAATATTAAGTGCTGGTTTCTTATTAAAGTGATAAGGGATATGTCGCAAGAAAAAATACCCCGATGACCATTTGCATCGGGGTATTTTTTCTTTGGTGATAACATTTAGTTATTGGTTTTACTTTTTACTTCAGGCTCAGGACAACGACGGCATTGACAATCTCGGGTGAATGTATCACTGCCCGTTACAGGATCTCTTGTTGAAGAGGTTAATACCCATTTTGTTTTAATTAACTTATCTTTTTTATTTCCAGTCCATACTGCGGTTGAGTTGCAATCTGTACTGCTATTTTTCCATTTTACAGTGAAAGTAATGGCATTTTCTGAAGTGAGTGCGCCTGTTAAAGGAAACCAATCGCCAGATTTTGCACACCAGCCAGATTGGCCATTGGAATACTGACCAGTAAAGGCACCTGTATCTACCCTGTTGATAACATTCATAGTGGAGCAACCTTGAGGACTATGATTATACCAAAGTCCAGTCATTGATGAATGACTAGAGGTGAGGTTGTCTGCAACACAGGGCGGGATCGCACTTTGTTAACAAAGATTGAATCTGCTGAATTACTGTGATCTAATCGCACCTCACTTTCTGAGAGGTAACCCAATGACCCTGATCGAACACCTTA
>NZ_JAKIKS010000124.1 GCF_023284005.1 Shewanella surugensis
CCAATGCTGAATTTTTAATTAACATGAGGCCAAGAAAGGCGTTAAACTTTCTCAGTCCTTATGAGTTTTTAACAGGTAAACGTGTGTCGCTTATTGCTGAGATCTAGGATTTATTTCTTTATTATGTCGATCGCACTTATGACAAAGGCTACGAGGGAAATAGCGGAGCGGAAACAGAAAAATATATTGGTCTCAATATTGATTATTTATTTTAACTATTTACATTCACTCCACTCTGATTAAAAAACATTAAAGCTGAATAGTCACCTTTACCGCACACTCTTGAGCTAATTTACGCGCCTGATCGATTGACTCTCCAGCAGCCAATGCCACCCCCATTCGACGGACCCCACTGACTTTAGGCTTACCAAATAAACGTAACTGAGTATTAGCAACAGATAAAGCAACATCTACATGTCCAAAGCATACACGATGACTTTCTCCCTTGACTAAAATAACATGACTCGCACAGGGACCCCGCTGAACGATATTCGGGATAGGCAATCCTAAAATAGCTCGAGCGTGCAAAGCAAATTCGGATAAATCTTGACTCATCAACGTCACAAGTCCCGTATCATGAGGGCGTGGAGAGACTTCACTAAAGATAACATCATCACCTTTTACAAATAGCTCCACACCAAAAACCCCCCAACCTCCGAGGTCCGAGGTCACTTTTTCAGCAATATCCTCAGCTAGTTTTAATGCATGAACACTCATCTGCTGAGGTTGCCACGACTCTTGATAATCTCCA
The DNA here is from genome assembly GCF_023284005.1 of Shewanella surugensis. GTDB lineage: Bacteria > Pseudomonadota > Gammaproteobacteria > Enterobacterales > Shewanellaceae > Shewanella > Shewanella surugensis. The sequence continues at coordinate 752 of NZ_JAKIKS010000124.1, forward strand.
TTTTCTTGACGATGCCCAATGGGTGCACAAAATGACGTCCCATCTTTATGCCTAACAGTTAACAAGGTTATTTCAAAGTCAAACTCAACAAAGCCCTCAATAATGACTTTATCTTTTCCGGCCCGGCCTCCATCTTGTGCATAATACCAAGCAGCATCAACTTCTTCAGGATTTTTCAATACCGATTGACCTTTCCCTGAACTGCTCATAATCGGTTTAATCACACAGGGAAAACCAATGTTCTTTACCCCTGCTAAATAGGCCTCTTTTGTTTGCGCAAAAACATAATCGCTCGTTTTTACCCCAAGCTCTTCAGCCGCTAAACGACGAATACCTTCTCGATCCATTGTAAGCTGAGTAGCTCTTGCCGTTGGAATAACATGAAAACCTTCTTCTTCCAATTCCGCTAATGTATCAGTCGCGATGGCTTCTATTTCAGGCACGATGAGATCGGGTTGTTCATTTTCTATCACTTGCCGTAATGCTTGACCATCGAGCATATCTATAACATGACTACGATGTGCCACTTGCATAGCAGGTGCCTTTGCATAACGATCGACAGCGATAACTTCAACCCCAAACCTTTGTAGCTCAATCGCTATTTCTTTACCTAGTTCACCTGAACCACATAATAATACTTTCTTTGCCATACTTGATAATGGCGTGCCTAATGTGACTGACATATGCTCCCTTATATTCCCTAATAGAAGAAATAGTGCGAATTTAAATTTATATCATTAACCTTTGAGCATAAACGCCTCTACTCAAGGGAACAATCACCCAATCATCTCAATAATAAATCTCTGTGTTTTCATTTTAAAGTGAATCATATGAATAATCATTTTTTTACAACGAACAACTCTTCGGTGTATTTTATTCACATTGAATCAAACTATTCATGCCTAATGATATACAGAATAATATTGATAGACATAGGTCTAACAAATAAGATGAACTTCCATTAACTTTTATGAAACAATATAATCCACCTTAATAATATAACGTAATAAAAAATCAGATGCCGTCACCCGCCCCCTATCACTAATAATCATCAACCTCAATATCAGTGCCTCACACAGTATTTAAATTAAAGTCTAATTTAGAACTAACTATTATTAAATCAAAAAAAACAATCCTTAACAATAATATAAAAATTAGCTTTTACTACTATTTAATCATAAGTTTATTGATAATTAATCTCATTTACATACTGATATTATTAATATACCTTCAATGACCTAACAAGGTTGATTAATAACAATTGAAACTCACACCATTTAAATATAGGTTAAGGAATAATAACTATGAATAAGAACATTTTATCATTATCGATTGGTGCCATTTTATTTTCCATGTCACATTCAACTTGTGCAGCAGATGACACTGTCCCTTTTTTTAATGAATTTCATGAAAATCCAACTCAGGTAATGAATAAAATCCCCGTTAAGCGATCTAATAATGGAAGTGAGCTCCCTGCTTTTTTTTCTAATGAAGAAATAAACGAAAACAACTTTGTAAAATTAAAAGATAAATCAAGAAAAGACTTCATTAATAAAAATAATAAAGCACTTAACTTTGATAGTTTCAGTTTAATCGATTACAACACCGATAACCCAGCACATTTGGTTGATCTTGGTTTTAAGCTCGAAACCAACCTAATCAAACTCGATAGTAAAGCAACTCAAGAAAGTCATTTACCCCGTACAGCCTGGTCTGATACCTATTGGCCATTATATTCTGGCGCTAGCGCCTGGCGATATGCCGATAACCCCAGTGCCAATAATTGGCAAGAATATTATGATTTTTCTCACACCGTTAAGCCTGCTGAACAATATATCGATGACGAAAAAAATAACCTATCTCCCGCTGAAAAATATGATTTGTTAGTCGGAGATAAGAATATGAGCTTAACAAGCAGTGCATGGGATTCAGGAAAAAGTTATTTCGATTCATATGGCGAAGTAGAAGGCTGGATGGGACTCTGCCACGGATGGGCTGCCGCTGCCTATATGATGGATAGACCCCAAAAAGCCATTACAGTCAAAGATGCCAAAGGCGATGATTTAATGTTTTATCCATCAGATATTAAGGCTCTCGGCACTTTACTCTGGGCAAGCTCTCCCTATCAAAGTAACTTTATGGGACAACGATGTAATATCAAAAATCCAGAAAAAGATGAAAATGGACGTATCATTGAGCAAAGCTGTTTTGACAATAACCCTGGTAGTTTCCACACCGCAATATTAAATCAAATAGGCATCAGTAAACGCAGCCTAGTAATGGATGCCACTTATGATTACCAAGTTTGGAATCAACCTATTCTTTCATATAAGCTAAAATACGTTAATTTAGTTTCCAATACGACTAAAGACACGTTAGAAGATGCCATAATCAACATCGATGCTTATAAAAATGATAAATTTCAATCCTATCGTTCTGATGATGCTACCCAAATTGTTGGTGTAAAAATGGAACTAGAATATTTATCTGAGACTAGCCCTACACATAATAAGACTGACAATGAACATCGTGATCACACGGTAACCGTTGATTACTTTTATGACTTAGAAATTGATAAACAAGGTACTATTATTGGTGGTGAATGGTACTCTAATGCCCATCCCGATTTCCTATGGACACCAACAAAAAACGCTATAGCGCAATCTTATCCTAAAGTGTACGGTGAATGGAAAGAGGGACAGTCTATTCCTGAATATTGGAAAAAACGTGCACAATCAGCTTCAAATAATAACCAACCGCTCACAAAAGTGGTTTATGAATTAGTTAAACGTTCTAGTCAATAAATTTAAAATCATTGATGGGTCAAATCACCTTGTTGACTCATCAATTGTGATATTTATCATAAACACTTCAAAAAAACCTATTCACTTTAACTAAAATGACTTTTAACCTTTATCATCAGCACTCCACCGCGCCCTTACTCACTTTATCTCTAATGATTATTTAATACGAGATTCATCTAGATTATTGGCAAAAGCAATAAGTACTTACGCCATATTAATGCTACCCCCACAGTAATAACCTACAATGATAAATACACATCAGCCATTACTTTATAAAACAACAATACACAAATAGAATTACCACCGCTTAACTCAATTAAAAACAGGCATTGAAACAATACTGTCATCACCTACAACACACGATTTTTATCGATGATAGTAATGTTTCAGATAGTGATAATAGTAATACAACCTAATAGTCCATCCCCCCCCATAATAGAGTTAACTTGAACATGGTCAATACATTTAAAACAAATGATCTTCATCAATTAATGTCAAATAAAAAACCGACAATGTGATATTGTCGGTTTTTATTTCATACTTATTAAAAACAATAAATTTAATACGCTTCGTACACAACATCCAATACTTCAATTTTTGTTTGCACCACCAGCCCAGAGTCTTTTACTTTTTTCGCTGCCAATAATATATCGGCATCGTCAGCCACTTTTAAAACCGCCAATTGAGTACCAGCATAAGATGTCACCACTTCCAATCCAGTCGTTTGTGTAACGTCATCAACTGAAACATCTTTGGCTAATAAGACAGTAATATATCCTGAAATTGGCGCCAATTTATTCGTCAATACATTACGGGCTAATGTCCCTTTTATCACGCGATGTATAGGCCTTTCACTTTTCATTACCGACATGGTACCTAAACTTGCCACCCTATCATCGACTGAAGCAATACCTTGAGGTACTAACGCTAATTGATACTCTACTTTATAGGCGCCAAAGTCACTTTTTTCTATTGTGAGATGATATTGCTTTTGGCTTGATAGTTGTTTCGCTTGTATTCTCGCTTCATTCAATAACGTCATGGTATGATTCGATGGCTCTTGGGCCGGTAGGGATACAGTGTAAGATAAGGGTAAACTTACGATAACCGTCAATAACAATGCTTTTCTCATGATGACTCTCCTTATTCAACAGCTTGAGCGTGACTTGAAATATTAAGTATCTTTTTTATCAATTAATCATTTCTATTTTTTGATTAATGACCAAATACCCTCACAGCAAAACCTTCTAGTATGCTGTCTTCACGATTGTTCATATAATATTCGGCTTTAATCAGATCGGTCCCAGGTTCAGATAGTGAAATATCTTGACTACTCGTATCCAATAACCGTAACGTCCATGTGCCTTTGCTCGACTCACCATAAAACGCATTCGATAAAAAAACACCATCCTTAATGATATAGCCTTCCTGCACTCCTTCACTAAACGAATAAGCTGGCACTAATAAAGCCTGCTTTGAAGAAAGCAAAACACTTCTGGTTCCTTTTGGTGAAATAACTTCAATGGCTAAATCCATACCTGCCGTGGTATTAAATCGTTTCCCTTCACTGTCAATTAATTCACTCAACATATCTGAGTTAGCCACATCAAATTTAAACTGCACTGCTTCTAACGTTAAATCTTCTTGTATTTCTACGCTAACAGACACGCCATCAATATGATTGTCTTTAATCAGCTTAGCGATTGGTTTATCACCAATACTGCTCCCCTCTCCTTGCCACTCACTGATGACTTGTTCACCCAAATCTTTAGTATAAAACTGCGCCATTGCCACAGCGGCTCCCGCATTCACACGACCAAAACCATATTTATTATTAAAAGGGTATCCCGCATCATTGGTCACCCATGCGTCATGAGCAATAAAAGTTCCATTCGACATTTTCAGCAACACAGGTTTATCTTCTAAGTCCACATGACTGCTGGTTGATACCAATATATGCCTAACATCACGCCAAGTGAGCTCTGGGTTTGCCGCCAAAATTAACGACACCACGCCGGATACATTCGGCGCAGCAGAAGAGGTTCCATTAAAAGTCGACGTATAGTTACAGCTTAAATTATCGTCATGAGCAGGATAGTTAAAGGGATACATTTGCGCAGTAAGATCTTCACCATAATATTGTGCCGCTCGACTATTAAAGCTTGCATAGCCTTTTAAACAACTCATTTGATCTGTGGTGATCATCGCCGGTGCCCATCGGCCATATTCCCCCGCTGGCGCCGAAACAAATATATTCGCCCCCGCCGTTGAATAACTGGCGTGTTTTCCATCCGTATTCACAGCCGCAACACTTAAATAATAAGGATGAGCCTGACTCAGCTCAAAGCTACTGCTATAGCACGTTAACCCTAAAGCATTTGCACCATTATCAAGACAAATCGATCCCTCTGCGCCATCATCATTAAAGCCATTACCACTGGCTTTAATATTAAGTGCTCCCTTGCCTTCTCTTAAATTTAAACTCGGGTAAGATGCGATAGACTCATCGATTTCTGAATAACTAAAGAAAGTAGGATAAGTGATCCCATAACTACGATTAAAAACCGCAATGTTATCGCTAGATGCAATACCACTACCAGGAAAGCCATGAACTAAAAAATCAGCTTGTGGAGAATTGGTATTATTACTAAGGTATTTCATACCAATCAGTTTAGTATCTGGCGCAACACCCCGTCCCCCCAAGCCGTTCCAACCTTCAGCAGCAATGAGTCCCGCCACACTGGTACCATGATCGCCCAACTCACTTATCGATGTCGGATCCATCTTATTGATGGCATCACCATCCAGATTAAGTGATCTATTCGGTAGTATGTTTGTAATTAAGTCTTCATGGTTTATTTCAAGTCCAGTATCAACAACAACAGCCGTCATCCCTTGCCCTGTTACGCCATATGCAAAAGCCTCAACCACATTCATATCTTCATCAGGAATGAGTTTAGCGATACTCTCTTGATACCAAGTTTCTGTCATAACTGTGGCATCCTCCTCACTAAAGCCATTTTCCATTAAAAGTTGAATATAGGCACTCCCTAGTGCTTCATTTAATGCATAAGCTTTTTGGCCAGTATTACGTAAATGCCATTGTTGATTAGCCAAAGGATCGCTGATGACATCAGAAATTAAAATGGCCGCACTGGCCGATTGATTATTGACTGTCACGGTATAAGTAATTTCTGCATCTTCACCAGTCAGTGAGATATAACGAAATGACTTATTATCAATCATGTTAAGAGTGCCATGACTAAAATAATATACCCCACCTTCTGGCTTAACGAGTTGATCACCGTCCTTAAAAATAACACTAAAAGTATCACCAGCCTGTTGATCTACCCCTAGGCTGGCTTCAACGGGAAGCCAATGTTTTGCCGCTTTAATTTCAACATCAGCAACACTTAGGGCTGTGTTCTCTGAAGAACCTTCAGAGCCCGTCACATGATCGGATCCCCCACCACATCCTGTTATTGCAAGTAATACTACCGCCGACAAACTTGATAACTTAAATACATTGTTCATGTTTTAGACTGCTCCTCATCCTTGTCGTTTCACTTAAACTACATTTTCGTAAAACTAGATAAGCATTAAACACACTATTTAAACAGAAAAAAACATAGACTTAAGTTTTATATTATTTATTAGAAATACATGGTTATATATTTTTATTAATGAAGAGGGTTTTGCATGCTAGATTCGGAAAATAAAATAAGAAAGCTTAATGAAAGGATGGAATCGAAGCCGTTAAACTCCGTAAAAAAACAATCTTAACATTCCATAATAAGACTAAAAAAATAGGTTGCTTACATGAAATCGCTTTATTATTCACTGTGTTAGTAAATTGCTCAACGGGTACTGCAACGACACGAAAACGCCCTCGGCTGTCATTCGCTCCAGCAGAAATAACCCCTGCAATGTAAGGTTCAGCTTGCCCTTTAATCTGAACCAAAATGGGTGCGCCTGAATCCCCTTTTTTTAACGCACAATTTTTAAGCCGCCACATTGTAGAATCACTTCTTGGCACTGCTGACTCACAAGTATCGGTTTGAGTGAGTTGTGTAAAATTACCGCTGGCGTAACCTGCCGTGATCAGCTTATTGATTGCCCCGACTTGCTGATCCCATAATGGAAAGCTCCCCAAAGTACACCCTATTGGTCTTTCAAGCTCCAAAACCACCCAATCGATCAATAAGGCATTTTCTGTAAATTGCCCTGTCGGAAACGTTTTACTTGGTACCGTATAACGCTTTATCTTCACTTTAGCTTTAATGTCATTGCCCTTCAGTCCAGCATAAAATAGTAATTTATGGGGACTCACATAAGCATTACTGTCCCTATCAAAAACACAATGGGCTGCACTCACAATTAAATTTGGCGCCACTAAAGTTGCGGTACAACTCGTCTTTTTATACACGCGTAATTTACCCAGTCGATCCCATTTGATATCTTGGGAACCACGGCTTTGATTGACTTCACTGGCATCAGCACTCACCTCAATAATGGCACTTAACCCTATCAGCAACATCCCATAAAAATAGCCTGAATAATGCCAGACAGTCCTTTGTCTTTTTCTTTGCAAGAGCCTATAGATCATGGTGACTCCTGAATGTCATCGCAATCAAAAAAGGAGCTGACTTAGCCTGATCCTTTAACCATAGCTCATCGAAGCTTACATTAAAAAAATCCTTGAGGGTTAATATCATAGCTCACAATAATATTCTTGATTTGCTGATAATGTTCCAACGCCATTTTATGAGTCTCTCGCCCTATACCCGATTTTTTATATCCGCCAAAAGCCGCATGAGCTGGATACATATGATAACAATTCGTCCATACCCGCCCCGCTTCTATTTTTCTCCCCATACGATAGGCACGGTTAATATCACGACTCCACACGCCTGCACCCAAACCAAACTCTGAACCATTCGCCAGTTTTACCGCCTCTTCTTCCGTTTTAAAGGTTGATAATGAAATGACTGGTCCAAAAATCTCTTCTTGAAACACTCGCATAGTATTTGTTCCTTTCAACAAAGTCGGCTGAATATAAAATCCTTTATCTAACTGCTCATCTAAGGCTTCTACTTTACCTCCGATTAATACTTCCGCCCCTTCCTTTTTACCTATTTCGATATAATTTAAAATTTTATCAAATTGTTCTTTCGATACTTGTGCCCCCACCATAGTATCTGTATCGAGAGGATTACCTCTAATAATTTTCTTGGTTCTTTCGATCACTTTGGCAATAAAGGCATCATAAATGTTCTCATGAATGAATAAACGTGAAGGACAAGTACATACCTCACCTTGATTTAAATAAGCAAGCACTGCACCTTCGATGCATTTATCTAAAAATTCATCTTCAAAATCCATCACATCCTCAAAGAACACATTTGGCGATTTTCCACCTAACTCCACCGTTGATGGAATAATATTTTTTGCCGCGCACGCTAAAATATGTGATCCAATAGGTGTTGAGCCAGTAAACGCAATTTTAGCGATCCTTGTGCTAGAAGCTAATGCATGACCCGCTTCATCGCCAAATCCATTCACTATATTCAAGACTCCTGCGGGCATTAAATCCTCAATTAATTCCATTAGCACTAATATCGATGCAGGCGTTTGCTCAGCAGGCTTAAGAATAATGCAATTTCCTGCCGCCAAGGCAGGTGCTAACTTCCACGCAGCCATTAATATTGGAAAATTCCATGGAATAATTTGCCCAACAACGCCTAAAGGCTCGTGAAAATGATACGCTATGGTATTGTCATCAATCTGCCCTATACTGCCTTCTTGCGCCCGTAAGCACCCAGCAAAATAACGAAAATGATCCGCTGCTAAAGGAATATCTGCAGCGAGTGTTTCTCTAATGGCTTTACCATTATCCCATGTCTCGGCTACTGCCAGTCGAGTTAAATTCTGTTCAATACAATCAGCTATTTTCAATAATATATTGGAACGTTCTGTCACTGCAGTGCAGCCCCAAGCAGACTTGGCGCTATGAGCGGCATCAAGTGCCAGTTCAATATCTTCCACGCTTGAGCGAGGTATTTGACAAAAAACCTCCCCATTAACGGGACTTAAATTATCAAAATAGCGCCCTTTAACGGGTTCAATCCACTGACCATTAATAAAGTTTCCATATCGCGTTTTAAACTGCATAAGTGCATCATGACTTCCAGGATTGGCATAGATCATTGATATTTCCTTTTGATTAGGGGCTTATGATGAACCTATTCACTTTAGGACTAAATGTCCATGCCACTAACAGGCTACAAATCAATCCTATCTCCCTAAATAAACGCCACAATTCGATAATGAGTTAAAGATGAATGATGATTTCAAATAAATCAGTTGTTTTTATGACCAGTAAGATTTATCATTGTTTACAACCTATAACGGTAATCATTAACTAAAAAAGGAGGATTTGTTATGTATACGTGCCAAAGAGATTTTGCTCGCCACTTTTTCGCCATCAAGCGCTCTGAACACTGCACTCCCGTGCTGCGATAATCAGAGCCAGAGCTAAACCTGTACTAACCCATTAATAGAAAATGTGTTAGCTTCACCCTTTAGAGTCACTTCACTCGGCTCACTGAATTATCGTCAGCGTTTATTGATGAGGGTTTTTACACCCTAAATTCAGGTAAAAACAATGACCACATTCGTATCGTTACAATCAGTTTCATTAAATCTGCATACCTCTTTATTACTTAATAACATCAGTTTATCCGTCACTAAAGGTGACCGTATTGGATTAGTTGGCCACAATGGCTCAGGAAAAAGCAGTTTACTCAAATTAATCAATGAAGAGTTAACAGCAGATACAGGGAACATCACCTATCAGAATCAATGTATACTCGCCAAAGTCGAGCAAACATTACCGACTAAATTACTTGAAAAATCCTTATTTGATGCCGTATTAGATAAACTCGCTGCTCATAAACAAGTGGATGAACAGTGGCGCGTAGAAATGTTATTAAACAGTATAGGGCTCACCTGTTTAATATGGGGGCAAAGTGTATCCAGTTTAAGTGGTGGTCAATATAACCGTTTATTACTCGCTCGCGCGCTCATTTTAGAGCCTGATCTTTTATTGCTTGATGAACCCAGTAATCATATGGACTTACCAGCATTACTTTGGTTAGAAACTTTTTTACAGACATTCAAAGGCAGCTTTATTTTGGTGTCTCATGATCAACGATTACTCGACAAGGTCACCAATCAAACGTGGATCATTCATAGTAAAAACCTGCATCACTTTACTCTATCAGCAACCAAAGCGGCGATTGCACTGGCAACCCAGCTAGAAACAGATAAGACCCGCCATCAACAGCAGCAACAAGAAATAGACAGAATAAAGAGTAGTGCTAAACGCTTGGCTCACTGGGGACACACTTATGACAATCAAGATCTCTCTAGAAAAGCCAAAATGATGCAAAAACGGGCTGATAAATTAGTCCATGCTCAAGTTGAAAAAGCACAGCTACCGCCTTGGACCTTACGACTTAACGGTCAACATCTCCAAGCAGATAGATTACTCACCATTGATCAGTTTGAAGTCAGGGCGCATACAGGTGGAGAACGACTTTATCCTGTGCAAAATCTGCAAATACGCAGTGGCGATCATATCGCGATCTTAGGGGCTAATGGTTGCGGTAAATCATCACTGATTAAGCAGCTATGGAATACACATCAAGATAAAAACTCAGCACAAGTGACTGAAATTCAATTTCATCAAAGGTGCACATTGGGCTATTACGATCAGCATATGCAACAACTGGATGATGAGGTGAGCTTAATCGATGCACTTTATCCATTTTATCCCAGTTCTGAGCTTGAGCGAAAACAAGCGTTAATTATCAGTGGCTTTCACTATGTAAACCATCAAAGTAAAGTGCGCACTTTAAGCGGTGGCGAGCGATCTCGTCTACTGTTTACCGCCTTAAGTTTGGCCAAATATGCTTTTCTCCTCCTAGATGAGCCTACAAATCATCTCGATGTAGAAGGTAAAGAGCAATTGGCCACAAGCTTATCCACTTTTGAAGGCGGGTTTATCTTAGTGAGCCATGATCGAGAGATCATTGAGAAAAGCTGCAATCGATATTGGTTAATTCAAGACGGAAAGCTCACAAACTGGATTGATATTGATGCCTTATATGATGCCATGCGAACATCTGGACTAGCTTTACCTGCTGCACCGACAACACAACAGGCTATCAAAAATACCACTTTGGCCAGTGACTCTGATGACATGATGCTAACTCAACTTATTGCGTTAGAAACGCAGTTAGCGTTAGATTTAAAGCGAAAAACCAAACATCAAAAGCCCAAAATGCAGCAGCAATGGCAGCAAGCCATTCGGCAACTAGAGAGCCAATTGAGCCTAAGAGAGCATCAACAAGCGACTTCCGTCGCCACAGGAAATAACCATGAATGAAGCAAGCCTTAATCAGCAAGCATGGGATAACCGCACACGACTTCATGTTAAATCCGATTTTTATGATGTCGCGGGTTTTCTGAATGGAAATAGTAGCCTTAATCCTATGGAGCTTGAGGCCTTAGGTGACGTCAATAATCAATCACTGTTACATTTGCAATGCCATTTTGGTTTAGACACGCTTTCTTGGGCTAGGCTGGGTGCCAATGTCACCGGTATTGATTTATCACCTGTCGCCATTGAACAAGCCAAGCAGCTCGCTGCCCAAACAAACCTGAATGCAGCATTTATCTGTAGTGATATCTATCAATATTTTGACTTGAAGCAGCGTGAGACAAAGCCCGAACTTTTTGATATTATTTTCACCTCTTATGGAGTGCTTTGCTGGCTCAATGATCTTGATCTTTGGGCCCAAGGTATTAGCGCAAGCTTAAAGCCCAATGGTATTTTTTATCTGGCAGAATTTCATCCCATGGTTGATTTATTATCAGGTAATGATTATTTCACTACCAAGCAGCAAATAATAGAAGAGCCAACTTACACTGAAAACCATAATGATGAAATCGATACCCTTGCAGTTTGGTCACACAGCTTAAGTGATGTGATTAATGCCTTGCTGGCTGCGGGCATCACCATTGAGTCATTTAATGAAATCCCTTACTCTCCTTATAATGTCTCAGCTGATCTCACTCAAGATCAACAAGGACGATTTTTTTCACACCATCAAGGAAAGAAAGTGCCTTTAATTTACAGCATTAAAGGGCACAACAAATCATAACCCAAGAATAAAAACACAATAAATTACACACTATTAAAGGGGGTGCAACACTCCCTTTCATTTTTTAATAACGAAGATTAATTTTACCCCTCTTTTACCTACCGTTAAGACTAAACACAGTTAGACTAAGATAAGATTATGCTCCTCAAATAATTAAACGCTCATCTAATACTGGGATCCACAAATGAAAAAAATACTTTTTATCTTTCTCTTGTATCCATTATTCTTAAGCTCTGCTTACGCAAGAGATACCATAGAAAACTATTCAGTGAGTGACACACTGGCGCTTGAACAATCTAAAAACATTCTCGGTGATGACATCAGCTTCTATTTTGGTAAGCAAGAACATCCTCCCGTCATCAAAAGTTTTGTTGAATTTAGAACCAATAATAAAACCAATGCCTTCAATAAAACCGATAAAGAAGCCTGCCAATGGGTTTTCTTATCCGCCATGAAAGCACTCAGAAATAAAGCCATTAGTCAGGGTGGAAATGCTGTCATTAATATTAAGTCCAATTACAGAGATAACTTAACGGTCAGTAACACCACATTTCAATGCGGTGCAGGGGCTATCATTGCGGGTGTCGCCTTGGTGGGTGATGTCGTGACGCTCAATAAAACGGCTGTTGATAATACTGAAATAGATGACTATACATTTGAATAGCATACATTTAAATAATCCACTATTTTAATAGCGATAACGCCCTCTTAAAAGTCAATATTAACCGCCCTATCGCCCTTTAAAAAGGGCGATAGCGGGCATAACTCAAATCCATCCTCTCATTTCATCCGTTTTAACACCATCATCCCTATATTGTCATCCTAAATTTAATGTTCAAAGAACACAGCCACAAACAAGGCTCATTCTTTTCAAATAGGATTACACTCATCATTAACACTCATAAAACCATCAAGATTACGCCTATGCACCGCTTTTATTTTAATTGGCTCGCTTACGCACTGTGTTTTATTGGCTACATGACCTTAATGATCTCGCCACCACTCATATTGACTATCTCGAGTTCATTGGATTTAAGCTTAACAAAAGTCCATTCTGGGATAGGGTTACTCTTTCTGTTTTTTTCTTTATCTGCGATCTTGTTAAGTAGCTTATCCGATGTATTTGGGATTAATAAGATCCTTAAAATCGCTCAAGTAACATCCATTAGTGGACTGATCACCGTCGGTAGCGCCACTGGGCTAATGTCTTTTTATATTGGTTGCATTTTGATCGGTTGTGGCACTGGCAGTTACTCCTCCATTGCACGTTCGATTGTTTTACGCCATGCCAGCGATAACGATGAAATGAAGCACACTTTTTCACATGTTTCTATTTATATTATTATTGCACCGGTAATTGCCTCTTACCTTGCACGCTATATGTTAACCATCGATTGGCGATGGACATATTATCTTATGGGCCTTATTGAAATCATCCTATTCTTTTATGCTACATTCGTTCTTTCTGTCGATAAAAACACACAGACACGTATTGCATTTAAAGACATCCTTAAACATTTTCAATATTGTCTTTCTCAGAAGTCGTTTGTACTCAATTTCTTAGCTATCGGGATCAGTTTCACCCTTTTTATGCAGATCATCATGACTAATATTCATGCTGCTTTATCAAATATTGAACAAATCAGTGATAGCCACTATAACCTTTTCTTGTTTGGAGTCAGCTTTATCTACATTTGTGGCATTTTAACCTATAGATATTACATACACTTAAGTCACCACCCTAGCATTCGGGTATTGAGTCTTATGGTATTAACCCTGAGTATTGCAGGCTTAAACTTTTCATATGATAATGTGCTTTATATGATGTTATCGATTTATATCATGTGTTTCAGTTTAGGTTTTTTTATACCTTTATCGACGGGCTCTGCGATGATCCATATCAATAAGGCCCAAGGCATCGCCTCAGCCTTATTCACTTTTGCCTTTGCCAGCATATCCAGCCTCTATGCCTTTATTGAAGCTCACACCCAACTGCCTCCGTACCAATACATATTAAATGCATCAGCCATCTCAACATTATTATTGTTTATCATTTCACTGTGCTTTTTCATTAAAAAAGTAGAGTGATTTCATTTTTCAAGCCTTTATGACCAAACTTTATAAATATGTCCTGTCAACGGTCCTTCTACACTTCGTTGAATAAAAATCCCCGCAGCAAGCTATCTCGCCTTTGGCTCAACTTCGCTACGCGAAGCGGGGTATTAATATACTGAAAGACTAAAACTTACGCAGCCAGCTGCGGGGAATCAGACCCACTGAGATTGAAGTGGCATAGTTAATTTGGCCACCTAGTTAGAGGTTGATATTATGGCCTCATTATTATTTAGGTAATCATATGACTAAGCGTATAAGACGTAACTTTACTCCCGAATTTAGATGAGAAGCGGCATTACTCGTTGTTGCACAAAACTATTCTGTTACTGAAGCGGCTAACGCAATGGAAGTGGGTTCGTCAACCAACTTAGGGATGAACGTAATGGCGGGAAGTCCAAAGCAACCCCAATAACACCTGAGCAGTTGAAAATTAGAGAGTTAGAGCGAAAAATACATCGGATGGAAAGAGAGAGTGACATTCTAAAAAAGCTACAGCTCTGTTGGTATCAGGCTCACTCAACTATTTGTAATGGTTGACAATATCAAACAGAGCTACCCAGTGGCTGAGATTTGTTATGTGCTTGGCATTCATGTAGTTATCGTTATTGGCTCTCTACATCCAAAAAATGAGCTTGAGTGAGATGAAGCTACAAAGTGAAGTAAACATAGCACATAAGGAAAGTAACGGCTCAGCTGGTGCAAGAACCCTTTCAGGTATAGTCAGTCAGCGAGGTCTAAAACTGAGCCGTTATAGAGCGTCTAAGTTAATGAAAAAATTTAATTTAGTGAGCTGTCAGATAAAGACTCATCGTTATAAAAAAACAACAAATGAACATCTGGAGATCCCTAATACATTAGATAGACAATTTGTAGTACCAGAGCCAAACCAAGTTTGGTGTGGCGATGTGACGTACGTTTGGGCTGGAAATAGGTGGCTATATCTTGCAGTCGTTATTGATTTATTTGCCAGAAAATTGATTGGTTGGGCAGTATCAAAATCACCCAATACAGATTTAACGGCTAAAGCGCTTTTAATGGCATTTTCCGTTAGAAAACAACCTAAAGGCGTGATATTTCATTCAGATCAAGGTTGCCATTATACGAGTAAGCAATTTAGGCAGTTATTGTGTGAGCGTCCGGCGAACTACGCCTTGCTTAGATTAACATGCCAAGGTAAGAGACTATTGAGATCACAGTTGGGGGGAGATAGCTGTTCCAAGCAATGTTCGATGTAATCG
>NZ_JAKIKS010000125.1 GCF_023284005.1 Shewanella surugensis
GTTGCTCTCCTGTCTTTTGGTCGAGACTTGAGCCTACCTATACCGCGGTATAGGTGAAACCTATGCGAGTCACCCCGGCAGAGCCGGGGGTTTACCGTTTGTTAATTATCAGCGCCTTCCTTATCGCTATCGCAACACTCAGTATTGGGCTCATCCCCAGCTATCTGTTAATCGGTATCACGGCGCCCATATTATTACTTCTGTGTCGGTTTATACAAAGTATTGCAGTGGCGGGTGAGTTTAACAATGCGTCCATTTTTTTTAAAATTGAACACGCTAAAAAACATAAAATATTAGCAGGGAGTTGGATTGGTACCGCGGCATCTGCCGGTATGTTTACTGGTGGGCTCATTGCTTATGCAGTTAGCCAAATAACCGTTCCTGAAGCTTGGCGTTTCGCCTTTATTATTACCGGGATCCTTTCTTTAATCATTATGTGCTTTCGCACCTCTTTATCAGAATCGCCATCATCGCTACTTTTATGTGCCTGTATATTTATACCTGCAATGTCTATTACGTGAGTTATATGATCACTAAGTTAGGCTACTCCATGAGCGAAGCGACCTTGTACATGATGCTTGTACAAGCCGGGTGACTGTATTGATCCCAATAATAGCGATGATTGCTGAACATAAAAGACATGCACATCATGATGAAGTCCATGACCCCGAATATAGGCATAACGGCATTGATGCTTTTTTTGGGGGGGGAATCAGAAAACCATGTACTTATCATGCTCAGATTAAGCTTATATACTATTGCAAATACAGGGATTTCAGCGACAATTTTTAAATACATGTTTGACGCACTGCCATTACCCATCCGTTGTACCGGAAGTAGTTTTATTTATAGTTTATCGGTTGCTATCGTCGGTGGGACGGCGCCTATCTTTGCGGCTTTTCTGATTAATGCAAACTACCTAATGTCGCCAGCATACTATGTCTGTTTATTCGGGTTATTTGCCTTTATTTCGATCTCTAAAGACCCTGCAGAGTCATCGCCGTAATCAGATAAAACAACCTATTTCACAGCATTGATTTCGAATAATTTATTAAAAATAAGGCAGTTAAAATAATTGATTCAACATAGTAATTTCATCGTCCGATAATATAGATGAGGCTGTCGACCTCAATGCCACAGGCTTATGCGATAATGCTTCCTCTAATGATCCTATACGCAGTAACAATAAACACACCGCATTTCTTAGCTCACAATTACTCTGTGATAAATCGTCTATATGATTCATTATGACCTCTTTAATCGACACTCAAAAGCATGTTTCTACTCAAGTAAATAATGATCTACTTCGTAAAAACTCTTTATTTCGTAAAGAACTAGACAAGTGAACAAGAGTATAAAAAACAATGTTAACTCGTTAAATACAGTCCATAAAAGCTAATACCAACCCGATTATATTCTTCAATCAGAACCTCTTTAGCTTTAATCTTGACTATAGATAACCTTATTTGAGCCAGAAACTCAAGTTAAAATTAACATAAAATTTACAATTATCACAAAAAAGTCATTTTCTTTGCCTGTTATCACTCAAAAAGGCTGTGTCATCGCATATTTATCATAAATTTATTCTGTTACATTTTGGACTGTAAATAATTTTCTAAGCCTACTTTTTCAATTAAGCCTAATTGTTTCTCAAGCCAGTACATATGGTCGGATTCGGTATCTTCTAATAAAACCTCAAGAATTTCACGAGTTTGGAAGTCTTGTTTTTCTTCACATAATTTAATCGCTTGGCGTAAGTTTCCCGCAATCATGTATTCATATTGCAAATCATTTTGCAGCATTTCTTGTGGTTTTTTGCCTATTGTTAATGCCTCACGCTTAGCCACATTGGGTGTTCCTTCTAAAAATAAAATACGCTGTATCAACTGCCGAGCATGGCCTCGTTCATCTTCGGATTCATGAGATACTTGTTCATGCAATTGATTTAATCCCCAATCTTCATACATCAGGCCATGCACAAAATACTGATCCATAGCCGATAATTCACCAGCCAGTAAATTATTAAGGGTTTTGATAATCTCTTTATTGCCTTTCATGATCATTTCCTCCTCATTTAGTCCATTTTAGATTGAAGGTAATTTTGTACACCTGTCATTTGAATCAAGTCTTGCTGCGCCTCAATCCAATCAAGATGCTCTTCTTCATCCTCTAATAAATCTTCAAATAAATCTCTTGAAACATAATCTTGAATCTTTTCACAAACGTCAATGGCTTGTCGTAATGCCAGCAACTGCTCTTCAAGCATGACCTTGTCACATTGAATCATTTCTTCAGCATGCTCACCGATCCGCAATTTATCGAGCTGCTGTAGATTGGGTAAACCTTCAAGAAACAGTATTCGCTCAATAAGCTTATCTGCATGCTTCATATCTTGAATGGATTTTTTATACGCTTTTTCATCAAGTTCATTCAATCCCCAATTTTTAAACATACGGGCATGTAAAAAATACTGATTTATGGCGGTTAACTCACAAGTGAGAATTTTATTTAACTGAGTCAGTACATTCGCTTGACCTTTCATAATTAGCTCCCTTAATTGATCGATTAGTGAGTGGCTCTAATAAAAATTCGAGCCATCAATACTGTAATTGATAAAATGACCAATAACAAAAATCATAGAACAATGAGCGAGAAAATCAAATTAATTAATATTTTCAATACCTTACAAAACCTTAATCATTCTCACTTCTACTATGATTATTAACCAAAGTATCAATTGGTAACAATCGAAAAACCAAAGACTTGCTTCATGTTAATCACAATAAACACAGAATATCGGCCACTTTAATGAATAAGTTAATATGAAATAGCGCTAACGATGAAAGGCGATGTTATAAAATAATATAAAAAAGGCTACCGTCTAGGTAGCCTTAAAGTATTATTCCATTTTTATATCACAATCAAATAATACGATTTTGGGTCAATTTCTCTTTGCGGGAGTCTTCATCTTCCATTTTGGCTCTGCGTTTATCACAAGGATCATCACAATCGCAAGCCTTGTCAATCCCGAGGCTTCCTAAGCCACCACAGCTACCCGCTACGGCTTTATGCTTAATCAAATAACCAATTGACATTAAAAAGAAAAATGCTAAAAGCACCACAAATGTCGCAATAAAACTGCTCATAATTGACTCCAACTACTGTGAGATATACGGTTTAAAAGCATTGCTATAAAAGACTTTAAAGCCATCATCTCTCTTCTCTATCAACATTATCGCAAGATCCTCACGTTTAGCAAGCGCTAAAGAAGCCTGTGTCCCGAGCACCATCATCGCGGTCGCATAACCATCTGCCACCATACAATCTTTATCCAGCACGGTCACCGATGCCAATCTGTGCTTAATGGGATAACCTGTTCGTGGATCAATTAAATGCGAAAACTGTTGGCCATCTTCTTCATAATAATTACGGTAATCTCCCGATGTGGCCATCGACATATCACCAGGGCTGAGCACCTGTTGGACCCCTACACCATCTTCTGAAGGCTGCTCGACAGCTATCACCCACGGTTGATTATCATCTTTAGTGCCTTTCACCCGGATCTCACCACCAATTTCAACCAAATAGCCCTGAAATTGATATTGTTCTAATATTGCCGCTACTTTATCGACCCCAAACCCTTTAGCAATAGAAGATAAATCAACATATAAATCATCATGGCCTTTACTTAACTGAGTCCCATTGACAGTGATATATTGGATCCCGGTTCTCGCTTTCTGTTTATCTATTTGCACCTGAGTTGGAATGGTCGTTGGACGTTTATCGGGCCCAAAACCCCACAAGTTCACTAAAGGGCCTAAGGTGATATCCAATGCCCCATCGGTAATTTTATACAGTTTAATTGCTTCATTGATGACTTTCACTGTATCGGCTGACACATTGAGAGTGTCATTACTGGACATTTGATTAAAACGAGATAATTCAGAATCAGGGCGATAAGTGGACATTTGATCGTTCACTTCTTCCAGTGCCTTATCAATTTTTACTTGCAATGCCTGAGCGTCAATCGATTTTTCACTGGGCATTATTTTAATATGATAAGTGGTCCCCATCGTATTGCCCGATAAAGACATGACCTGTTCTGGCTGACTACAAGCAGAAATAAAAAACACCAGCCCAATCAGAACAAGCCCATTTATGAACACTTTTATTTTCATAATCTAACGTCCTATCGCATATTTGAATACATCTACCTGATAGCATAAACAAAACTGCAGAGCCTTAGCTCTGCAGTTTCACAATCAGTGTGTGATATTAGCCACCAAAGTCATCGAGTAGAATATTTTCATCTTCTACACCCAAATCTTTTAGCATGCCGATCACAGCCGCATTCATCATTGGAGGACCACACATGTAGAACTCACAATCTTCAGGCGCTTCATGATCTCTTAAATAGTTCTCATACAGCACGTTATGAATGAAGCCTGTGTAACCATCCCAATTATCTTCTGGCTGAGGATCTGAAAGCGCAACATGCCACTGGAAGTTTTCATTGGTTGCCGCTAAGCCATCAAAATCTTCAACATAGAACATTTCACGACTCGAACGCGCACCATACCAGAAGCTGATCTTACGTTGACTATTAAGACGCTTAAGTTGATCAAAGATATGTGAACGCATTGGGGCCATACCCGCACCACCACCAATGAACACCATTTCAGCATCAGTATCTTTAGCAAAGAACTCACCGAACGGGCCTGAAATCGTCACTTTATCGCCCGCTTTTAGGCTCCAAATATACGAAGACATTTTACCACAAGGCAAGGTCAAGTTACGTGGCGGTGGCGTGGCAATACGCACGTTCAACATGATGATCCCTTCCTCTTCAGGATAGTTCGCCATGGAGTAAGCACGAATGGTTTCATCATCTACTTTGGATTCTAATTTGAAAAAACCAAAATGTTCCCAATCACCACGATATTGCGCAGGGACATCGAAATCGGCATATTTAATATGATGCGCAGGCGCTTCAATTTGAATATAACCACCGGCACGAAACGGCACCGACTCGCCATCAGGGATCCCAAGCTTAAGCTCTTTAATGAAAGTGGCTTTATTATCATTAGAGATAACATCACATTCCCACTTTTTAATACCAAAGATCTCTTCTTCAAGCTCAATTTCCATGTCAGCTTTCACATTTACTTGACATGATAAACGACAACCACCACGGGCCTCGCCTTTGGTGATGTGATCGAGTTCAGTTGGCAAAATATCACCGCCACCCGATTTAATGATCACGCGACATTGGCCACAAGAGCCCCCCCCACCACACGCACTCGATACGAAAATACCATTATCGGCTAACGCGCCTAATAACTTGCTACCCGCACCCGTTGTTATCGCTTTATCAGCATCATCGTTGATGCTAATTGTTATCTCACCACTGGGTACCAGTTTTGATTTAGCGAATAAAATCACTAATACCAAGACTAATACAATAGCGGTAAACATACCCACACCTAAGTAAACCTCAAGTGGAGTAGATTTAAGCATATCCATTAACTTATCCTTAAAGGTTCAAAAAAGAAGCCGTTAATGTGTCTCTTTACAGAGACACACCTGAAAACGACATGAAACCTAACGCCATAAGACCCGCAGTAATAAAGGTGATCCCTAAACCACGTAATCCACTCGGCACGTCAGCATATTTCAGCTTCTCACGAATACCGGCAAGCAAGACAATCGCCAATGCCCAACCAATACCCGAACCCACACCAAATACCACACTCTCACTCAAGGTGTAATCACGCTCAACCATGAAAGAAACCGCACCGAAAATGGCACAGTTCACCGTGATTAAAGGTAGAAAAATACCGAGCGCGTTATAAAGCGGTGGAAAATATCTATCCAGTGCCATCTCAAGAATCTGTACTAAAGCGGCAATCACCCCAATAAAGGTAATAAACTTTAAGAAACTCAAATCAGCCGTCGGTGCTCCCGCCCAAGCCAATGCACCAGGGGCTAAAATACCTTGATAAATAATTTGGTTAACAGGAACAGAAATCGCTAATACCACGATAACTGCAACACCCAATCCCATCGCCGTCGTGACTTTTTTTGATACCGCCAAAAAAGTACACATACCCAGGAAGAAAGATAGGGCCATGTTTTCGATAAAAACAGAGCGAATTAATAAACTAATATAATGTTCCATCGCCTTTATCCTTTCGCTTCGACTTGTTCTGGCTTAATGGTACGAATAATCCAGATCAACGCACCGATCAGGAAGAACGCACTTGGAGGCAATAACAGCAAGCCATTAGGCTGATACCAACCGCCTTCAGACACTTTCTTCAAGATTTCAATGCCAAAGAGTGAACCATTACCAAACAATTCACGTACAAAGCCCACTGCCATTAAGATCGCGCCATAGCCTAGACCATTACCAATACCGTCCATGAAACTCATCATGGGTGGCGTTTTCATTGCGTAGGCTTCAGCACGCCCCATCACAATACAGTTGGTAATGATCAACCCGACAAAGACAGATAACTGCTTAGAAACTTCATAAGCATAAGCTTGTAAGATTTGGTCAACCACAATCACCAATGAAGCGATAATAGTCATTTGCACAATGATCCGCACACTGCTTGGAATGTGATTACGGATCATCGAAATGAACAAGTTTGAAAACGCCGTCACCGCCGTTAATGCAATACTCATCACCAAAGCCGTTTCCAGTTTACTGGTCACAGCAAGGGCACTACATACCCCAAGGATCTGAAGCGCAATAGGATTATTGCTGATGATAGGTCCAGTCAGAACCTGTTTAAGTTCTTTAGCATTAGCCATTAGCTAAGCCCTCCGTTGCGCGCCTTTTCAATAAAGCGAGCAAAACCTTCGTTACCCAACCAGAAAGACAATGAATGCTGCACACCATTACTGGTTAATGTGGCACCCGATAAGGCATCAACACCGTATTGAGAAGAAGCAATTGCTGGATTTTTAGTCACCTTAATAGCGAGGTTACCTTGATCATCAAACAATTTCTTACCTGTCCACTTAGCAATCCACTTTGGATTTTGTACTTCGCCACCTAAACCTGGTGTTTCCCCTGAACCGGTAAAGTCATAATAAATCAGACTCTGCACCGTATTTAAATCAGGTGATACCGCTAAGAAAGCATACATGGTTGACCAAAGGCCATAGCCGTGGATCGGTAAAATAACCGTCTTAAGCTTACCGGCATCATCACGAACCAAGTAAACGACCTGATCGTTGGCAACCCGCTTCACAGACGCGACATCATTTTTAGGCACAAATGACGTTTTAGGGTTACGTGCTTCCGATTTAGTATCAAACGTATTAGCATCAATACCTTGAACCCAATCACCTGTTGCCAAGTTAACCACTTTGGCTTCAACATACTTATTGTAAGTATTAAGCACTTGTTCCTTGCCAACATTCCCTTTACTGGTATCAATCAAACCCGCAGCTTCAAGAATGTACTTTTGCTTGTCCAGTAATTTGTTTTGCTCTTGGGTCGGTCTTAATAACACCGCCGCCGCTGAAACAAAAATGGAGCAAATAAAGCATAAGCCAACGACAATAAATAGGGTTCTGCCGAATGAATCTTTATTACTAGCCACGAGCAATCCTCCGCTTGATATTTGCTTGAACCACAAAATGGTCGAATAACGGTGCAAATAAGTTAGCAAACAGGATCGCTAACATCATTCCTTCGGGGAAAGCAGGGTTAAGTACACGAATAAAGACAGCCATGCCGCCAATCAAAATACCATATGCCCACTTACCTTTATTAGTGAAAGAGGCTGAAACCGGATCCGTCGCCATAAACATCATACCGAACGCAAAGCCACCTAATACAAGATGCCAATACCAAGGCATAGCAAACATCGAATTGGTATCACTACCGATGACATTCAGTAATAAAGACACTGCTATCATACCGGCCATCACGCCACCCACAATGCGCCAAGACGCAATCCGAGAATAAATGATCACCAGACCACCTAATAAAATGGCTAAGGTAGAGACTTCACCCACTGAACCTGGAATGAAACCAAAGAAAGCATCCCACCAGTTTTGGTTAAAGCCATAATCCAATGTGCCTTGCGCCGCTTGACTCAATGCTGTCGCGCCAGAGAAACCATCGGCAACTACCCAAGAGGTATCACCTGACATATTCAGTGGATAAGCAAAGAATAAGAAAGCACGGCCTGCTAGTGCTGGGTTGAGGAAGTTACGCCCTGTTCCCCCGAAGATCTCTTTTGCAATCACCACACCGAAGGTAATCCCCAATGCCACCATCCATAATGGAATAGTGGCCGGTAAGGTCAACGCAAACAGTATCGAAGTAACGAAGAAACCTTCATTGATTTCATGGCCTCGGACAGAGGCAAATAAAACCTCCCATATCCCGCCCACAATGAAGGTCACAGCATAAATAGGTAAGAAGAAACAGGCACCGTACCAAAGTAGTGTCGTGATCCCAGAATCCGTTCCCAGCTGGGCACCAAGCAAGCTAAATATACTCACTTGCCATGTGTCAGGAGAAGCAAAGCCCCCTGCTAAGGCATCTTGAGCTTGCAAGCCCACGTTATACATACCCACGAACATCGCCGGCAATGCACACGCCCAAACAGTGATCATCATACGTTTTAGATCAAGATTATCACGAACATGGGTGCGACCCTTGCTCACTTGACCGGGTGTATAAAAACCCGTATAGACCGCTTCAAAAAGCGCATAAAACTTCTGGTATTTACCGCCTTTTTCAAAATGCGGTTCAATACGGTCGAAAAACTGCTTTAAACCCATTAGCCTTCCCTCACAATCGTATCTAAACAGTCACGCAGATACGATGCATAGTCGTACTTACCA
Source organism: Shewanella surugensis (assembly GCF_023284005.1). GTDB lineage: Bacteria > Pseudomonadota > Gammaproteobacteria > Enterobacterales > Shewanellaceae > Shewanella > Shewanella surugensis. Next base: position 8,869 of record NZ_JAKIKS010000125.1, read on the forward strand.
GGACAGACGAAAGTACACAATGCCAAATCTTCTTCATCGAGTTCAAGTGCCCCTAAATTTGCCGCACTGTCGAAATCACCCGATACGAGATCGCGTAATAACAGTGTAGGAAGAATATCCATAGGCATCACTCGTTCATAATTGCCTATCGGCACCATCGCGCGATCTGACCCCCCTGTGCTGGTGGTCATATTGAATAAACGAGAAGGAGATAGATGCCCTAAAAACGCACGCGTGATAGAGAACTTATTCGAACCAGGCATCGCCCAACCGAAGAACTCTTGTTCTGTGCCTTCTTCAAGCAAACTCACTTGATGATGGTAACGACCTAAATAAGCGTGTGGCCCTTTAGCATCACGACCATTTAGCACCGAGCCTGAAACGACACGTACTTGGCCTGATTCAAGTTCATCCTGCAGCAATTCAGTCATTGAAGCACCCACTACAGTCCGAACCAGTCTAGGCTTTTTCGCCTTAGGACCGGCTACTGATACAACACGTTGGCTATTAAGCTCACCGGTGGTAAACAGCTGACCGATTGCGATCACATCTTGATAATGAATATGCCAAAGCGAGCGTTTAGCCGATGCAGGCAAGACAAAATGCATGTGTGTGCCCACTAAGCCTGCCGGATGTTTACCCGCAAACTCTTCAACTTGAGCATTAACAACAGGAATATCGGCACCTTGCGCTTTACACAGATAAACTTGACCTGAAGTCAGTCTTGCTAATAAAGTTAGGCCATTGACAAAATCTTGTTTATGCCCATTAATTACAACCACGGGATCGGCTGCATGAGGTTGAGTGTCAATCGCGGTCACGAAAATGCCCACTGTTTCAGCATCGACTGCCGGTACGCGACTAAAAGGACGGGTACGTAAAGCAGTCCATAAACCCGATTCGATCAGGTTTTCACGAACTTGCTGTGGTGCGAGTGTTGCTAATGCTGCTGCGTCATATTTAGCAAAAGCAATACTATCATTACCTTGTACATCTATAACCACAGATTGCAAGACACGCTGTGCACCCCGGTTGATTTCTGAAATTGTTCCACTAGCTGAAGCTGTATACTTAACGCCGAGGTTTTTTTTGTCTTCAAAAAGAACCTGACCCTTTTCCACTTTATCGCCTACTTTGATTTTCATCGTAGGACGTAAGCCAATATACTCTTCACCCAATGTAGCTACATGTCTAATGGCTGGGCCATTATGGACAACTTGCTCAGGCCCACCTGCTAAGGGTAAGTTTAAGCCATTTTTAATTGTAATCATATCCACAAGCACTACGTTATGAAGGAAAGACAATGCGCCGCGTTCCTGCTAAACACACAAGAGTAAACAAATTTTTGTTATGTTGAGCTAGCGCAGATTTATCACTGAGATGCGATCGCTATCACGCTGGTCGCGCGCATTTTACCCCAAATGCATCAGTATCGCCATGAAAAATATAGGTGGAAAGCAGCAATAGGAAATTAAAAGTCAAACTATTAACAGGCTCGATTTAATAAGGTCAATACATTAGAATGCCCCAAGCACTTGTCCATGGGAGATTTTAGCGATTATTATTGTCTTATTCTTATCATTGAAGTCAGTTTTGAAGCGAAAGATGAAACACTGTATCAATCACATACGATTTTGACATTATGTTCATATCGACAGCAAACCCGAACAAAAAACACACAATCAATCACTTTAAGCGTATTGATTACTGCTTTCTTTGGCGGGATAATGACTTTTGTCCTTTATTCTAAAAACAAAGCTTATTAGCAACGGGCTAAGTCATATCATTTTAAATACCTCTTAATTGATCCTCACTTAAGCATAAGTCATGATTGTGATCCACATTAATCCCCGATGCTATGATATTACGAGCAATTTCTTTGGCTTGTGCTAACGAATGCATGTCATAAGTGCCACACTGAAACTCATTCAACTCTGGAATGTCTGACTGCTCAGCCACATTCAACACCTCTTCCATTGCCGCTAACCACGCATCAGCAACGTCAATATCGGATGGTATGCCAATGAGACTCATGTAAAAACCTGTACGGCTTCCCATCGGAGAAATACTGATGACTTCAATACTGTCACTATTAAGATGACTCTGCATAAAACCTTCAAATAAGTGTTCTAAAGTGTGGATCCCCCGCTCACTTAATATTTCTTTATTGGGTATACAAAAACGTAAATCAAACACCGTTATCGTATCCCCTTTAGGGGTTGTCATCGACTTTGCTTTTCTCACCGCAGGCACATTCATACGGGTATGATCGACTTTAGCACTATCCAGTAACGGCATATTAATTTTCCTCATTGCTGACACAATTCGACACTCACGGTAAAATTTACAGTACCCCTTACAAAAAAATCGCCGCCCACCCCCAACTAAGGTACACGCTTCAACGTGTTTGGGGAAATAATGCAAACAACATATGATAACGTTCTAAATGACAATAACGAATAGCCCATTTTGAGCAAAAAAGCTATTTATCAAGATTAACGTTTAACCCCTAAAAATATCCTATACACTTTCAGTTAAGTGAAATTTTAGCCTTTGCAATCAGGAGAATCGGGTACCTTCATAGCATCATCCCACTCATGAGGACTAAACGTATGCATCGATAACGCATGTAACCCTTTATTAAAAGCATCACTTAAGGCTTCATTAACCAATCTATGTCTTGCGAGTAACCGCTTCCCCTCAAAAACATCACTAGTGATGATAACTTTAAAATGTGTTTCTGAATTGACAGGAACATTATGATTATGACTTTCATTGAATACTTGCAAATGCGTAGGTGTTAATGCTAACGTTAATTTGTCAATAATCTCTTGCTCTAATGACATGAGATATCCTTTATTTAATTCAATTTCAATACTAAAGGCAGGTTACTGCCATCGCCGTCAAAAATCAAACACCTTAAACACGGGGATGTTTTCCATGAAAATAAGGTAACACACACCGAAAGGTAAAATTATACCTAGGCGCTTCAACCCGCTTTCTTTTGGGTAACGAATGCTCCCATTCATCTTGCATTGGCCAATTCATGATTAACATATCACCACTGTTTAACATTATCTTATGCTGCTGCTGAGTCTTTTTATGACGAATAAAAAAATCTCTACTCGCCCCCAAACTGACCGACACAATATCACTCCTAGGTTGGATTTCAGGTTCATCATCACTGTGCCACCCCATGGAATCAACCCCATCATTATAACGATTCACCAATACCCCATTAGCGTTAAAACCAAAATCTCGCTGTAATTTATCTCTCAGCTTATTAGCATACAGGGGCCAAGGTAAGGCTTTAATATAAAGAGATGAAAACACATAATCACATCCCTCATCCCCAAACCACACTTGCTGCCTTGGAATAGGATATTGCTTGCCATAAACAGTGATATTGGGTTTATCAAAGGAATAATGCTGCGCTTCAAGTATTAAGGTTTCAATTTGTTTAAGATTCAGATAATTTTCCACTAAGGTCATAGAAGGATAAATAATGGGAGAATGAGCAACGTCAGCTTCGCGATCATTAAACAGTACTTGCTGCTTCATAGAACGGCACTCCTTAAGACTTTCGCTCATCATATACCTACCACAGTAAATCTGCGATAATCAGCGGCCTTATTTCTTTAGCATTATTTTATTCTATGGCCACACAATTTTCAGTCGCAGATCTTGAACTTGATCTCCACCGCTTCCCTCGTAATCAAGACTCTAATTTACAAGCTTGGGATGCGGCAGATGAGCACTTGGTCTTATCGCTCACAGAAAATAGTCTCGCTGCCATCACTTCCCCATATAAATTAACGTCATTCGATAACCTGGCGATACTCAATGATAATTTTGGTGGCTTAACCTGCAGTCTGACAGCCTATGCTGCCAAGCAAAACCAAGCACTCTCGCTATGGGTTGAATCCGATGCCAAAACGAGCGTACAGGGCATTGAACAAAACTTACAAAACAATCAGCTCAATTCAGAGCATATCCATTGGCGAACCAGTACTAAAAGTTTACCCCGTAACCTTAATGCTGTAGTCATCAAGTTGCCTAAAAATCTTCACTATTTTACGCTGCAATTACAAAAACTTTCTCATATTTTGCCATCAGGCACACCCATATTGATAGCAGCAAAGGCCAAATCGATAAATGCTGCTTTACTGACATTGATTAGTCAAAATCTAGGGCCTGCGAGTGCCAGCTTAACCTACAAAAAAACGCGTGTTATCACCTGCATCAGTGACGGTAAAATTCGTCCAACTCATGAGACAATAACCTGGCCAGTACCCGAATACCAATTAACAATGCATAACCTCAGTAATGTCTTCGCAGCCAATAAACTTGATATTGGTGCAAGGTTCATGCTCGAAAACATGCCCAATGGCAATTTTCACAACATTGTCGATTTAGGATGTGGAAACGGTATTTTAGGCCTCAGGGCCGCTCAGCTTTTTCCTGAAGCTCACCTACATTTTGTCGATGATTCAGACATGGCCATCACATCGGCAAAAGAAAACTGGCACACGAATCAATTTACCACTGCACAAGGCCATTTTTATTGGAGTGATTGTTTAAGCCAGCTAACTGAGAACCTTGAACCGGATCTCATTCTTTGCAACCCCCCTTTTCATCAAGGAGAAGCGATAACCGATCATATCGCTTGGCAGATGTTTCTTGACGCCAAACGTCGTCTGACAGCAGGCGGTATATTGCATGTCGTTGGCAATCGACATTTAGCTTATCATGTCAAATTAAAGCGTATCTTTAAAAACTGCACCACAGTCGCCTCAAATGGCAAGTTTGTTATTTTGCAGGCACAAAAACGCTAACCAATTGTTTAACAAAAAAAGTGATAGCGCTAAAATACTCAAGTCGCTATCATTTATCTCATTAACTTATTTTGCAAATTTTACCGTCAAAGCAGTCATACTGGCCCATAAGAAGTTGAATAATAATGCAAACAAGAACGCATATAAACCTATATTGAGACCCGCAGCACCTTTATAAACACTAAAAGGCAAGGCAATGAATAAATGAGCCAAGGTTATGACCACACTGAGTAATATGGCCTTTAACCATAGCTTTGACTCTAATATGGGAATGAGCAGTAATAACGCATATACGCCACCCCACAATAGTTTCGGATAAAGCCATGTAGAACTTAATACTGGAAAATACGGAAACTTCACATAATGACCTAAACCTAAATAGGCCAATAGCCAAAAAACAAAACTTGCAAGCAATGCACCCACGCATCCAGCGCCAAATAGGACTAACACTCTTTTCATTTACGACTCCATCTATTTAGACCATCGCATCATAAAGAGCGACATCAACAATCTGGCAATGAAGCATGATCCATCGCCAACATAAAATTCATTTAATGCATACTACCTAAATTTTGTACACAAAACGAAGCAATCCTATCAGTAAATATTTTGCATCGCTAATATACTAAGCCCATTAAATATGCATGTTTTCAGAGCTCGTAAGATTGTTCAATTCAAAAGCGCATCATTGAAAGAGTGTTGGTCTTTTTTGAGATAATACAACGCAGCAATAGACGACTTCCACGCACCTAATAGACTGGTTTAAAGACTTTTATGCTACGTTACGGATCATCATACTTAGGATCTCTCGGTTATTTTCTCAAAAAAACTATCATGGGTGCAGGAGCTATTAATGATCTGAACTATCGCGTCTTGAGTACCCGCTGAAAGCTGACATCTTTAGGAGAATGGGTATAAAACAACAATACAGCTTGATCTTAAAACTTAACGATTCAATGAAGATAAAACTAAAATTAACCAACATTCAGCTAACGAGTATTTAAAGGGATCACTTCTATTGAGTGAGCAAGGTCGCATTTTTACACTCGATCATACTCCCAATGCAGTTCACAGCTCAACACTTTTCCCTTACATAAAGCGGGGACATACTAATAAGTCATTCACTTTTATCTGATTGTATAAATTGATCAACTACCTGATTGAATTTCACGGGATTTTCATAGAACATGAAATGCTTCCCTCCTTCATCCTCTTCAAATATGACTATTTTTGAATGAATAATTTGTTTATGGAGCCAAATCTGTGAAGAAGCAGAAATAAGACCTGCTCGTCCAACAATGATTAATGTCGGAAGCTTAATTCTGGGTAGTAAGTCTCTCCAATCCTGATGAAAGCAATTGTACATCAGTTCAGCAGCCTGCTTTCTCGGTAACTTTAAACTGGAATTAAACAACCATTGTTTATCTAAAGTTGAGATGTTTTCTGATAACATACGCTCTAACATCACTGAACTATAAGCATCCCCTTTACCATGAGTAAAACTATTCACCACATCCATTAATGAAGCCGATGAAGCCAATGGACCATAGTTTTCCATTTCAATGCTGGACCATAAAGGATTTGAAATCATAACCGCTGGCTGACTAATACAAATAAGCTTCGACACTCGCTCAACACTGAAAAGTTCTAAATATGTCCAAATGACAGCAGTGCCCAATGAATGACCCAGTAAGACAACATCGGTTAAATTAAGAAAGGTGATGAACTCATGTAAATCCTTACTAAACCTTGCGACTTTATAGCCATAACCCACCTTTTCAGAGTCACCATGACCTCTCATATCAACAGCAAGAATACGGTAACGATCACATAAGCCGTTAATTTGATGTTCATATTGCTCAACACTCTGTGCAAACCCTGGGACAATGAGTAAAGGCTGCCCAGATCCTTTATCAATATAATGTAACTTAACATTATCACTGGTATTAAAATAACGATGATCTTTTCTTGTTATCTTCATCTAAAACCACCTATTTCAGTGATCACGCAACCAAACATCATTAGCCACTCAGTTAAGTATAAGAGTTTATGCCGTTGCCTGTATTAAAAAGCACCCAAGAGATATTCAAACGAATAGTTCATGAATGCCAATCAATTATTTCCCTTCATTCCTTGATTTTACTCTTCCTCCTAATTACAATCACCCGTCAAAAAACACATTTAGAAACAATTTGCTAACAGTTGTTCTTTTTTATAAATAGGTGAGGCGTTGTTGACTAAATCAGGGAACCTATCGTAAATCTTGCGATCAGATCATTATCACTGATTTAAAAAGGCTCCACCGATGGGCAAGGCTAAGAATAAAATCACCAATTG
>NZ_JAKIKS010000126.1 GCF_023284005.1 Shewanella surugensis
GCCAATGCTGAATTTTTAATTAACATGAGGCCAAGAAAGGCGTTAAACTTTCTCAGTCCTTATGAGTTTTTAACAGGTAAACGTGTGTCGCTTATTGCTGAGATCTAGGAACCCATCAAGTGGATTTTAAAAATGTGGCAACAACGTTAAGGATCACCTGTGTTTTTGAGACGCAATCAGCGCAATCAAATGCGCTCTTTGAGAAACAAGATGAAAAAATGGCTCAAATTATCATGTCACAACTTGCACGCACAGGGCTTCGTTTGTCTGTGGGCGTAAAACAAATTCGTTTCGATAATGAGGAACGTTGTCTAGTTGAGCATGATGGCAATTGGGCATTAAGGTTATCGATGATATTTAAAAACGATTGAACCACTTTTTACTTTGTTGTGATTACATTTAAATGTATGTGTTATTTATTTAGGAATGTAAATAAGAAAAAAGACGCTTTTATAATGGGTGAGTTGTTTGTAATTATCGGGATTTCATTGGTGTTGATTTATATAATCAATGTTTTCTCATCATCATCATTATAATTTTTGTTATTAACAGTGTCATATGTTTGCAGCATTTCTTCTGTTCTATTCCCTGTAAGTTTAAAACAGTTAATTAAATAAAGTTAACGATGTTTTACTATGGGCGACATTGTTACGTCAAGGGTTAAGGCTATTATTTACAGTTGATTACAAATATTTACAGTTGGTTGTCATTATTTTAAGTGTAAATTAAATAATGAGTTTGTTTGTTTTCCCTCGTCATGACAATTTAACTTAGACGATTAAGTTTTTTGTTTGCAATCATTTGTTATTCAGGTATGTTGTTTGTAAGTTTATGTGAGTTACATTTTATTAACTAAGGAGTGAGAGGGGTAAATTTTATTGGTTAGTTTTTAGCATTAAACATTTTCAATAGGGGGCCGTAGTCATACTGAACCTTAATAATAAGAACAAGTAGAGACTGTGGAGAGATAATTAATATCTTTTATGAATAAAATAATAATAAATAAAAAATAATAATAAATAAAAAATAATAAATAAAATAGGGATTACATATGAAAAAAATAAATAAAATTCTTAATTTAGTACTTATCATTGGTTTGAGTTTATCTAGCACAGCGCAGGCGGGTTGGTGGAATAAAACGAAAAAGTGGGTTGATAAAGAAATCGTTGAGCCGGTTGTTGATATAGGTGAAAGTACTGCTGAGGGGGCAACCGAGTCATGGAATGATGTATCAAGTTGGACGCAAAGTGGATGGGAGTCATCAGTTGATTGGTCTGAAGAGGCTTGGGAAGCGAGTGAGGATTTTTATACGTATATTGTTGATGAAGCTGGAGACAAAATAACCTTTGGTGCAAGCCAAATTCCATTACTGGGTGCAATAATTGAAAACGCTTATGAAGCGACCTTTAATAATCATCGTTATGGATTAGATCTTAATCAATGGGAAGTCAAGGCATTAAAGTTGCAAAATCACTTAGATTATCAAGAGCCATTATCGAATAGTTTTATTTTTGGTAGTCACAACTCTTTCAATGCTAAAGAGTACGCAACAGCAATGCGCTATTTAGATCCTAATCATAAGTTATCTATTTATGATCAATTAGATGCTGGGGTGCGTGGCATCGTATTAGATGTGCATAAATTTGATAAGGCTGACAGTTTTTGGATCTGGGAGTGGGATAGTGAGCTACTTTTATGTCATGGTCAAAGTAATCACAGCGGTTGTAGTGCTTATGATCGCGCTTTAATTGAAGGCCTTGCCGAAATTAAATCGTGGTTAGATGAGAACCCAAATGAGCTTATTGTTGTGACTGTTGAAGATCAAATGGAGAATAAGCATACTCAGGCTGCTGAATTATTTTCGGGTGTATTGGGGGATTATATATATAGGCCCACTAGCGGAGGTTGTCAGGAGTTGCCCTGGAATATGACCAAGCAAGACATTTTAGACACAGGTAAACAAGTGTTAGTACAAGCAAGGTTTACTTGCGATAGCAATAATGCCGACTGGCAAGCGATTGTGTTTGAATTTGATCGTAAAAAAGGCGACGTCATTGATGCTCGTAATGGGGAGTGCCCAAGCTTTAATCAAGGTAGTCAATGGTTACTTTATGCCGAAGATCGTGCTGTGGCGACGAATGAGCCGGATGAAGAGTTGCTTCATAGTGATGATCTGCAGCAATTAATGGCATGTGGAGTGAATCTGATTGGGCTTGACATGATAGGTTATGCTAGTACAAATCGTATTGAAGGCGCAATCTGGAGTTGGGATGATAACGAACCTAATGATTATAGAAACAACGAAGACTGTGCTGAGTCATGGGAAAATGGTCGTATTAACGATGTGAATTGCAGTAATAGTAAAAAAGTCGCTTGTAAAAATGAGGCTGGTGAGTGGTTAATTACTCAAGAACAGGTGAATTGGTCCGAAGCTTCAGCTTTATGCGAAGCAGAGGTTAATGGAGAGTATGTCTTTTCTGTACCAGCCAATTATATAGATAATCAGTCATTAATAGCGGCAAAGGAGCTGATGAGGGTGACTCGAGTGTGGCTAAATTATACCGATCAGTTAATGGAAGGTTATTGGACTTCTCATGGGTTAACCGATACGAATATAGCCCTCCAAGGGATTGCTTCACAAAGTTCTACAGGTTATTCAGGCAGTGCAGACAGAGCGAATGATGGCGATACCGACGGGATTTATGGTCATCATTCCGTAACACATACAGCCAATAGAACCGACGATTGGTGGCAAATCGATCTTAAGGCGAATGCTTATTTAGAAACGATAGCGCTATTTAATCGGACTGATGGCTGTTGTACTGAGCGTTTGCAAAACTTTTATATTATGATTTCTGATACGGCTTTTAGCAGCAATGAATTGGACGAAGCTTTGGCACAATCCTCTTGGAATCATTATTATACGGGGGTGATGCCTGTGTCGGCTGAAATAAATATTGAAAAAGAAGGGCGATACCTACGTATCCAGCAGACTTCAAGTAATTATTTAAGTTTAGCGGAAGTCAAAATTATGGGGCTTTATCAATAATAAAGACCAAAACGTATTTATTGACTATTTATTGATAATCAATATGAATTAATGTATATCAACATTGCAATAAATAGTGTCCTATTCCTGTCTTATACTTACCTATACCCGTGATTATTGAAGGAGCATCTTCAATAATCATAGATATAGTAGTAAGAAACCCAATGAAATAAAGGCGTGGTTAAATAGGAAAAAATATGGATAGTTATTTGTTAGTTGCCAGTATTATTAGTTTACTTTTGAGTATTAAACATTTAACCCGAGATAGGAAGCAGGTTCTATTACCCAGCTTAGCCAGTGATTTAGGCTTTTATGTCAAAATACAGCTGAGTAGCTTTTTTTATTTTGTTGCCGTTTTTTATCTTCTTGCTACCTTGGTGCTGTTTGCGTGTAGCCTTGAAATGGTCTCACAAATGTATGCTTATGGTTTGTTATTGTTCATCGCATTGGATTATGTCTTGTTTGCCATTTGGCAACTTTATGGAAAAATAATGTGTAGCGAAAAACAGTCCATATTGTTCTATTTTAATTGGATAGGGTATTTTTTAGTCTCTGGTTGCATTGTGCTTTGGGCATTGAGGTTTTAATCGTAGGGCATTGCTTATTTGGATGTAGGTGTCTTGATAATCAAAAGCGTTAATGCTGTTAACTTGATTAACGCTTTTGAATATATATGCAATGATTATGATTGATATCTTTGAGGTGTACCTCCTGTAATATAAACACTCACCTTATTTAAGTTATTTAGTGAGTTGTATCGTTTATTGAAAATAGCCTTATCTTCTATTGTACTTAATGAATAAACGTTGTTTTGATGTGCATTAATCGCGAAGATCTGTGTCTTATTGATATTGAGTAGATTAATCACAGTACAATCCAGATTGTTACTGGAGTCAATCAGTACGATGGCGCGTTGGCCTTCCGGTACTGTGCCCAGTAATTTATCTGTCAACTTATCCTTAGATGCGATCTCAAAGTGAGTACCCAGAGTTTCATCAAACCCATGATATTGATGATTTAAATCACCTACTTCCCATAACTTTAGTTCAGTACTGGGAACCGTTTCTTTGTCCGCAAACAGTTGCAAGTTTTTATCTATGGCACTGGCGTAGGCAATCGCTTCTTGTGCTTTCATTAGCTAAATAACCTAAATCCGCCAAATGAGTGACTGGATGCTTTGCTATTGTGGATTTCTGCGGTTAATTGCGCTAATCCTGCTTGGGTGTCTTCCGTTAAGGCTTTTTGGATCCTAACACCTTTAGTTGTGGTTTGGCATTGCTGTAAGCCATCAGTACTTACAATACTGGGCTCAGGTAGGCCGAATAATTTACCCAGTGTGGTATTAGCTACAGGCGTGTTGTGTAGTAACTGAGAAGTAATACTGTGTTTCATACCTTGAGGTTCAATAGTACTGAGTAAATTTAATTTTGGTGCCGCTAGGGCATATTCTAACATTGAATCTTCATGGGTTAAGTGGCCACGTGACGTAAGTTCTTGTAAGTTACTGTAAGTTCCATTAGTTAAGGCCTCTTTTAAATTATCACCTCGAAATTCTCCATTAGTGGGCAACCGATTTGATAATACTAATGTTTCTCCATTTCTAAAATGGGCTGTAAATGTTGAATTATCTTTATTAGGAGTACATTTTAGAAAGTTATCACTACTATATTTCGATGATTCTAATGAATGTTCCAACGTCTTTTGCATCTCTTTGTCATCTGACATACATTGAATTTTTGATAGAATATAAGAATCTAAACTGAGATCCCCCCCTTCTGAATACTTTCTAAAGTCTACTTTGGCATCATGAATACATTTTTGAGTAGCCATTTTATAACTTTGCTCAATGCAATACGTCACGTCACTTTGTCCTTCAATAAGGGTTGAAAGCAGTGTATGATTATGACCATTACTATTGATATTTAAGACTATATTAGCTTGTTCATCACCAATTTTGCCGAAAGTTTGGATGGAGAAGTTTACTTGATTACCTGGTGTGGCTAATTTACGCATTTCGACAAAGCGATCGACTTGCGTACTTGGGTCTTTACCATCAGATTGGGTTATTTGGTTATATAGTCGAGTGATTGCGGCTTTCTTGAAAACTATGGACCGTTGATAGCTGTCCAGGAGTTTGGCTTTGTAGCATTAATGAAATAGTCATTATTGATGTACCCAGTTAAGTGATATAGCAACGTGCTGTTTTTGTTTGAGGGATTGTCTGATTGTTTTGCTGTATGGGCTATCAAAATTAGCTTGGATAGATAAAAACTCATCTGACCAGATGCATTGCTGTGGCATTATTGTTTTTTTGTTAAATTTCAACTGATTACTTGTTGTTGACGGCCTTTTCATTTAACAAAGGTATCAATTTGGCGGTGTGTTGGCTTAGAGTTTGAAGCATACTCTCTAAGTAATACAAAGGAATCACTTAGAGAGTACTTTAGCTTGCTATGACTTAGCGCTTGCTATTAAAAGCTGGCTGTTAAGTTTAGCCCACTATATGAACGATAACCTCTGATCATGATGTAGTAAGTGGTGGCGCTGCTGACATTGAAGCTACAGCTTTCTTCATTACCGCCCTCATAAGGGCGACAGTCATAAGTACCAGTCGTTGGGTTGCTGCCCGCTCTGACATACAGATCCGCATCGCCTGAGCCTCCCGATATCGTAACGTTGAGTTGAGCGTTGGCTGGCACATCAATTTGATAATATGCCTTGGAGCGCCAAGAGCCACTCAAGTTTGTTTCTTCTAAACAATCGGTGCCACAGCCAGGATTCGGATCTGGATCTGGATCAGGATCTGGGATGGTATCGCCTGAAAGTGAGTAGAGTAACTCATTGGGCGAGCTGGAAATCGCATCTGAGACTTTGTTTTTACTCGAGCGACTGCTCAGTAAATTCGTCATCGCAGAAGTGGATAAGCTTGAGTCTTCATCGAGGTATAGGGCAACCACACCTGCGACATGAGGCGCCGCCATCGACGTACCGCTAATGGTATTGGTGGCAGAATTAGACGAATACCAAGCTGATTTAATGCTTGAGCCAGGTGCATAGATGTCTAGGCATGAACCGTAGTTAGAGAAGCTTGAACGAGCATCACTGCTGGTGGTCGAGCCCACGGTAATAGCATCAGCAGCGCGAGCTGGAGAGTAACTACACGCGTCGCTATCATCATTACCCGCGGCAACCACGAAGTTAATCCCCGCAGCAACGGCATCGTTCACTGCATCATCTAAAGTTTGTGATGCGCCGCCGCCTAAACTCATGTTGGCAACAGAAGGCCCAGATGCATTATTTTTAACCCAGTTAATGCCTGAAACCACACCAGAGGTGGTTCCTGAGCCGCTACAACTGAGTACTCTGACACCGACGACATTGACATTTTTGGCCACCCCATAAGTGGCTCCGCCAATGGTGCCAGCAACGTGAGTACCGTGACCATTACAGTCAGTGGCATCATTGTCATCGTCCACAAAATCATAACCACTTGACGCTCGGTTACCAAATTCATTGTGCGTGGTAAGCACGCCAGTATCAACAATATAAGCGGTGACGCCAGTGCCGTCATAATCATAGTGATAACTGTTACTGAGGCTTAAGTCTCGTTGATCAATTCTATCGATCCCCCAAGTTGGGCTCGATTGATCACCTTGCGCACTGTTTAATGGTGTAATGCTGAGTATTTGATCTTGTTCAATGTATTTTATATCGGTGTTTTTTTGCATGTCGGCAATCTGTTGTGCGCTGGCTTTGACCAATACACCATTGACAGTGTTACCAAAGTTTTTTATTACTTCAACATCATAATTATTTTCTAGTGTTCTTGATTGTTGAGTCGCAAAGGATTCAATCGACAACTCATCATCGATATTCAATACACTGGGGGTATTAAAAACAATAATATAATTATCTTGAATGGCTTTTGTTTGATCGACTTTTATTATTTGAGCTTGGTATTCATTAGCATTAACCGCAGTACATGAAAAAGCAGCTGCAATAGCAAGTGCGAGTAAGTGTTTCTTTTGCATTGTTGACTCCGTATTAGGTTTAATTTTATAACGGCGTAATCAACATAGAACATTTTTATGCTATTCATCAATATCCATATCTTGGGGTAATCGCGGAAGTTTAAATGTCATAAAAATTTAATAAATTATTTAAATAATAAGGAATTGCATGGGTTTATATAAGTAATGTTGAATATCAACTCATTATTTGTTATTTCATATTCCAAAAATAACCTATGTAAAGCAACTGATTGTATTTAATTAGTTATTGCTAATGTTTTAGGTGAAGTTTATTTTAAATGAGAGTGGTTTTATCAAGGCAAGAGTTTTTATCATTAATACGTTAAATAATATAAGTGTACTAACCGATAATGACTATTTATTGCTATATGGAATAAAATACTTGATTAATTAAATCAATATCGATAAAGAATGTGACTGGTATCTTTTTTCAGTATTCAATTATGCAGGTTAAAATAAAAAAGTAATGTTTTTTTGTTGAAAGTGTGAACTAATACACATATGGACGTCGTATCTACTCATTGATGTTTTTTATTCTTCATGATTTATTAGTTTTAGTATCCCAGTATAACATTTAGATGGAGCATGAAATAAGACTGTCATTATTGTCAGTTATATTGCCACTTGATTATTTTTTGAATAAAAATGATAAATAGAAATAAATATATTTAAGGGAATAAAATGTTCATGAGAGAAAGCTGCTTAATATTGTTTTTAGGCTGTGCATCGAGTTTGGCACATGCGACAGATACTGTGATTATATCTGAATATGTAGAAGGAAGTGGCAATAATAAGGCCATAGAATTGTATAACGTAAGTGATACTGTTGTGGAGCTAAGTGACTATCAAATTCATTTTTATTTTAATGGCAATTCTGATCCCGCTTCAAATATCACTCTCCAAGGCAGCTTAGAGACTGGGCATGTATTTGTGTTAAGTGATAATGATGCCAGTGAAGCCATATTGTCGATTGCTGATATGACATCATCCATGAGTTTCTTTAACGGAGACGATGCCATCGTATTGAGCTATCAAGGGGAGGTAGTCGATAGCTTGGGGCAAGTAGGCAGCGATCCTGGCGTGGAGTGGGGCTCGGGGCTCGTTTCCACGAAAGATAATACTTTGAGGCGAAATGCTGAGCAACTGATTAGCGATACTATTGTAGATGATGAAGTGACATTAGTGAATTGGCTTGGTTTTGAAAAAGATGATATCAGTGACTTGGGTGTGTTTGGTGGAGATACGCCAACAGAGCCAGAGCCTTCAGAGCCATTAGTCTGTCATGATCCAGCCATGGCAATCAGTGATATTCAAGGTGAAGCTTTAGCAAGCGAATATATTGGGCAACAAGTGGTGCTTGAAGCGATTGTCGTGAGTAATAATGAAACGGGTTTTGACGGTTTTTTTGTACAGTCGCCTGATAGTGAGAGTGATGATAATCCACTCACATCGGAGGGGGTTTTTGTCTATACCGCGGATAATTCGCTGGGATTCGAGCTCGGAGATAGGGTTCGACTGCAAGGGACGGTAGAAGAGTTCAACTCACTGACACAAATCGCAGCGATTAGCCAAAGTCTTTTATGTGATACCGCTCAGAGTCTGCCGAGTAGCACCTTATTAGTTCTGCCGCGAGTAGATGACCGTGAATTTGAAGCAGTTGAAGGTATGCGAGTGCATTTTTCGCAAAACCTCACCGTCAATGAAGTGTATAACCTTGGACGTTTTGGTGAAATATTATTAGGCAGCGAGCGCCATTTCATTGGTACGCAAGTGGCGCAGCCTGGTGAAGATGCCTTAGCCATTAGTGAGCAAAATTCCAACGATGCGATCATCCTTGATGATGGTCTCACATCTCAAAATCCTGATAATATTCGCTTTCCGGCTCCAGCGTTAAGTGCTGAAAATACGGTAAGAGTGGGTGATACGGTGACGGAGTTAACGGCCATTATGCATTACGGATTTGGTGCTTATCGTTTATTGCCGACGCAAATCGTGAACTTTATAGCAACCAATGAACGCACTGTCTCTCCTCTATTACCTGAATCACGAGATGTGGTGCTAGCGAGCTTTAATGTGCTGAATTTCTTTAATGGTGACGGGCTGGGAGGAGGCTTTCCAACGGCTCGTGGTGCTGACGATCTGATCGAGTTTGAGCGACAACAATTAAAAATTGTTGAGGCCATGCTAGCCATTGATGCCGATGTTGTTGGTTTAATGGAAATTGAGAATGATGGTTTTGGTGAGCATTCTGCCATTGCGGTTTTAGTCGATGCATTAAATCAACAGAGAGGGGAGGAGCGTTATGACTTTATCGCCTCCAGTACGGGGAGTTTGGGAACCGATGATATCGCCGTAGGCTTGATTTATCGAGCCGATAAAGTGGTGCCTAATGGCGATGCACTGGTATTGTCTAGTGAAAATTCACCGCTAGATGAAACGGGCGTACCGCTATTTAATGATGACAAAAATCGCCCTATGCTGACGCAGTTATTTGCTGTGTTAGGCAGCGAAAATGAAAGACGTAAAGGTCAGTCTCAGATGGGAGAAGGGAAGATGATCCCTGCTGCTAATGACTTGTCTCAGTTTGTGGTGGCGGTAAATCATTTTAAGTCAAAGGGGAGCAGTTGTAGCAGCATTGGCGATCCTGATCTGGACGATGGGCAAGGGAACTGTAACGTCACGCGCACCAGAGCCGCGTTGGCTGCAGCGCAATGGCTAAATACGACTTATCCAGCGCAAGGTGTGTTGTTAATGGGGGATTTAAATGCCTATGCGAAAGAAGATCCACTCTCAGCATTCGATGCAGCTGGATTCCATGAATTATTTGAGTACTTCGATAAAGAAGGCATGTATACCTATGTGTATTCAGGTGAGTCTGGACAGTTAGATCATGTGTTGGCCAATGCGGTGTTATTAGATAACGTTATTGATGTCACGCAATGGCATATTAATACCGATGAGCCACGCGTATTAGATTATAACCTAGAGTTTAAATCTGACACGCAGCAAGACACGTTATATGCGGGGGATGCATATCGCTCATCGGATCATGATCCCGTGCTGGTATCGTTGCAATTTGATACGCCCAATATTGCCCCTACAGCGAGTTTTGAATTATCACAAAACAACGGGTTGGTTACTTTTGTCAGTACATCGAGTGACGTTGATGGTGAGATCGTGCGTTACCAGTGGGATTTTGGAGATGGTAGTGGGGCGGATAGGGCCGAAGTCAGTCATGAATATACCCAAAATGGTGATTATACTATTATACTCATTGTCACCGATGATGGTGGCTTGACCCAGTCACATGCGGAAACCATTCATGTGTTACTCGAGCCTGAAGGCCATGCTCCAGTGGCTATTATCAAGCATCAAGCATGGCGATTTATTCATTTATTCACTTCCATGAGTGTGGATGAAGATGGCACTATTGAACGTCAAATGTGGCATTTTGATGATGGTTACTTCTCATCATTGCCCTGGGTGGTACGTTTTGGCCATCAAGGTTCTCATGTTGAATTAATCGTTGAAGATAACGATGGCCTACAAGGATCGGTAACATTAGATTATTAACGAGAAAATAACAGCTAACTTTAATGATGCCACTTAGCGTAAGCTGAAGTGGCACTTTTATTGGTATTTGTAGCTGTTTTTTCTTTCTATTAAGATTAAATGGCTTACTTTTTCATATTTTGCTTTTTGCTTTTTGCTTTTTGCTTCTTGCTAGCTGCACTTTTCCCTAGATCTCCTATAGTCATTAAATAGCCATGTTTGTTACACCAATAAAAAGCATGCAAAACACGATTAGTGTTGTGCTTTATAGAGGGAATTTAACGTCTAACGAGATCACTCATTAGACTAGGGTGAATCTTATGCCGCTGATAGAGTTTTAGGCGGGGTGATCGTTTGGCTCATGAGTGCAGAAGTGGATTATGTGGATAATGATCATTCTTTAATCCAGAATGTCCAGACAGGTTTCACCGATGAGTTGAATCTTCCAGACTGGAAAGTTGATGTCAATTACGCTGGGCTTTGTTTTAACAATGCCGTTAATGTGAATAGACAGCTTAAGGAGCAGGGAAAATTGTATGATCAAAGAGTACAATATGAAGGATTGGTGTACCTCAATGTTGTTTATTTGCTTAAGTGTGTTCAGTGGGTTGGCAGCTGCTGAGAATAAAGCAATCAGTCCAATTGTGGGCTGTGAAGCCCCCAAGACATTAATGGGCTTAACGATTGTTTTTGCGACCGATCCTAACTATGCCCCTTATAACCCGTTTGCCGATGTCTTATTAGAAATGAGTTTTTCAGTTAAAAGTTATACTTTCAATGAATTGCAAGGTATGCATTCCTTCTCTGGGGGATATTTTTATCGAAAGTTAGCTCAAAATGTCGGCGTGTTAACTGGGAAAGATATCGTGGGCCCTAAGCTACTGCGTTATAGCATCGTTTTTGTGTGCAAAAGCCGTGAAGAAGGGCATTATATTTTTAGCCAAGAACAAGGAGAAAACTTGCCTGATATTAATCAAAATATGGGCACTTATGTCATTATGTCAACGCCCTAATAGTGAGTGGTGACTCGCACTGGATATGGTTTTTTTTAGCGTTAATCTTTGCTTAATGGAGGACCGTGAATTCTCATTTATTCTTAATAGAGTGTGGGGTTAGAAGGCATGCTCGTTCTTAACGATATCCCTTATATAAAGACCATTTTAGCGCTGATGTGAATATCATTCATGCCGGAGTCATTAATGACCTGCCTAAAAAATTTTTTATGTCAGCTGGATCCTGTATTTTCAATGCGCTTGGGTATATATATAAGATTTAATTGGTTGAATAAATAGCGTAAAGTCGAGTAGACAATGATGGGTGAATTAAATAGGTTAATAGCGGAGTACTTATTGAACACTTATTGATGGAATTACACTCAAAGGAACCAAACATGAAGTTAGCTCAAACATTTATTTCTACCCTTTTGCCTATCGTTGTTTTCAGTATCAGTTTTGCCACTCATGCCGGCGGCATCAAGCAAGAAGCCTATTGCATTGACAATGGGGGCACCGTTGAAAAAATGATCGCGAAGTACGGTAGCGATATAAATGGTTTTTCAAAAAAGTTTTGCACTTTTTCAAAAGATAATGGTTTTATTGCCGTAGGCTTAAATGCATTTGCATCCAAGGACCCGAATATCGCGGCGACCTTAATAACACAACTGCCGCCTTTGGCTGATGATTCACCGTTGTGGCAAGGGGATTTCTTTAATCCGTCGATGAATGTGTGTAAAAATTTAGGCGGTGCTACGATTAGCGAAAATGTGGTATCGGGTGGCTTTACCAATGCGCTTGGCGCCAATGATATTTGTGTCTTTGGTGACACGTCGATGATCAGTGCATGGTCGCTGATCTATATGGCTAACGGTCGAACACAGTATGATGAAGTGAAAAATGCTGTGGCATCTTTGCCTATCGATAACTTATATATCCCTGAGTAATCTTGCTATTTAACGGTCATTTACCCCTTTCATCATGGAACGTGAAGGAAGGGGTTGTTTTTAATCAAATTGGCATTATGGTCATGTTGAGCATTAATGACTGGCGAGCTCAATCAGGTTTTCATCGCGATCAAAAATAATATAACGACCCACATCATTACCGGTTTCAATATCATGTGCCATTTTATTGAGATAAGGTCCAGCATGCTCTGTTGTGGGTGTTTCGCCATTTTCGCCACTGACGCTGGCAATGAAGATAAAGTTCCAGTGCGTGTCGATTGCGTCGGCTTCTTTCATTAAAGCAGCAAAGTCGTTGAGCTCCTCAGGCAGCTTATCCACACACATGATTGGGCTAATGGTGCCTTGTTGGTGTTGTTTACTTTTCTTGCTATTTTTAGCTTCAGCATGAGCAAATAAAAAGATTAATCGCTGTGGCTGAGTATGCTCATTGGTCATTTTCAGCAGATCATTGAATTTTTTTATCATGTAGACATTCTCTTTCATATTATCTATTCGGCGTTGTGACTTTCAACTCGCGACGGTTAACCTTGCCACTGTGGCAATGTGTTCACCTCGGGATCAGCGGTTGCAGGAGAGGTTATTCATGTCCGCTGATTTTCATTTTTGGTGGAAATGGTTTTTGAATATCCAGTCATTTAGCTGCTTTATAAGGCGTTGGCATTTAGATGGATTTTACTTGAATGGTGATGGACATTTGTTGATATCGATCAAGAGTGGTTGAGTTGACCTGTTTTTTGAGCAGCCCATCTCGATGGGCTGCTCATTGATTAGGGGGAGACTTGATAAGGTTCTATTGCGCCGATTTTTTCATGATAATGCCAAAATTGAGACGATCAATTTCATGTTTTGGGCTAATGGGTATTATTCATCGTTTCTGTAAACTCACTGAGTTTATTGATGTTATCAATATCATCGAGAGGGTGAATGAGGTTCAGTGATATGGCAAAATGGCTTAACGGGTTTAATGTTTGGCTTTTTTCGTCAGGAAAGGTAAGTTGTTGTCATGGTTGGCTGGTTGAGTTTAAAAAGGTGTGAATGCGCCAGTTAAGTTTATTGTCATTGTAACGCTCATTGCCTTGCTCATCACACACTTCGATATCAATTTGTTGATAGTCGCTTGTAAAACTCATCAGATCAATATACCGCTTATTTTGATATTTAAATACCTATTTAAATATTTGTTTCAATTATACTTTGTGTAAAGGGAATAAGGTTAAACGATTAGGTGAGTGGCTAAGCTAAGCTTGAGCGTTAAGATTGCGTCGACTGCTTGTTGTATGCTGTAACCTTGCTCTGTGATGAGCCCCAAGGCTTCTTCTTTAAATTCTTTCGTATAACTACGATATTGACGTTTTGTATTCATGTTCACCTCGATTGTTTATTTATTATCCACAATCAAGGTGTCCAGTTCTATTAGACCAGAATAAAGAGAGTGTAAAAAATATTATGGCAATCTAAGACTATCCATCAAAATACTTGATAACTTTTAATTAAGCACTTACTTGGTTGTCATGCTGTTTACTCTTCTGTCATGATTGTAGATATAAGTCGAACCATCTGCTAAAAAGAATGACAATTAGTACTGTCTAATATTATATATCTTACAATGAAGGTCGTATTTATTTTTAACAATGAAAACATAATAATAGCGGGAATTATTATGTTGATTGCTTTATTCCAAAGGGAACTTGATGTTTAGGGTTATTTCTATAGCATTTTTTATTTTTAATTTCACTTTTTCGTTAAATGTCTATGCTGAAGAAAGCCTGTGTTCAGTGAATGTGCAATTAACCCATTATCAGCCGAGTTTATGTTATCACCACTTTGATGAGCAGGCATGCACAGATGTTTGCCGTAAAGCCGATCCTGAATTTGACCCTCAATGTTTTCAAACTATAGCGCTGCCTTGTTCAGTCAAGAAAGATTTACTCAATACGGCATCGAGTAAACAGCAACGAGGGAAGTATACCTGGTTACATGTCGCTGATGTATTGGAGTATGCACCGATGGTGAGTGAAATGCATGTGATGCGGCAGGATTTATTAGACGAGTTATACGGTGATTACTTTAATCGTCCTAAAGATGAGTATCTGTTTCATTCGGCGAGCCGAGCTATGAAAAAGAATAACTTTAAGCTCAATATGTGGTCCAATGTTGATCAGTTAACCCATACTTTGAAAAAATCCAGCATGTTTGGGCGCTTATCTCTGAGTCGAATTTTGAAGCAAAACTTTGATAAGCAATGGAAAGTTTATCTCAAACGGGTTGATGCCTTTCCTTATTATAATCAGAAAGAAAAACAGGAACTTAAAGCAGAGTTAGAGTCAATTAAAGCGCATAAATTGCAATTTTGGCGAAGTCTAAATGAATTTAGTGAAGACTTTATCGCTCAGGACAGAATAGAGCAGTTAAATGACCGCTTAGACAATCTCATGACAGGATTAAACCTGTTATTGGGGGAAAAATACGATTATATGTTAAAAAAGGCTGGAACGTTAAATGAGCACTATGAAGTTAATGTAACAGCTTGTAGCCAAAATAAAACAGAGGCTTGTTTTGATCCTATTATTTTGACTGATATTACTCATTTCTACCCTGAAATTGATAATGAATTGAATTATTTTGAGGCTAATTTGTTACTGTTATCACAAGAGGCAGAGGCAGAGGCTTTGGCATTAAGCTATGATGAAAACTTAAATAAGGGGAGCAGTGATAACTATTTTGCACCAAAATATAATCATTTTATACAAAAAAAAATGGTGGCATTTGAGGATGATCCTAGTCAGGAACGATTAGTTGCGTTAAGTACAGCGATTAAAATTGCATTTTTAAATGTTGATCCGAATGCGGACAAATTATTTGAAAAATTAAAGTCAAACTCACACAGTATAATAAATGGAACTGTATTTATTTCTCAATTTGAGGATTCAACACCATTATTATGTTCAATGTATGAACGTTATTACGAAAAAAAAGAAAATAGTAATAAAAAGAAAATGTATGATTTGATCGATGAAATGGATAAGTTGTTATTCGACCAAGCTAAAACTAAAGATAAAAAGTTCAATCTAGAAATGGTAAATGCACTTGATTCAAAATTTGAGAGTGTTATGGAAATAGCTGATGTTGTGTATGATATTAATATAATAAAACTTGATCGTTATCAAAAAATCTTGTGGGAATTGCCATATGATTTGAAAGTCAATGGCGAGCCCCAACACTTTGAGATTGAGTTTATTGGGATAGCTAGTATGTATTGGATCCCCAGGGCGGGAGCATACTTTGTCGGATAATTAACCAAAGAAAACTTTTGCCCTGTAATCATCGTCCCAACTCGCCTTTTTTAGCTTATTTCGCTGACTTGGCGCACCG
>NZ_JAKIKS010000127.1 GCF_023284005.1 Shewanella surugensis
AGCCAATGCTGAATTTTTAATTAACATGAGGCCAAGAAAGGCGTTAAACTTTCTCAGTCCTTATGAGTTTTTAACAGGTAAACGTGTGTCGCTTATTGCTGAGATCTAGGAATGAGTCATTAATTTATCACTAACTCCACCTGCAATAAATGCATTACATGTTAGATCTCAGCAATAAGTGACACAACACATGCTCCAACGCCCTATTCACAAAACCTTATGCATTGACGGCAAGAATGTCGATAAGCTCGGCTTCATCAATCACTTTTACGCCTAAATCTTGCGCTTTAGTCAGTTTTGAACCCGCCGCTTCACCCGCCACTAAACAATCGGTATTTTTCGACACACTGCCTGCCACTTTCGCGCCCAAGGCTTGTAACTGAGCCTTAGCATCATTGCGATTCAGCTGACTCAAGGTACCCGTCAATACCCAAGTTTGCCCTTTTAACAATAATGCCTCATCGCTCACCGTTTCAATTACTGGCCAATTAACACCTGCGGCAATGAGCTTATCAATGACTTCAAGGTTATGAGGTTGACTTAAAAAATGGGCCAAATGCTGCGCCACAATGGTACCGACATCATCCACTTGTATTAACGTTTCCACATCAGCCGCTTTTAACGCCTCTAAGGTTTTAAAATAGGCCGCTAAGTTGGCTGCGGTGGCCTCGCCGACTTCACGAATGCCAAGGGAATACAAGAAGCGAGCAAAGGTGGTTTGTTTGGCATCATTGATGGCACTGACTAATTTGGTGGCCGATTTCACTCCCATACGATCGAGCATGGTCATGGCTGAAGCTGACACCGTAAACAGATCCGCAGGACTTTGCACCAACTCTTTATCGATGAGTTGCTCTACCACTTTATCGCCCATGCCATCAATATTGAGCGCCTTGCGAGACGCAAAATGTTTAATGGCTTCTTTACGCTGGGCTTCACAGAATAATCCCCCCGAGCAGCGAGCCGTGGCTTCGCCTTCAATGCGCTCAACCGCGCTGTCACAAATAGGGCACGTTTCAGGAAAAACAATATCTTGTGCATTATCTTGTCGTTTTTCAAGCACCACGGCCACGATTTGCGGGATCACATCCCCCGCGCGGCGAATAATCACACTGTCACCTATTTTCACCCCTAGACGCGCAATTTCATCGGCGTTATGTAAGGTGGCGTTCGATACGGTGACACCGCCCACAAACACAGGTTTTAAGCGAGCAACAGGGGTTATAGCACCTGTACGTCCCACTTGAAAATCAACCCCTTCTAAATATGTCAGCTCTTCTTGCGCTGGAAATTTAAAGGCGGTGGCCCAGCGCGGTGCTTTGGCCACAAAGCCTAAGCGTTGCTGCGCTGTAATATCATTGACTTTGATCACCATGCCATCGATTTCAAAGCCTAAAGTGTCACGGCGGGAAAGAATATCCACATAGTATTTCATGACATCTTGTGGTGTTTCACACAGCTTCACCTCACGGCTCACCGGCACCCCCCAAGTCTTAAGTTGTTCAAGCTGGCCAAAGTGGGTAAGAGATAACGCCCAAGTATTTGGCTCAACCACCCCTAATGCATAGGCATAAAAAGACAAGGCACGACTGGCGGTGATTTTGCTGTCCAGTTGACGCAAGCTCCCCGCCGCTGCATTACGAGGATTAACAAACTGTTTCTCGCCTTTGGCTCTGGCTTTTTGATTGATGGCATCAAAGGCATTTTGCGGCATGATCACCTCGCCCCTCACTTCTAATAGAGGCGGAAAATCATCCCCCCTCAACGTTAAAGGGATCGCACGGATGGTGCGCACATTTTCAGTGATATCTTCGCCAACAAGGCCATCACCTCGGGTTGCAGCCCGTTCAAACACCCCATTTCGATACACAATACTGACCGCTAAACCATCCAATTTGGGCTCACAGCAATAGGTTAAATCTGATGCGACTCTATCGGTGAGTCGTTTATTAAATGCCTGAAACTCTTCTTCATTAAACACATTATCAAGGCTTAACATGGGTTTTAAGTGAGTAATTTGATCGAACTTAGCGAGCACTTCACCGCCAACTCTTTGCGTCGGTGAGTCCGGTAAACACAGATCGGGATGCGCTTGTTCAAGCTCCTTTAAGCGTTTGACTAAACGATCGTATTCGGCATCGGGGACAGTGGGTGCATCATCCACATAATAACGATAATTGTGCGCATTGATCGCCTGAGTCAACTGACTCATTTCAGCTGGTACTGAGTTCATGAAGTTAAATCCAATAAAATAAGAAAGGCCGCACTAAAATGTGTTAGTGCGGCCTTAAAAAGTAAAACACTAGGGTCTCTCGACTCTAAAAATTAAGCCGACAGTGGCATTTGTTTGTTAATCCGTTGCAAATACATTTGCTTGGTCGACTCTAACCAAATATCACGGCCACCATCAAGCACTTGCCCACCCAAGTCATCGGCTATTTGATGGGCACAATTCAGCATAATGGAAAAATTCATTAGCGCATCGCCATGGCAAGGTAATGTCATAAACAGCACCATACCTTGGGTACAGAATTGTTCCATATTATCGGGGTTAAACACGCCAGGCTTCACCATATTTGCCAGTGAAAACAACACCTTACCTTTGCCAGCGTTATCTTGATGACGATGAAAAATATTCATGTCGCCAAATTTAAAATTAAGCGTTAATAAACAAGGTAGCAGTTCCGCACCATTAAACTCTTCATGCTCTTTTGCCGTCACATGTAGTACTAAAACATCTTGCGGTTCGGCTAAGTTAGTGTGCTGTTCTTGTCTGGTATCAGCATAACTGTTGGCTGTTTGGGTTTCCGCTGGCTGTTGATTTATTGATGCCCCATGAGACAAGTCAACCTCTTGAGCTTCAACTTCATCGTCATCAAGCTTGCCGAATAAAAGCGCATCTTGAGGTGCTTTTACATCCACATAACGCCCAGACAGTGGCATATCCTTGACTATTTTATCTGACAGTAACGGCTCTGAAACCCCAGGCGTTTCAGTTAAATGTTCAATATCAACCTGCTGCTCCGCTGGTTGATTAACCCTATTTGGGTTAATCACATTTGGGTTAGCAGTATTGAGATCAGCGACATCAGGCGAATTCACATTCACGGATCCCTGTACAGGGACGGCTTTAACCGGTTTAATGACTTGATGATGTCTGCCTTTAAAACCAAGGTTACACTTTTTACGGTGAGTCCCACTACGGCTTGGCGAGACGATCGGTTTCGCCTTACTGACTCTGACTTCGCTAATGCCATCGGCATCGAAACCATCAGCATCTCGACTTTTTTTATCACGATAACGTCCCGTTTTAGACGCTTCTTTTAACGATTTTGGTTGCTGCTTTCTAATGGACCAAAAACCATGCACAAGCACTGCGATAATTGCTATCGCACCTAATATAAGCAATACCAGTTGCAAATTTTCCATTGGCTACCCTGTCTTTCCTGTGTTTATTCTGCGTCAGCCATCGCTAACGCTTCATCAATATCTACCGCAACTATACGTGACACGCCGGGTTCATGCATAGTAACGCCAATAAGTTGATCTGCCAGCTCCATGGTGATCTTATTATGGCTAATATAAATAAATTGCACCGTTTGCGACATTTCTTTCACCAAACGGCAAAAACGTTCGACATTGGCATCATCTAATGGCGCATCCACTTCATCAAGCATACAAAAAGGCGCTGGATTTAGTCTAAATATAGCAAAAACCAAAGATAATGCCGTTAACGCTTTCTCTCCACCGGACAATAAATGAATAGTACTGTTCTTTTTCCCCGGTGGTCTGGCCATAATAGTGACACCAGTCTCTAACAGATCATTGTCTGTCAGTGCTAAATAAGCACTTCCGCCACCAAATACTTTAGGAAATAATTGCCCTAAATCATGGTTAACTTTATCGAAAGTGTCTTTAAAGCGAACTTTTGTTTCTCTGTCTATTTTGTTTATTGCGGCTTCAAGACTCCTTAATGCTTGATATAAGTCTTGGTCTTGGCTATCTAAATATTGTTTACGTTCACTTTGCTGCTCATACTCTTCAATTGCAGCAAGGTTAATCGCACCAAGAGCAGAAATACGTTGCCGCAATGCCCCTAATTCTTTTTGACGCCGATGAGATGAGTATTGAAGATCCAATACTTCCATAATACTGGGCACATCAACATGTTGCTCCTTTAACAGGCTCATTTGACTATTAATCTGTCCATTAATTCCCTCTCGACGCAATGTTAAAGCACTTATTGATTGCGTTAAATCATCAACTTTAGCAAGCCATTGTTTTTTATCCTTGCTGACAGTATCACATGACAACTGAATGTGGGCTTGTTGGGACCTTATCTCCGTTAGTTTTTCTTGTTTAACGCCTTGCAACGCCAGTGCCTGTGAAAGCTGTGTCTGTAACTTTTCAAGGTTGTTAAAATTTTGATCGGCATTTTGTTCGAATGTTGTTTGCTCAAGGGTGGATTTTAATGTCTCAAGTTCTTGGATCCGTAATGCATGCTGATCAATTTTTTGTTGGTTAACGGCAAGCTGCATGGTTAATGACTGCTGTGCGCTCTGATGTTGATTGTAAGCCTTATCAGTTTGATTCTGATGCTTTATTCCTTCATTTAACTGGCATTGCTCGACCTTCCTTGTGTCTTCTAGTTGTTGTTTTTTCGCTTGAGCGATCCCCAAGCTGTCATTAAGTTGGCTTTTCTGAGACGATAACGTCTCCATCGCCGTTTGTTCAGAGGCTATTTCATCAGAGAGATGCTGAACACCTTCTTGTAGCTGCAAAAGTTGTGTTTCGTTATGCGCCTTTTGCTCCACTCTCGCCGCAATTTTGGATGTTAATGCCGCAATGCGAAGCTGACAGCCTTGTTGCTGCTCACGATTTTCAATGTGTAGGCCATTCAATTCACTTAAACGCTCTTGACTCTCTTGTCGCGCCAACTGCACATCACTTAAACCGTCCTGTAGACCTGCCACGTGTTCAGTCAACTGAGTATATTCATGTTTTAACTGCACTAAAGCACCAGCAGCCCCATTCGTCATCGACTTCTTTAATATAAATCCATGACCGATGATGAAACCATCGGCAGTGACTAACATGTCATCACTGCTCATCTCTGGCAGTAAGGCTAACGCGGATGTTTTATCTTCAACCCACTTAACCTTAGACAGCCAAGGCGCTAAATTCGCTTTTGCTTGAATGACGTCATCTTGATAAGTTTCATGTAAAGTGAAGCCTTCTTGATGAGCGCCCACCAGAGTCGGCATTTTAAGCAAGCCATCAAATACAGATTCAACGGCTTGTTCCCAACCGGGTTTGACCTCTAATAATTGCCATAAAGGTTGCTCAGCCGACGCTTCATTTTCTTTGCTCAGTAAACTAGAGACTAAACTCAAACGACCCTGCTTCTCAGCCATTGACTGATTAAGCTGAGTCTCTTCCGCTTGTATCGATGACTGTGCTTGAGTTTGCGTGGTTAATTGACCTTGAATGTCTTTATCAAACGCGGTGTATTTTACCAATGAAGATTCTTGAGTACGCAATTGTGTGCTGAGCTCTGGCAGCTCATCTTGATCCAGGTGCGCTTGTAAGGTTTGTAATTGCTGCGTTATTCTTTCTTGTTGTTGCTGCTTCTGACGATAAAGATATTGACTATGTTCAAGCTGCTTATTATTAAGTTCAAACGATAACGTTAATGCTGAAACCTGCTCAGTTTGATGTTTAAGCGATCCCTCTAGCGTCTTAACACTCTCATTTAGTTGGTCTGATATTATCTTATCTTGGGCTATTTGAGCCAAAAACCGCTCATTTTCAGCGTTGTTTTCGACCAAAGCTTGAGTTGATTTTTCTTGAGCTTGTTCATCTCGTTGGCATTTTTGCTGATGTTGAACAATCGCCGCATTTAATTCGGCAAAACGCGTTTGCACACTCTGCTCTTGTTGTTGCCGGTGAGTCACCGTCTGCTCAAGTTGATTAATATTATTCTTGGCTAAATAACAGGCCTCGATTTGCGTTTGTTCTTCTTTATCGAGCTGACTTAATGCCACTTGCCACTGAGTCAATGATAACTCAACGGCCTGTAATTTTGCCGACTCCGCCGCAGAGCGGAGCCCTAACTGACCAAGCTCTGAAGTCAGTTTATCACTTTGACTTTGTAGCTCTTGATAACGCATCACCAATAGCTGTGACTCTTGCTGTCGCTCTGATTGTTTAAGATCCCGATATTGCAGTGCAATTTTTGACTGCTCTGATAACTTATCCAGCTGTTTACCCAACTCAATACGAATATCACTTAAACGTTCTAAATTCTCTCGAGTATGGCGCATACGGTTTTCGGTTTCACGCCTGCGCTCTTTATAGCGAGAGATCCCCGCCGCTTCTTCAATAAACACCCGCAACTCTTGAGGTTTAGATTCAATCAACCTCGAAATGGTGCCTTGCTCAATAATCGCATAGCTACGCGGACCCAATCCCGTCCCCATAAACAAGTCTGTAATATCGCGACGACGGCATTTTTGTCCATTCAAAAAATAACTGGAATCACCGTCTCGGCTCACCTGCCGTTTAACGGCAATCGCTTGGTAACTGGAATATTCACCGGATAAGCATCCATCAATATTTTCAAACGATAGCTCAACGCTGGCCACCGAGACAGGCCTGCGATCACTCGAGCCATTAAAAATGACATCGGTCATGGCTTCACCACGCAGGTTCTTGGCTGAACTTTCACCCAGCACCCACCTCACGGCATCAATCACATTTGATTTGCCACAACCATTAGGGCCAACAATAGCGGTTAACGGATGAATAAAAGGGATTTTAGTGACATCGGTGAACGACTTAAATCCAGCCAGTTTTATCTGTTTGAGTCTCATTATGTCAGTTGTCGGTCATGTCAGAACTACATTTTGCATACGAGCCAAGTGCACGAAATGGTACATTCAGGCTCCCTTAGGTAATGCAAGTATAGATAAAATTAGGAATATCCTTGCACTTTACCAAAGCCTGCCCCAATTTGTAATGCTTTTATTGCCTGAATCTGCGCTTTTCACTTGTCATCAACGCCCTTGTGGCACACAATCTAAGCATATTAGCATCTTAATTGACGAATACAGACTTTATGGATCCTCACAAGCAAACTCAACAAAAAAGCGGTGTAAATTATTTTATCATGGGTTTCAGCCTCATTAAGCGCCCAGGCTTACGCCGATTTGTATTTATTCCGCTATTGATCAACTTAGTCCTTTTTAGCGGCTTATTCTACCTCGCCATTAACCAATTAAGCCGTATTTTCGATTGGCTCTCACTGCAGTTACCCAGCTATTTAAGCTGGCTTAATATCATACTTTGGCCATTGGCTGTTATCACATTATTGGTGGTATCATCCTTCATTTTTAGCTCCGTGATGAATTGGCTCGCAGCCCCTTTTAATGGTTTGCTCGCCGAAAAAGTTGAACAATTACTGTCAGGTAAAGCACTCAATACAGGATCCAATATGGATGTCATTAAGGATATCCCTCGCACCTTGTCACGAGAATGGATAAAGCTGAAATATTATATTCCGCGAGCCCTGATATTTTTGATTTTATTTTGGGTGCCGTTATTAGGTCAAACAGTCGCCCCAGTCTTATGGTTCTTGTTTACCGCTTGGATGATGGCGATTCAATATTGTGACTATCCTTTCGATAACCATAAAGTCCCCTTTAGCGACATGAAAAAAGCGCTCAATAATACTAAAGGCAGTTCCTTTAGTTTTGGCGCCACTGTCACGTTATTTTCCATGATCCCTATCGTTAACTTTGTGGTGATGCCAGTGGCGATTTGTGGTGCGACCGCCATGTGGGTCGACAAGTATCGAGATGCCTATAGAAATCCGGCTATCGCCCCCGAGTGAGCCACAACTCAATTCATCTGATTGACCCGTAATCACTCACTATGTGGGTGATTTTCAAGCAACCTTATGATCAACATCAACATCAACATCATATTTTACATAATATGCCCCGCAAGATTAATTTAGACAATACGAATTAACTCTATGAGAAAAGAGCTTTTTTTTACAACAAAGAATAGATAATCATTTTTTAATAACCAAAAGTTATAAAGAAGAACAAACAATCACTTCTATTGCAGCTCAACCCGATTATGCTTGACGAGTCCACAAAAAAGGAAAGCAGCCCATGAGTAAAATTTTCGAAGATAATTCACAAACAATTGGTCATACCCCACTTGTCCGCCTCAATCGCGTCAGTAATGGTAATGTATTAGCCAAAGTAGAAGCCCGTAATCCGAGTTTCAGCGTGAAATGCCGGATCGGTGCCAACATGATTTGGGATGCTGAGAAAAAAGGGACGCTAACCAAAGACAAAGAACTCATCGAGCCCACATCAGGCAATACGGGTATTGCTTTGGCCTATGTTGCCGCTGCCCGAGGTTATAAACTCACCCTAACCATGCCTAATACCATGAGCTTAGAAAGACGCAAATTACTGAAGGCCTTAGGCGCTAACTTAGTCTTAACCGAAGGGGCTAAAGGCATGAAAGGGGCAATTGATAAAGCCGAAGAAATTCGCCAGTCAGCGCCTGAAAAGTATGTTTTACTACAGCAATTTAATAATCCTGCTAACCCTGAAATCCATGAAAAAACGACAGGTCCAGAAATTTGGAATGATACCGATGGTGAAGTGGACGTCATTGTCGCGGGTGTCGGGACTGGCGGCACGATTACTGGGATCAGCCGTTATATTAAAAATACCCAAGGTAAAGCCATTACCTCGGTGGCGGTCGAACCTATCGACTCAGCGGTTATCCAACAAACCTTAGCAGGTCAAACGCTGCAACCCGGTCCTCATAAAATTCAAGGGATCGGCGCAGGCTTCATCCCTGGTAATTTAGACATCACTCTCATTGACCGTGTTGAAACCATCACCAATGACGATGCCATTGAAATGTCTTTAAGGTTAATGAAAGAAGAAGGCATTTTGGTGGGCATTTCTTCTGGCGCAGCGGTTGTCGCTGCTAATAGAATTGCGGATCTTCCCGAATTTAAAGACAAAACCATTGTCGTTATCTTACCTTCTGCAGCTGAACGTTACTTATCTTCGGTGCTATTCCAAGGGGAATTTAGCGACGCTGAAAACGTCCAATAAATCATCGTTCACTCATCGAGTCTCTTGCACTCGCGACCCATTAAAGTGACTCGATAGATAAAAACTGGAATATAACGTGCCCTGCTCAGGGCATTTTTATTTGAGGCCATTCAGCAAGACTCACTCTCCTAACCCACCACGTTAGTGATCATTACGGTCACAATGTGTTTGAAATGAGCATCCACTAAGTTGCCATGACTATTGAAGCTATTTTTACCCCCATGATTAGCGCTCAATTTAACTAAGTATTGATATTCCAACCATTTAATGACGCCTAATACTTGATGAGCATCAGCATAAGAGGCTGTCGATCCCGCTCGCTTTAAAAAACGTTCAATACTATTCAGCATGGCTTCATTTAATCGGCTGATAGCCACAGCGAGTTGCGGATTTCGCAAGGCTTCTTCTTGAAATGCCATCTCGATGATGCACTCATCGAACTGAATAATTTTAGCGCTCACATAAGCACAAGCAATATCACTTAAGTCTTTAATAAGTTGATTTTTATCTTCCTCTAACGGCCATTGTGGTTCCCATTCATTCAACAAGTCCCAACTCTTATGCTCCAGTTTTTCTCGCATCCATAGATGCTTCTCGGCAAAATAGGTTAACGCATCGCTAATTAAGCATTTTATGTCGCTAAAATAATAGGTGGTTGACGCCAGTGGCACTTGGGCTTTTTTCGCCACCGCGCGGTGGCGAACTCCTCTGATCCCTTCTTGAACTATCACAGCCAAAGTCGCCTCTAAAATCGCAATGCGCCGTGCCTGTCCATCCTTTCGACTTGCTTTTCGACCAACATAGATTAATGGCTGTAACATAAGTGTCCCTATACTGTGTTTATAGCCGTGATACTTGAAGATGCAGGATCACGGCTATATAAGTCCTCGCTAAGCTAACAGCTTACGCTCAACGCCACAAAGATGAACAACAGCTAATCTGATCCCCATCTGACGGCGTCGGCTGGGGATCATTTAGATGACACGCTAAGCCCAAGCCCGTTAAATGTGCAGGCCTCAATGAGTTTGGTTATACAACACCGAGTGCCAACAACGGCATTAAACCCAACATAATCGTTTTTTTTGACAAAAAAAAGATAAAAACATGAAGGATAATGCCTTTGATGATTGCTACTCTTACATCCTAAACGATACAATCCTTCCTTAGTCGACAAACTCAATATTGGCAGTGCATTTTATTGAGCGACTTATCCTATTAGCTATTTAGAGGTAGTAATGAACCACACTTACATTCCGGGTAAAGACGAAGCATTAGAAGTCTCGATCGCCACTATGCAAAAAAAGCTCGCTGAACTCGGTTTCGATATTGAAGAAGCGTCTTGGTTAAATCCTGTACCCTACGTTTGGTCTGTTCATATTCGCGATAAAAATTGCCCCGCCTGCTTTACTAACGGTAAAGGTGCTAGCCGAGATGCAGCCCTTGCCAGTGCGTTGGGTGAGTATTTTGAGCGTTTAGCCTGTAATTACTTTTTTGCTGATTTTCATTTAGGTGAAAAGGTCGCTAATAGTGATTTTGTCCATTATCCCAATGAAAAATGGTTCCCTATTGCAGATGCGCCTCATCCACAAGGCCTAATGAATCAGGCCTTATGGGACCATTATGATCCTGAAGATGATCTTAGCCTTAACACCTTAGTCGACATCCAATCGGGCAATACTGATAGAGGCATATGCGCCCTGCCTTTTACGCGCCAGTCCACTGGGGATGTCACTTATATTCCGATGAATCTCGTCGGCAATTTATTTGTCAGTAATGGTATGTCTGCGGGTAATACTCAAACAGAGGCTCGCACTCAAGCGCTATCGGAGTGTTTTGAGCGTTATGTGAAAAACAAAATTATTGCTGAAGCCATTTCACTGCCCGAAATTCCACAAGATGTTATCAATCGCTTCCCAACGGTCGTGGCTTCTATCGAAGAGCTGGAAAAGCAAGGTTTTCCGATCACCTGTTTTGACGCCTCTCTAGGCGGTGAATACCCTGTCATTTGCGTCACCTTATTTAATCCTGACAATGGCGGTTGTTTCGCCTCTTTTGGCGCCCACCCAAGATTGGAAATTGCACTAGAGCGTACGGTAACCGAGCTCTTGCAAGGTCGTAGTCTGAAAGATTTAGATATTTTTCCCAGCCCGTCTTTTGATAATGACGAAGTGGCCGATCACACCAATTTAGAAACCCACTTCATTGACTCTTCAGGGTTGATTTCATGGGATTTGTTTAAAATTACAGCAGGCTTTACTTTCAGTGATTGGAACTTCCAAGGCACCACAGAAGAAGAATACACTCAGCTACTGAATAAATTTCACGCCTTAGGCGCCGATGTGTATATTGCCGATTATGCCCATTTAGGCACTTATGCTTGTCGTATTTTGGTGCCCGGTTATTCTGAAATTTACCCTGTTTATGAACTCAGCTGGGTCAATAATAACCGCGCCATGGCATTACGTGGACTCGTTCAGCAATGGATTAATGATAGCCAAAACGCGGCGCTAAGCCAAACGATAATGGATTCTATTGATGCATTAGACTTAGATGAATTTCAGCCTCTCGATCAGCTGTTAGGCATAGGTGTTGATGCCAGCTCCTCTTGGGCCACCTTACGGATTGGTGAGCTAAGATGTTTGCTGGCATTAGCCACAAATGACCATGAAACCGCCTTTGACTGGGCCATGTGGACCACCGACTTTAATGCCGGCGGCATTAGCGCTGCTCAACAAAAACGCCTGCGTTTCTATCATGCTGTTAAAGCCATTATCACGATTGAATTGGATGGCCATGAACTTACCGAATATGAGCCAACACTCATCCGCATGTACACTCAAATCGATTATGAAACAGCCAAATCCCATGTAATGGGTACCGCGCAAGGTTATGATTTAGTGGATATTGATGACTTACTCGGCTTTAACAAGCATCAAAACTTATTAGCCGCCTATGATAAGTTACAACAAGCTAAGGTTATATTTACTCAGTGGAGCTAAGCTTTTTATAGAAACAAAGAGTTATCTCTATATGAAAAGAACCAGTCAATATCAATTGACTGGCTCTTTTTATGAGTGATTATTATTTAACTCACTTTTGTTAGTATTATTTTTCTTGCTCTCCACCGCAGCCACCACAACAGGTGCTCTCTGCAGTCGTATTATCGCCATTATTGATGGTTCCTGAGGCCATTGCCACTTGTCCTAATGGCGTTTCATTATAGACGGCTTGCTCACTATAAGTGGATGTTGCCCCAATATAAAACACGCCTTTAATGACCTGCCAAGTCACCGCTAATCCCCCGACAATAAACACCACATCGCCAATCGTGCGCACCCAACGAAGCGTTTGTAATATATCACTTTGCATGAAGGCTTCACTGCGCGCATACCAGAAACCATTAGACGCACTGGCAATAAACTGAAGGATACCGACAGGTAATAAACTGGTAGTTAGCATCAGTACCAAACCACCATTCATCCACCAAAATGCCGTTTTCATCAGCTTGTCATCAAACATCAGCTGAGGACGAATATAGCGTAAGATTAAAATCACAAAGCCTAAGGCTAAGAATCCATATACGCCAAATAATGCCGCATGCGCATGGGTTGCCGTGGTATTCAACCCTTGAATATAATAGAGAGAAATAGGCGGGTTAATCATAAAACCAAGTACGCCAGCCCCTAACATGTTCCAAAAAGCCACTGCGACAAAAAACAATAAGGGCCACTTAATTTTTTCCATCCAAGTGGCTTTTTGTTTTAAGCGCCAATGCTCGAACGCCTCATAACCAAGCACAATTAATGGCACCACTTCTAGCGCACTAAAGGTCGCCCCAACCGCCATCACTGGCGTTGTTGTACCGGCAAAATACATATGATGGAAAGTTCCAGGGATCCCCCCGAGCATAAATAAAGATGCTGAAGCAAGCGATGCTACCGTCGCCATCTTTTTCGAGACAAGCCCCATGCTGCAAAAAATAAAGGCCAGTGCCGTGGTGGCAAATACTTCAAAGAAACCTTCAACCCACAGATGCACAATCCACCAACGCCAATATTCCATAACAGAAAGATGAGTACGCTCACCATAGAAGAAACCCGCGCCATAAAATAACCCAATGGCGGCAATAGAGGCCGTTAATAACGCCAGTAGATTCTTATCACCGGGTTGACGCAGTGCTGGCACAACACCTCTTAACATTAACACCAACCATAATACGATACCGGTGAACTTACCAATTTGCCACAAGCGCCCTAAATCGACATATTCATAACCTTGGTGACCAATCCAAAAATTCCACTCAGGCGGCATAATTTGCGCAATGGCAAAGAAGTTGCCGGTAAACGAACCCACGACCACGACCACTAACGCCCAAAATAAAATATCCACACCGAGTTTTTGATATTTAGGATCTTTTCCGCCATTAATGATGGGGGCTAAGAATAAACCCGCGGCTAAAAAGCCTGTGGCAATCCAAAATAGCGCCGCTTGAATATGCCAAGTACGCACTAAGCTATAAGGAAACCATTGAGAAGTATTAATACCATAAAAGCTTTGACCTTCAACGGTGTAATGCGCCGTAAACCCCCCGATAAATATCTGGAATGTGAATAATCCAACAACCAATAATAAATATTTACCTAAGGCTTTTTGTGAGGGTGTCAGGTTGAAGGTTGTTAATGGATCTTTTATCGGTGCTTGCTGCTCCTCTTCCTCTTTTCGTAAAAAAGCCCAAGCCCATACTAAGCCCCCAATCCCCGCGATCAGTACCACCACACTGACAATAGACCAAATAATATTCTCCGCCGTCGGTACATTATCAATTAAAGGCTCGTGAGGCCAATTATTGGTATAAGTCGCACCATCTGGATGCCGTTCGGTTGCCGCAGCCCATGCAGTCCAAAAGAAAAACTCCGTTAAACGCTCGCGTCTTTGCTCATCGGGTAAAGTAATTTCCTTCATCGCATAACTATTACGAGTGGATTGCAACTCTGGTGATCCACCAAATAAACGGTCGTAATAATCCGCAGTCAATTCAATCGCCGCAATACGACGAGGGCTGAGTACTAATGTATCGGTCTCTTTGTCGAACGTATTGGTCCGATAATCTTGTTTTAGTTGGTACTGAAGTGAATGTTGCTGCTCGCCCGTTAAAGTATCATAAGGCTGAAAATACGTTTCTTCCGCGGCTAAATTAAGCCAATTCATCAATTCTCTATGCAACCAATCTGCAGTCCAATCTGGCGCTTGATACGCACCATGACCCCAAATACTGCCTAATTGCATTCCCCCGACCGATTGCCACGCGGTTTGTCCATCCAAAATACTGTCTTTGGTCATCAACAATTGACCATTTTCGCTAACCACTTTATTGGGAATGGGCGGCGCTGAACGATAAATCTCTTGACCAAAATAGCCTAATATACCGAAAGTAATACCTAAAGTAGCAATAAGTATCCACCATAATTTATAATACTGACGCATGACAATCCTCCAGAGGAACTGAGTATCTCGCAAATAAAATTTTATTTTTCACATGAATATGTTGTTGTAACTCTTCTTTTAATAGGGTCTTTTTCTCATCACCGATAGCGTAATAATGAAATAAAGTGGTGGAACCTGAAATCTCTCGTGCAAGCCGGCCAATACTGGCTTCAAGGATCGACATAGTAAATCTCCCTTAACAATTTTAAAGCGATTTTGATGAACGCTTTAAAGATGCATTAACTTTACATCTTTAGGTTGAGTTTACTGCTCATAATATAAGATGTAAACTATACTCATCTTATAAATGTGATCTCGATCCAGAACTAAATCGATAACTTGGCTCAAAGCTTAATCCAGAACCGAATCAAAGATCACCATCGACTCGTTAAAGCCTCTGACCTCACAGCATGAGGATGGCTCAAGCGTCATAAACAATAAGGAAGTCAACCGTGCAAATCACCCGTTATACCGATTATTCATTGCGCGTACTGATTTATTTAGCCGTTAACAATAAAGCGCTTGCCACCATCAAAGACATTGCCATCAGCTATGACATTTCTAAGAATCATTTGATGAAAATAGTGCAAGATCTCAATATTAAAGGCTATATACTGGCCATACGCGGTAAAAATGGCGGCATAAAACTCAACCGAGCACCGACCAATATTAATATCGGTCAACTCGTGCGAGAAATAGAAGGTAAAAGCACCTTAGTGGAATGCTTCGGCTCCGATAACCACTGCGTGATCACCCCCGCCTGTCAGTTAAAATACATGTTCGCCAAAGCCCAAGAAAATTTCTATTTGACCTTAGAAACCTATACCCTCGCCGACTTAGTCGGTAGCCAAAACCAAATAGAAACCATTCAAAAACTGCTTATTGTGAATGATTAAAAGTATGAATGGCTATTCAAGGTGGGCTTCTATCGCTTGCAGCAAGGGTTTGTGCTGAGACTTCTTTGGCACACTGCGAGTTTATCTGGCTTTCAAGGATAGAGGAAATGCCTAAAGATGTTGGGAATATTTTCGCCTCTATAAACTGACAATTTAAAATAACATCCGTATTTGAAATCCCGTTCGTTCTGCTGTAAACGGATTGATTAATGCCCTGATAGCCTGGATGCTAGAAAACGGCCTTATCTCTCATTCTAGACGTTTTACAATATAAAATTTCACCCTTTTGATCTCGGATCGCTGGACAGGGCGGGATCGCACTTTGTTAACAAAGATTGAATCTACTGAATTACTGTGATCTAATCGCACCTCACTTTCTGAGAGGTAACCCAATGACCCTGATCGAACACCTTACCGTTGT
>NZ_JAKIKS010000128.1 GCF_023284005.1 Shewanella surugensis
ACGCTCACGCTCTTCTGGAGCGTTATCGATTTGTGCGAAGTCTTTAACGTCACCACCATAAGTCTTACTTAAAACTGCAGAAATAGCAGCAGTTAGTGTAGTTTTACCATGATCGACGTGACCAATTGTACCTACGTTTACATGGGGTTTACTACGTTCAAATTTTTCTTTAGCCACGATATATTCCTTTCTTTCAGAAAACTCGACCTTAGCCGAGCTAATAGCAATTAATTTATAACAATCACAAATTTCACAACTTTACATGCGCGATTCAGTGATTGCCTTAGCGATGTTTTGCGGCGCCTCAGAATACTTCAAAAACTCCATCGAGTATGAAGCACGACCCTGAGTCGCTGAGCGTAAATCGGTTGCATAACCAAACATTTCAGACAAAGGAACTACAGCTTGAACAAGCTTGACGCCGGCAATACCGTCATCCATACCTTCTATCAAACCACGACGTCTATTTAAGTCTCCGACCACATCTCCCATATAATTTTCAGGAGTCGTCACTTCAACTTTCATGCAGGGCTCGAGTAAAACAGGGGTTGCTTCTTCAGCACCCTTCCTAAACCCAATTGAGCCTGCCACTTTAAACGCCATTTCATTCGAGTCCACATCATGATATGAACCGTCGAACAAAGTCACTTTTACATCCAAAACAGGGAAACCAGCTACAACGCCGTTTTTCATCTGCTCTTGAATGCCTTTATCTACCGCTGGTATGAATTCTTTTGGAACCACACCACCAACGATTTTGTTAACAAACTCGTAGCCAGCGCCTTCTTCTTGAGGCTCTAGTTTCAACCATACGTGACCGAATTGTCCTCGACCACCAGATTGACGTACGAACTTGCCTTCAACTTCCACGCTTGAGCGGATAGTTTCACGGTATGCAACTTGAGGCTTACCTACATTACACTCAACATTAAATTCGCGACGCATACGGTCAACGATAATATCTAAGTGTAGTTCACCCATTCCAGAGATCAGTATCTGCCCCGATTCTTCATCGGTTTCAACACGAAATGATGGATCTTCCGCTGCTAATTTCTGCAGCGCAATCCCCATTTTCTCTTGATCGGCTTTGGTTCTAGGTTCAACAGCGATAGTGATCACAGGCTCAGGAAATTCCATACGCTCTAAAATCACTTTATGACCGATATCACACAAAGTGTCGCCCGTTGTCACGTCTTTAAGACCAATAGCAGCCGCAATGTCTCCAGCACGGACTTCTTTAATCTCTTGACGATCATTGGCGTGCATTTGCACCATACGGCCCACACGCTCGCGTTTTTGCTTAACCGAATTATAAACGCCTGCCCCACTTTGCAATACTCCCGAATACACGCGAATAAAGCATAATGTGCCGACAAATGGATCGGTTGCAATCTTAAACGCTAATGCTGAAAAAGGAGCTTCATCATCCGCAGGACGACTGACTTCTTCTTCTTTCTCATTGATCCCTTTAATAGCAGGTACTTCAATAGGAGAAGGAAGATATTCAACCACAGCATCGAGAACCGCTTGCACACCTTTGTTCTTAAACGCAGAACCACAAGTTGCTAATACGATCTCATTGTTTAAGGTACGCTGACGTAATGCTGCTTTAATTTCAGCTTCCGTTATTTCCCCCTCTTCGAGGTACTTTTCCATTAGCTCTTCTGAGACTTCAGCCGCACACTCAACCAAGTATTCACGCATTTCTGCGGCTTTCTCGGCAAGTTCAGCGGGAATAGCTTCATAAGTGAACGTCATTCCCTGGTCTGATTCATTCCAGTTAATGGCCTTCATTTTAATTAAATCAACAACGCCCTTGAAATGCTCCTCTGCTCCAATATTCAAATGAATAGGAACACAGGTAGCGCCCAAACGGTTACGGATTTGCTCAACGACAGCACTAAAATCAGCCCCCGCACGATCCATCTTATTGACGAACACGATGCGAGGGACATGATATTTATCTGCTTGACGCCATACTGTCTCAGATTGAGGTTCAACACCTGAAGAACCACAAAATACCACGACAGCGCCATCCAATACTCTTAAAGACCGCTCAACTTCAATAGTGAAGTCGACGTGCCCCGGAGTATCGATGATGTTAATACGGTGCTCAGTAAACTGGGCATCCATTCCGCGCCAGAAAGTAGTCGTTGCAGCTGATGTGATGGTAATACCACGTTCCTGTTCTTGCTCCATCCAATCCATAGTGGCTGCGCCATCATGAACTTCACCGATCTTATGAGACATACCGGTGTAAAATAGAACACGTTCAGTAGTAGTTGTTTTACCAGCGTCAACATGAGCAACAATACCGATATTACGGTAGTGCTCAATTGGAGTCGTACGAGCCACAATTTATACCCTCTTGGCTAAAACCTGAGTGATAGCAGTGTAAGTATGGCGTGGAAAAATCCACGCCATGATATTACCAGCGGTAATGAGCAAACGCTTTGTTTGCTTCTGCCATACGATGCACATCTTCGCGCTTCTTAACAGCAGTGCCTTTGTTTTCTGAAGCGTCTAGCATTTCACCCGCTAGACGTAAAGCCATAGATTTTTCACCACGCTTACGAGCAGCTTCAACTAACCAACGCATTCCCAGTGCATTACGACGAACTGGGCGCACTTCACATGGAACCTGGTAAGTTGAACCACCAACACGACGAGATTTAACCTCGACTGATGGACGAACATTGTCCAAAGCTGCTTCAAGGATATCTAGATGCGCTTCGCTTTTCTTTTCAGCGACAACATCAAGTGCCTTGTAAATGATTTTTTCTGCAGTCGACTTTTTGCCGTCTTGCATAATGACGTTGATGAACTTAGCCAACAACTCACTATTAAATTTTGGATCTGGTAGGATTTTACGTTGTCCTACAACGCGACGTCTTGGCATAACAATTTCTCCGTATGCTTCAGGGACCCCAAAACTGGAATCTCAAATAATCTAGCTTGGCCTTACTTAACGGAAAACGTTAAGACTTAGGACGCTTAGCACCGTACTTAGAACGACCTTGACGACGTTCACTTACGCCAGCGCAATCGAGTGCTCCACGAACAGTGTGGTAACGAACACCGGGTAAATCTTTAACACGACCACCACGGATCAAGATTACACTATGTTCTTGTAAGTTGTGGCCTTCACCGCCGATATACGAAGTAACTTCGAAACCGTTAGTTAGACGCACGCGCGCTACTTTACGTAGAGCCGAGTTAGGTTTTTTTGGTGTAGTAGTGTACACGCGAGTACAAACACCACGTTTTTGTGGACACGCATTCAACGCTGGCACATTAGTCTTATCGACTTTTGGCGAGCGAGGCTTACGGACCAACTGGTTTACAGTTGCCATGTATAGCTCCGAATCAGTTGAACGATTCAACAGTAAGATGTGAAAAATCTATAGCCCACAGGTGTGGGACGCGAAATTTTAGAAAGGTAATGGCCTCCTGTCAAGAAATAGACAGGTTTTAGACGAAATTAGTTTAAAAAAAAGGCGCACAAGGCGCCTTTTTGTGTTTTTTAGACTGTTTTGGTCTTAATCTGAGCTACCAGCAAGGTTAAGAAGATCAGCAAGATTTTGCTCTGCTTCACTGGCACTGATCACAGGGGTCTCATCCAGCTTACCAGAAGGGGCTGCTTGTTGACGTTTCTGATGATATGAGTAACCCGTACCCGCAGGGATCAAACGACCCACGATCACGTTCTCTTTCAGGCCTCGAAGTTTATCACTCTTACCACCTACTGCCGCTTCGGTCAGTACGCGGGTGGTTTCTTGGAAAGAAGCCGCAGAGATGAATGATTCCGTCGCAAGCGAGGCTTTGGTGATACCCAATAGCTCACGATCAAAACGTGCA
The DNA here is from genome assembly GCF_023284005.1 of Shewanella surugensis. Classification (GTDB taxonomy): domain Bacteria; phylum Pseudomonadota; class Gammaproteobacteria; order Enterobacterales; family Shewanellaceae; genus Shewanella; species Shewanella surugensis. Next base: position 3,859 of record NZ_JAKIKS010000128.1, read on the forward strand.
GGCTGCTTGCCTTGTGCTTCTAATTCGCGGTTAGCGATTTTCACACGTGACACTTCAGCTTGCTCACCCGCTAAGAATTGGCTATCACCTGCATCGGTGATCTCACACTTACGCAGCATCTGGCGAATAATCACCTCAATGTGCTTATCGTTGATTTTCACCCCTTGCAGACGGTAAACATCTTGTACTTCGTTGACGATGTAGTTAGCCATGTTGTGGATACCACGTAAACGTAAGATATCGTGTGCCGCTTCTGCACCATCGGCAATCACTTCACCACGTTCGACTTTTTCACCTTCGAACACATTCAAATTACGCCATTTCGGGATCATCTCTTCATAAGGTTTGTTACCGTCAGCAGGCGTGATCACTAGACGACGCTTACCTTTAGTCTCTTTACCGAATGAAATGGTACCCGAAATTTCAGCCAGAATTGCAGGCTCTTTTGGCTTACGTGCTTCAAATAAATCAGCAACACGTGGTAGACCACCGGTAATATCACGAGTTTTTGACGACTCTTGAGGTATACGCGCTAACGCATCACCCACATTAATAAGCGCATTATCGTCTAAGTTAACAATCGCGTTACCCGGTAAGAAGTATTGCGCTGGAACCTCAGTACCAGGGATCACCAAATCGCCACCGTCGCTAGCAACAAGACGGATCATTGGGCGCATTTCTTTACCCGCAGTTGGACGCTGGGCTACATCGAGAACCACAATAGAAGATAAACCGGTTAGATCATCTGTTTGACGTGTCATGGTGACACCATCAATCATATCAACAAACTTGGTTGTACCCGCCACCTCAGTAATAATCGGGTGAGTATGGGGATCCCAATTGGCGATGATGTTACCCGCTTCAAGCTTTGAATCTTCAAGCTTTTCAAGCACAGTACCATAAGGCACTTTATAACGCTCTTTCTCACGACCTAGGTCATCGATGATGGCCAGCTCAGATGAACGAGAAACAATAACCAGCTTACCTTCACTGTTAGTCACATGCTTAGCATTGTGCAGTTTAAGCGTACCGGCATTCTTAACTTGAACATTGTTAGCCGCTGAGGCTCTCGATGCCGCTCCACCAATGTGGAAGGTACGCATCGTAAGCTGGGTGCCTGGCTCACCAATTGACTGCGCCGCAACCACACCAATAGCTTCACCTTGGTTGATGATATGACCACGAGCCAAATCACGACCATAACAGGCAGCACACACACCGAAATCGGTATCACAGCTGATCACTGAACGTACTTGCATTTCATCAATTGAGTGTTCTTCAAGAAGATCACACCAAGCTTCATCAAGTAAGGTGTTACGCGGTGCTAATACCTTTTCAGTACCTGGATAAAATACATCTTCAGCAACAACACGACCCAATACGCGCTCACGCAATGGCTCAACAACATCACCACCTTCTATCAGCGGCTTCATTGTTAGACCATTAAACGTGCCACAGTCGTCTTCAATCACAACCAAATCTTGTGCAACATCCACTAAACGGCGAGTCAAATAACCCGAGTTAGCTGTTTTCAGTGCCGTATCGGCCAAACCTTTACGCGCACCGTGAGTTGAGATGAAGTACTGAGATACGTTTAGACCTTCACGGAAGTTCGCCACAATCGGCGTTTCAATAATTGATCCATCTGGTTTTGCCATCAAACCACGCATACCCGCTAGCTGACGGATCTGAGCCGCACTACCACGCGCACCAGAATCAGCCATCATATAGATGCTGTTAAACGACTCTTGCTCTTCTGGCTCACCATCACGATTGATAACGGTCTCAGTCGATAAGTTTTTCATCATCGCTTTAGAGACTTTTTCGTTCGCGCTTGCCCAGATATCAATAACTTTGTTATATCTTTCACCCGCAGTTACCAATCCAGACTGGAACTGCTCTTGAATTTCAATAACTTCAGCTTCGGCATCCGCGACGAGAGTATATTTCTCATCAGGAATAACCATATCATCGATACCGACAGACGCACCGGATATCGTGGCAAAATGGAAACCGGTATACATCAGTTGATCCGCAAAGATAACCGTATCTTTAAGACCAAGTTGGCGATAACAAGTATTCAGTAGCTTAGAGATTTGCTTCTTACCCATGTTCTGGTTAACCAGATCATAAGATAAACCTTTTGGCAAAATTTGTGAAAGTAATGCACGGCCCACAGTGGTATCCACAATACGACGCGTTTTCACTTTTTCACCCAATTCATTGGTGGCTGTTTCAGTAATACGCACTTTAACACGCGCATGTAACTCTGCAGCACCAGTACGGTAGGCTTTCTCAGCTTCAGCAACGGATGCAAATGCCATACCTTCACCTTTACCGTTAATACGCTCACGGCTGGTGTAATAGAGGCCCAATACAACATCTTGAGAAGGTGTAATCACCGGCTCACCATTTGCAGGTGAAAGGATGTTGTTGGTTGACATCATGAGTGAACGCGCTTCTAGCTGAGCTTCCAGCGTTAAAGGCACGTGTACCGCCATTTGGTCACCATCGAAATCGGCGTTATAGGCCGCACAAACTAAAGGATGAAGCTGGATAGCTTTACCTTCAATCAATACTGGCTCAAACGCTTGAATACCCAATCTGTGCAATGTTGGCGCACGGTTGAGCATCACTGGATGTTCGCGAATAACGTCATCAAGTACATCCCAAACCTCAGGAACTTCACGTTCAACCATCTTCTTAGCCGCTTTAATGGTCGTCGCTAAACCACGGCCTTCAAGCTTGCCATAAATAAATGGCTTAAATAATTCCAATGCCATCTTCTTAGGAAGACCACATTGATGTAAGCGTAAAGTTGGGCCCACGGTAATAACAGAACGGCCAGAGTAATCAACACGTTTACCCAATAAGTTCTGACGGAAACGACCTTGTTTACCTTTGATCATATCAGCCAAAGATTTAAGCGGACGCTTGTTAGAACCGGTAATCGCACGACCACGACGTCCGTTATCAAGCAATGCATCCACAGATTCTTGCAACATACGTTTTTCGTTACGTACGATGATATCTGGCGCTGCAAGGTCGAGTAGACGCTTCAAACGGTTGTTACGGTTAATCACACGACGATATAGATCGTTCAGATCAGAGGTCGCAAAACGACCACCATCTAGCGGTACCAATGGACGTAGATCAGGTGGTAATACTGGCAATACTTTTAAGATCATCCACTCAGGCTTGTTACCTGATTGGAAAAACGCTTCAATTAATTTTAAGCGTTTGGTCATCTTCTTGCGACGTGTTTCAGAGTTGATTGTAGGCAACTCTTCACGCATTATCTCGATTTCTTTTTCAAGCTCGATAGCACGCAGTAATTCTAAAACGGCTTCAGCACCCATTTTAGCTTCAAACTCATCACCGTACTCTTCCAATGCATCCAGATAATTTTCTTCTGTTAGCATTTGACCACGCTCAAGACTGGTCATGCCAGGCTCGATAACGACGAATGATTCAAAATACAACACGCGCTCAATGTCACGTAAAGTCATATCCAGCATCAAACCGATACGAGACGGTAATGATTTAAGGAACCAGATATGAGCAACTGGGCTTGCAAGATCAATATGACCCATGCGCTCTCGACGCACTTTAGTCTGTGTGACTTCAACGCCACACTTTTCACAGATCACACCACGGTGCTTCAGACGCTTATATTTACCACACAAGCATTCGTAATCTTTAACAGGACCAAAGATCCTTGCACAGAACAAACCTTCACGCTCAGGCTTGAACGTACGGTAGTTAATGGTTTCTGGCTTCTTAACTTCACCAAATGACCAAGATCGGATCAAATCTGGCGACGCTAGCCCAATTTTGATCCCGTCAAATTCTTCGGTCTTGCTTTGCTGTTTCAGAAACTTTAATAAGTCTTTCACGTTTCTCTCCTGAAGGAGTTAAACCGGGTGCCCAACTCAAAAAGTAGGACACCGTTTTTGTTGCCAAACTAGAGTATTAATCCAGCTTTAGCCTTGATCCAGCTCGATATTAATACCGAGTGAGCGGATCTCCTTCAACAATACATTGAAGGACTCTGGCATACCAGGGTGCATCTGATGGTTACCGTCGACGATGTTTTTATACATCTGAGTACGACCATTAACATCATCAGACTTGACCGTTAGCATTTCTTGAAGTGTGTAAGCGGCACCGTATGCTTCTAGTGCCCATACCTCCATCTCACCGAAACGCTGACCACCAAACTGCGCTTTACCACCCAGCGGCTGCTGAGTAACTAAGCTGTATGACCCCGTAGAACGTGCATGCATCTTGTCATCAACCAAATGGTTAAGTTTCAGCATGTACATGTAGCCAACAGTGACTAAACGCTCAAATTCATTACCTGTACGGCCATCGAACAACTTACGTTGTCCTGATTCTGGTAATCCAGCAAGAGTCAGCATTTGCTTGATCTCTTTTTCTTTGGCGCCATCAAACGCTGGCGTTGCAATTGGAATACCGCCTTTTATGTTCTTAGCCAGACGAATCACTTCATCATCCGTGAAGGAATCGATATCGACGCGTTGCAGTACATCATCACCAAGTTCATAAACTTGCTTAATGTAGCCACGTAACTCGGCCAATTCACGCTGCTCTTCAAGCATGCTGGTAATCCTATTACCTATGCCTTTCGCAGCCGCGCCCATATGCACTTCAAGCACCTGACCGATGTTCATCCGCGAGGGTACACCCAGCGGGTTCAACACGATATCGATAGGATCGCCGTTTTCATCGTATGGCATATCTTCAACAGGACAAATCATTGAGATTACGCCCTTGTTACCATGACGACCCGCCATCTTATCACCTGGCTGAATAGTACGTTTAACGGCTAAGTAAACCTTAACTGTTTTCAATACACCCGGTGCCAAGTCATCACCTTGAGTGATCTTACGACGCTTAACTTCAAACTTTTTATCGAAGTCAGCTTTCAGCTCGCTATGTTGCTCAGCAAGTTGCTCAAGCTCTGTTTGTTTTGCTTCATCATCGATGGTTTGCAATAACAACTGAGAACGAGGGATCGTTGCAATTTGCACGTCGCTTAAACCGGTACTCGCCAATAAATTGCGGGTACGGCCATAAACGCCTTCTTCCAGAATTTGGAACTCTTCAGTCAGATCTTTTCTCGCTTGCGCGATATGCATCTCTTCGATTTCAACAGCACGTTTATCTTTCTCAACGCCGTCACGGGTAAATACCTGTACGTCGATGATAGTTCCTTTCACAGAGTTAGGAACGCGTAATGAACTGTCTTTGACGTCAGAGGCTTTCTCACCGAAAATAGCTCGTAAAAGCTTCTCTTCTGGCGTCAGCTGTGTTTCACCCTTAGGTGTCACTTTACCAACTAGAATATCGCCGCCTTTCACTTCAGCACCGATGTAAACAATACCTGATTCATCTAATTTAGATAAAGCAGACTCGCCGACGTTCGGAATATCAGCGGTGATTTCTTCGCTACCTAATTTGGTATCACGTGCCACACAAGATAACTCTTGAATGTGGATAGTGGTAAAACGATCTTCTTGCGCAACGCGCTCAGAGATTAAGATCGAATCCTCGAAGTTATAACCATTCCAAGGCATGAAGGCTATACGCATATTTTGACCCAGCGCTAAATCACCTAAATCCGTTGAAGGACCATCCGCTAATACATCACCGCAAACCACTGGCTCACCAACAGCACAACAAGGACGTTGGTTTATACAGGTATTTTGGTTAGAGCGGGTATACTTGGTCAAGTTGTAGATATCGATACCGGCTTCACCAGGGCGAAGTTCAGACTCGTTAACTTTTACAACGATGCGACTGGCATCGACGTATTCAACAAAACCACCCCGTTTAGCCACAACAACCACACCAGAATCGACAGCTAATGTACGCTCAATCCCCGTACCTACGAGTGGTTTATCCGCTCGTAATGTCGGTACGGCTTGACGTTGCATGTTCGCGCCCATCAAGGCACGGTTAGCATCATCGTGTTCTAAGAACGGAATAAGTGACGCCGCTACAGAAATGATTTGCTGTGGTGAAACATCCATATATTGCACGTCTGTTGCGCGCATAAAGGTGGCATCACCTTTATGACGACAAGCAATTTGATCTTCTAACATACGACCATTGTCATCAAGCTCAATGTTCGCCTGTGCAATAACGTAACGCCCTTCTTCGATAGCCGACAAGTAGTCCACTTCATCAGTGGCCACGCCATCGACAACTTTACGATAAGGGGTTTCTAGGAAGCCGTATGAGTTGGTACGTGCAAAACTCGCAAGCGAGTTGATCAGACCAATGTTTGGACCTTCTGGTGTTTCGATTGGACATAAACGACCATAGTGAGTCGGATGTACATCTCGAACTTCAAAACCTGCACGTTCACGAGTCAAACCACCGGGGCCTAATGCAGAAATACGACGCTTATGCGTGACTTCTGATAGCGGGTTGTTTTGATCCATAAATTGAGACAGCTGAGAAGAACCAAAAAATTCTTTGACTGCGGCAGAAATAGGCTTAGCATTGATCAGATCTTGAGGCATAAGCTCATTGAGATCACCAAGACTTAAACGCTCACGTACGGCACGCTCAACACGAACAAGACCGACACGGAATTGGTTTTCAGCCATTTCGCCAACGCTACGAATACGACGGTTACCCAAGTGATCGATATCATCAACTTCATCATTACCATTACGGATCTTGATAATGTTTTTCATCACCGCAACGATATCTTCTTTACTCAAGATACCAGCGCCTTCATCGTCTTCCATGCTGAGACGACGATTGAATTTCATTCGACCGACTTTAGATAAGTCATAACGCTCTTCACTAAAGAAAAGGTTATTAAAGAGTGCTTCAGCAGCATCTTTGGTTGGTGGTTCGCCTGGACGCATCATACGATAGATTTCAACTAACGCTTCTAAGCGATTAGTTGTTGAATCAATACGCAAGGTATCAGACATATAAGCACCGTTATCAAGCTCGTTGATATACAGAGTGCTAATAGATTTAGTGCCAGTCAAAGATATTTTAGCAAGATCTTCTAAGCCAATTTCAGCATTCGCTGAAACAAGCACTTCGCCGGTATCAGGATCGATATAATCCTGAGCAGAAATTTTACCGACAATATATTCAACAGGGACTTCAAGTTCTGTGGTATTGGTTTTTTCTAGTTGACGAATATGACGAGCCGTTACCCGACGTCCCTTCTCAACTAAAACCGTTCCTTCAGAATCTTTAATGTCATAGCTTGCCGTCTCACCGCGTAAACGCTCGGCGACAAGATCCATCACTAAGGTGTCTTTCTTAATCTTGAAATTAACACGACTGAAAAAGATATCTAAAATATCTTGAGTCGAATAATCCAATGCACGTAAGATGATTGACGCAGCCAATTTACGACGACGATCAATACGAACGAATAGTGCATCTTTTGGATCGAATTCAAAATCCAACCATGAACCACGGTAAGGGATGATACGTGCGTTATACAGTACCTTACCTGATGAGTGGGTTTTCCCACGGTCATGATCGAAAAATACCCCAGGGCTACGATGTAGCTGAGATACGATGACACGTTCGGTACCATTAATCACAAAGGTACCGTTGTCAGTCATAAGAGGGATATCCCCCATATAGACTTCTTGTTCTTTAATATCTTTTACAGTGCCAGGCGCCGCTTCACGGTCATACAACACCATACGTAACTTAACACGTAGCGGTGCAGAATAAGTAATGCCACGTATTTGACATTCTTTCACATCAAAAACAGGCTCGCCTAGCTTATAGCTGACATATTGCAGCTCTGAATTACCAGAGAAGCTTTTGATGGGAAAAACGCTACGAAAAGCGGCTTCAAAACCAAGCTCTCCTGTAGGATCTTGATCGGTGAACTTTTTAAATGAGTCCAACTGAATTGACAAAAGGTAAGGGATATCCAGTACTTTTGGACTCTTACCGAAGTCTTTGCGAATACGCTTCTTTTCAGAATAGGAGTAAACCATGGGTTTCCTCTGATTGCGAGATGTGACCAAGACTACATTAACATTGGCTTTGCAATGGTAACGTAGCAACGTTTGCCCATCACCGTTGAAAGCAAGAACCTAACCAGTAATCTCTGCTAGGAACTGCAATATCTGGCGATAAACGGTGAATAAAAAATCGCCTGCGCTTACAGCGCAAAAAAGGCCGACAGTCTAAAAAACCGTCAGCCTTCACCCGATTAAATCGGGCTTAGCAAGTTAGATTATAACTTACTTAATCTCTACTGCAGCACCAGCTGCTTCAAGATCTGCTTTAAGAGCATCAGCTTCTTCTTTAGAGATAGCTTCTTTAACAGCTATTGGAGCTGATTCAGCCATACCTTTAGCTTCTTTCAGGCCAAGACCTGTAGCTGAACGAAGTGCTTTAATACAAGAAACTTTGTTTTCGCCGAATGAAGTAAGGATCACGTCGAATTCTGTTTGCTCTTCAGCAGCAGCGGCTTCACCACCACCAGAAACAACAGCAGCAGCGGCAGATACGCCGAACTTTTCTTCCATTGATTCGATTAGTTCAACAACTTCCATTACAGACATTTCTGCAAAAGCTTCTAAGATTTGGTCTTTAGTGATAGACATAACAAAAAATTCCTACTGTTTTGAATTCAATTCAATTAAGCGGCTAATATAAAATTAAGCGGCTTCGTCTTTTTGATCGCGAAGGGCGGCCAAGGTACGAACAAACTTGCCAGCAGATGCTTCTTTTAGAGTCATCATTAACTGAGCGAGTGCTTCTTCGTAAGTCGGTAGTTTCGCTAAACGATCAATATTAGTTGCAGGGATTAACTCCCCTTCAAAGGCTGCTGCTTTTACTTCAAATTGCTCTTGCTCTTTAGCGAAGTCTTTTAAAAGACGTGCTGCGGCACCTGGGTGCTCGTTAGAGAAAGCAATAAGAGTAGGACCAGTAAGCGTTTCGCTTAAGCACTCAAAATCAGTACCTTGAAGCGCACGACGAGCCAGAGTATTACGTACAACTTTAACGAATACTCCATTCTCACGAGCGGCTTTACGTAAACCGGCCATAGCACCTACAGTTACACCACGTGAATCGGCAACAACTGCAGATAAAGCACCTTTGGCAACTTCGTTGACTTCAGCAACAATCGCCTGTTTGTCTTCGAGTCTTAATGCCATTGGCTTTACTCCTGGATTCTATCTAGGGAAAATCCCTAGTACTTACCATATCCAATATCAAATGATAATGGATGACTTACGGCGCGAATATCCAGAAGAACAAAATCTATCTGGGGTCCGACACCGTCTACGTAGGAAATTAAGTACACTTTTACAAGCTAACACCTACGGTCTTGGACGGAGATCAATAATAAGTCCAAAGTGCAACTTATCGACCTCAACCCTACAAATTGCGCGCATTATAGACTAAAACGCGCAGCTTGTAAATTTACTTAATGTCTTCTAGTGTACTTAGGTCAACGGCTACGCCGGCACCCATAGTCGTAGAAAGACTGACTTTCTTAAGGTAAATACCTTTAGCAACCGCTGGCTTGGCTTTTTTCAATGCAACAAGTAGGGCTTCTAAGTTTTCCTTAAGATGAGCGGGTTCAAAATCCACTTTACCGATAGTCGTGTGGATAATACCGTTTTTATCATTACGATAACGGACTTGACCCGCCTTAGCGTTCTTAACAGCTTCTGCAACATTAGGTGTTACAGTGCCTGTTTTAGGGTTAGGCATCAAGCCACGAGGGCCTAAGATTTGACCTAATTGACCGACAACGCGCATTGCATCAGGAGAAGCAATAACAACGTCAAAGTTCATTTCACCCGCTTTAACTTGTGCAGCAAGTTCATCCATACCCACAAGTTCTGCGCCAGCAGCTTTAGCCGCTTCAGCGTTAGCACCTTGAGTGAATACAGCAACACGTACGTCACGACCAGTACCGTGTGGCAATACAGTCGCACCGCGAACGTTTTGATCTGATTTACGTGGGTCAACACCTAGGTTAACCGCAACATCAACACTTTCAACGAATTTTGCAGTGCCTAATTCTTTCAGCAATGCAACAGCTTCATTGATATCGTAACTTTTCGTTACTTCTACTTTCTCGCGGATAAGACGCGCGCGTTTAGTTAGCTTTGCCATTATATTAATCCTCTACTACCAAACCCATTGAACGCGCAGTACCTTCAATTGAGCGAGTCATCGCTTCAATATCTGCACCAGTCATATCAGTCGCTTTAGTTTCAGCAATTTCCTGAACAGCGCTACGCTTGATAGTCCCCACTTTTTCAGTGTTAGGACGACCAGAACCTGATTTCAGACCCGCTGCTTTTAGCAACAAGAAAGAAGCTGGAGGCGTCTTGGTTTCGAAAGTGAAAGAGCGATCAGTATAAACAGTGATAACAACAGGAATTGGCATACCTTTGTCGAACTTTTCAGTACGCGCATTGAATGCTTTACAGAATTCCATGATGTTGACACCTTTTTGACCCAAAGCTGGACCTACAGGTGGTGACGGATTCGCAGCGCCAGCTGCAACTTGCAATTTGATGTAACCATCAACTTTCTTTGCCATGAGACATTTCCTCAAGTTTGGGTTCAAACGCCATTAGCCAAATGCCAATAAGCTCCCCTAAAATAATGGAGGCGAATTATATATAAATTCGCCGCCTTTTCCAAATACTTTTGCGTTTTATTTAATCAGCTTTTTTCAATTTGGCCGAAATCTAATTCAACGGGTGTAGAACGACCAAAAATCATAACCGATACTTTCACGCGATTCTTCTCATAATCGACTTCTTCAACAGTACCGTTAAAGTCTGCAAAAGGTCCATCAGTGACGCGTACCACTTCACCCGCTTCAAACATGATACGGTGTGTTGGAGATTCAGTTGTTTCTTGAAGACGCTGTAGAATCGCATCAGCTTCTTTATCAGAGATAGGTGCAGGACGATCAGATGTCCCGCCAATGAAGCCCATTACACGTGGAATACTTTTCACTAAATGCCAGCTTTCATCGTTCATCACCATTTGGACTAATACATAGCCTGGGAAAAACTTACGCTCGCTCTTGCGGCGCTGACCAGCACGTATCTCAACCACTTCTTCAGTCGGTACGAGTACCTCACCAAAATAGTGTTCCATAGCATGCATTTTGATATACTCATGCAACGATTTACACACTCTGCCTTCATAGCCAGAAAATGCTTGAACTACATACCATCTTTTTTTAGCTTCAGTCATTCGAGATGCCTATACGCCTGTAATAAAATTAACAATTTTAAGTAATACTGCGTCCATACCCCAAAGGATTAACGCCAGAATACCTGTTGCAGCTAACACGATAAATGTCGTGTTGAGTGCTTCTTGACGCGTAGGCCAAATAACTTTACGGACTTCGATTTGCGACTCACGTGCAAAAGAAAGAGCCTGTTTGCCTTTCACTGTTTGTAGCGCAGTAAAACCAGCAACAGCAAATGCGACTATGACGCCTAATGCGCGCACAACGACACTCGCTTCATCAAACATTTGATTGCCTATAATAGCGGCGGCCAATAGTACGGCTACTATGCCCCACTTAAGAATATCCAGAGAGTTGCCCTGGTTTTCAGTATTTGTTGTCATCGATTAATTCCGTTACTCACTACGAACTATAAATAAAGTCCTGCTGACAAAAAATTTAAGACTTTACTCAGTGAAATTTTTCGGTCAGCCCATAAAATCCGAACTGACATCTCACTATACACAGCGATAGTATAAATTCAGAGGGTCTAAAATCGGCCATAGATTGTATTCTTATTCCGCTACTTTGGCAAGAATACAAATCAAAATGGCTTAATTCAGACTAATAAAGTCTTTATTATCAAAAAAGGCAGCCTAAGCTGCCTTTTCATGTGTTGTCAGATTAGTTGCTATTAAGCAATGATCTTAGCAACAACACCCGCACCCACTGTACGTCCACCTTCACGGATTGCGAAGCGTAAACCTTCGTCCATCGCGATTGGGCAAATTAGGGTAACGGTCATTTGAACGTTA
>NZ_JAKIKS010000129.1 GCF_023284005.1 Shewanella surugensis
TGCGGTGCGCCAAGTCAGCGAAATAAGCTAAAAAAGGCGAGTTGGGACGATGATTACAGGGCAAAAGTTTTCTTTGGTTAATTATCCGACAAAGTATGCTCCCGCCCTGATCTCGCCATAAAGACTGACATTTACAATCATTACCTCAAACATGACATCCACATCAACGCCCACCAAGATAAAACCAAAAATATCAAATTATTACAAGTTAATTGAAATCCGTACATATCAATTAAAAAACATATCCCGCACTGACCATATACACCCAAGGATCGATGTTAGTATCGATGGTCACCGACTCCCCTGCAAGTTTAAAACTCGCATCGGTATCGATATCGGCATACCAAATAGAGCCATTAAGCAGCCACTTATCGGTTAGTTGATAATCCAAGCCGACTTGCCCCGCTAATCCCCAAGAGTTTGATAAACTAATATCCGTTAACGCGCCATCTAAATCATTGGTAAATTTGGTATCATAAAAATTGGTATAGTTTATTCCTATGCCGATATAGGGTCTAAATTTTGATGCCGCATCGCCAAAATGATATTGCACCACTAAGGTAGGCGGTAACTCTTTTGTCTTAGCTATATTACCTAAAGTGGGTAGTGAGATATTATGGCTAAAAGGACTGGCAGCTAATAATTCAATGCCGATATTATCAGTAAACAAGTAAGCAAAATTCAGTCCTAATTGAGTATCACTGCTCACATCAAATTCTCCAAGCCCAGCGACATCTTGACTCGAGGAGTTCGGCGCAACCACAGCCACACCAGCACGAACGATAATATCACCCGCCTGTGTCGCATTCGCCGAAGTAGCTAACCCCATAGCGAATAATCCCACAGCAACAGCATTTGAAAGCCTATTTTTTTTCATCATCTAATCCCCTGCATTATTGCAGTTTTTATTGGTAGGATAAGCATGCCTAAAAATGCCAAATCACAATTTGATCTATATCAAAATCAGTGGTTCAAAGTGCTAACTCACTTAAAAACCATGAATAAGATCACAGTTTATGCAACAACACACGACCACTGAATCAATCATTCAACCACTCCAATGCTAAGCCAATGTCATCAAAATACTTTATATCTCCTGAAATAAACCAAGTGCCTATTTTGGCCATCATTTCTTGCCAGCGTTTATCACCATAAATCGCAATTTTGTCAAATTCATTTCCATGTTTCAGTCCTAGTTTAAAATCATCCCAAGCCGCTCTGACCTCCCAGCCCTCTAGCTCATACGCGTCCACTAGCACTTTCACATTTGGGTGAGCCACTTCCTTTAATGCAGCATCAATCATGGGGGTAATACGTAAATAATCCTCATGGGTAAGCTTGCCCACCGCCTTTAAGGACAAAAAAAAGTCACTATCTACCCGCTCAATCCCTATCGATAATCCATGTTTTTTCATTCATTGCTACCTTTGAATCAGTTTCATCCCTTTAGAGAATAGCCTATTCCACGCCTAAGAAGCTTGCACCTAATGAAGCAGCAGGCTAGCACTTGATTTCAAACAACAACAAGAAAGCAAAAAACGGCTCATCCCCGCCGATCCGTCAACAAAGTGAGTAAAAATGGGCTATAATGTTAGGGGGAGCTAAATTAACAAAGTAGCATACCAGTGACACAATAGTGAAATAATACTATTGAAAATAATGATAATTATCTAAGGAGATATTATGTCTATTCGAGAAGGATTATTAAGTATTGGGATTGCCTTAATCATTTTAGGGATCCTCACTGCCGTGATTAATATTTAAAAATTCGTATACCAACAAAAAATTAATTAGTTTTCAAGCACTTTATCAATAATGCCTTATTGATAAATGTTCATTGATACTTCAAGGTAGCAGGATCCGCATAGAAAAAATGAGACACTGCTCACAGCAAAGCGAGCTATTTATCCGCTCAAGGCTGCTAGCAAGCTCAAGGCTGCCGATATCAACGAAAACAAAATATAACGTAAAACTTGATTGCGATTCATGGGCTCTAAAACATCAGAACCCAGGTAAGATGTAAGGAGATCACACTAGGGTCTTTTCACCAATACGGCTTTCATGATGACTTCGGTGGTTGTTTTATCATTATTAATCACGGGAAATTGATCATAGGTTTGAAAAATAACCTGATTTTGATACATGATCATCGCCACTACCCCGTAATTAATCGAAGAGTCAATACTATCTGCAGGCAAAATAAACTTAAATGGTACCGGTGAACGCGCAATATTAAAGTTTTTTTGAGCAATAATGACGCCAGGCGTATCTAAATCAATAATCGCAATGATGATACTGCTTCCATGAGGTAAGGTAATCTTTTCTAAGTAACCCGCAGCGCCATTAACAACAACAGGCTGAGGCGGTTCCACTGTCACACAAGCGGACAGCAGAAAAATACCCATTAATACTAGACTTCTTTTCATTATCGACATCTTTATCCCTTTTTCGCTTTACTCTGGCGATTTAAGTTTCATACGGAGCAAACCTTCTTGTGTCGCTGATGCGAGAAGTTCACCCTGTTGATTGAAAAATTGACCCTTCACTAATCCTCGTCCGCCACACGCATTCGGACTATCCACACTATAAAGCACCCAATCACTCAAATCGAAAGGCCGATGAAACCACATAGCATGATCAATGGTAGCCATTTTCATCCCCGGCGTTAGAAAGGATTTGCCATGAGGCTGTAATGCCGTCACTAAAAAATTAAAATCTGATGCATAAGCAAGCAAATAATCTTGCATGCAAGGATCCCCCTGCATCTTACCATTTGCTCTAAGCCAAACATAACGTTTAGCGGGTTTAATACCTGATGTCATGTCATTCATAGGATCCACCAAACGCATTTCAAGGGGTGATTCGGACATCAAATTATCAAACACTGATTGAGGCAGTTTATCCTTTAGTTGTAATGCTAGCGCTTGTTGGTTCAATAACGTTTCTGGGAGTGCAACATTGGGCATCTGATCTTGATGTTCAAAGCCTATTTCAGGCGCTTGAAAAGAGCAAGTCATATAAAAAATGGGATGCCCTTTTTGAATGGCTTTAACACGTCTGGCACTAAAACTACCACCATCTCTAATAATTTCAACATCATAGATAATAGGTAAATTCTCATCGCCCGCACGTAAAAAATAGGAATGTAAGGAGTGTACTCGCCTATTGGTTTGAATGGTTTGTTTCGCGGCACTCAATGCTTGCCCCATCACTTGCCCACCAAACACATGACCAAAGCCTAAATCTTGGCTCTGGCCACGAAATAGTCCTTCTTCAAGCCGCTCTAAAGACAATAAAGACAGCAACTCCTCTAATACTTGACTCATTCCATTACCTTAAACTAAATCTTATGAATCATTAATTCTACTATTGATGACAGTGGATTTCGACATTAGTCTTAATTTATTCACTTGGAGAGATAAAAATCCACATAACAAGCTCCATGAAAATAGCCCTCTCAGAAATGTTCATCGTTCAAACTCAGTCCTTCTCTTGCCCGTTAACGTATAAACAACGCTCTACAACAAAGAATAAACACTCTCTTTAAAAGCCTCGTTCTGTTATCGTCAACCAATCTAGATATTTAATCTATTATTATATTTATTGACAATTTACGTAAAGATCCTGTCTATTGAGTAAACATGATCTTACTGTCACGCATTAGTAAAGTTAAAAGATACGATAACGAAAAATAGGTGAGCCATATGAAATTGAACTGTGACATGGGTGAAAGTTATGGCGTATGGACGATGGGCAATGACAATGCCTTAATGCCATGGATTAATATGGCCAATATTGCTTGTGGATTTCATGCCTCAGATCCCGATATTATGGCAAATACAATTACTCAAGCAAAAGAACATCACGTCTTTATTGGCGCGCATATCAGTTATCATGACAAACAAGGTTTTGGACGTAGAAGTATTCCACACACTCTCACCGAAATAGCGCATTTAGTGGCATACCAGTGCGGTGCTTTACTCTCTTTGTGCCAACTTCAACAAACCAATATGACTTATGTTAAACCCCATGGTGCATTGCACTTAGACATGATGACTAAAGTGGAAGTATATGAAGCCATCATACAAACACTCTCTAAAATCAATCTAGCCTTAAAGCACCCATTAAAATTAGTCATACAAAGCACACTGGATAATATTCCTTATGAAGCCATTGCCCAGTATCATAAGGTGGAACTCATTTTAGAGGCTTTTGCCGATAGGGCTTATGGTAATCAAGGTTTATTAATGCCTCGCTCTCATCCTCAGGCGATATTGAATAATCTCGAGCATATTAAACAACAAAGCTTGAATCTGACCCAAGGTTTTGTTAAAACTTATGAAGGTCGTATTATTGACATTCATGCCGATACCTTGTGTATTCACAGTGATAATCCCATTTCAGTTGCTGGGATCGCCGATATTCACCGTATCCTCAACCCATAAAGTCAAACATGATAACCGTTCAGCCGATATCAGAAGACAGTATTATCCTTTATTTTGGCAATGAGATCAGCCTGCAGATCACACAAACAATCATGCGACTTGTTGAGCAACTAACGTTAAATTCCCCCTCCCACATTTTTTCCGAAAAAATTAAACAAAACATACTGGAAGTCACTCCTTCCTATACGTCTTTATTCATCCAATATCGTTCATCTCAACTCAGTGGTGACGAATTAAGCCACGCGCTACAAGTATGGACACACAGCAGTGATTTGACTGGTCAACAGTTTGAATCAAAAACAACACATCAGTTGCCCGTCTATTATCATCCAGAAGTAGGACCCGATCTGCATTATTTAACCCTACGGCATAAGCTCAGCCAAGAAGAAGTCGTTCAGCGGCATCAGCAAACTGATTACCATGTTTATGCCATCGGTTTCGCGCCCGGCTTTGCTTTTCTCGGTAATGTGGACCCCCACATTGCCACACCCCGCCATGACAGTCCTAGGCTCCATATTCCAGCTGGAAGCGTCGGGATCGCCAATCAGCAAACGGCGGTATATCCTAGTGATTCTCCTGGTGGTTGGCAAATTATTGGCAATTGCCCTTTATCACTCTTTTCTTTGGAGGCTAATCCTATGACACCCTTTAACATTGGTGATAAAGTCAAGTTTAATGCCATTACACGAAATGAATTTTTACAATTAGGAGGTATTATTTGCACTCATTGGAAATAATCAATCCCGGTCCACTCAGCCTTATACAAGATTTAGGCCGTTTTGGTGCCACGCAACATGGTCTAACACAAGGAGGTCCTATCGATCTCCATGCCTATTGCTGGGGCAACTATTTTCTGGGTAATGATATGTCTTGTCCACAAATCGAAATCACCTTGGGACAAGCCAGTTTCAAAGCACATAATAATCTGTTATGCGCCCTAACGGGTGCCAAACTCAATGCTCAAATTGATGGTCAGCCACTCTCTTTATGGCAAAGTTTTATATTAAAAAAAAATCAGTTATTAACCTTAGACTACCCCACGCACGGTTTACGAAGTTATTTAGCGGTTAAGAATGGATTCAAGGCCCCTAAAATATTTAACAGTGTCGCCACGGTGATCAGGGATAACATCGGCACTTTTGCCCTTAAACAAGGAGACATGCTCAGTTGTTCACCCTTTCTTGATTCTATCCAAGCTAAAAGTACGGCTTATCAACATCTCATTCCCCCGCGTTTCCTGCCACAATACACAAAAAAAATAAACCTCAGAGTTATTGAATCTTATCAAGAAAAACAGTTTATTGCTGAGGATAAGCACACTCTTTACCATTATCCTTACCAAGTAAGTCCATTTTGTGATCGCATGGGATGCCGTTTAACGGGACCGGTTATCAACTCACATCAAATCAATCTCATTTCGGAGCCCATTGCCAATGGCGCCATTCAAATTCCGCCTAATGGCCAACCTATTATCTTATTAAATGACCGACAAACGTTAGGAGGCTATCCAAAAATAGGCTGCATTGCTAAAATCGATTTACCTCAATTAGCCCAAGCAAAACCGGATACTGAGATCCATTTTATCAAAGGAAATTTACAAAAACTGCAACAGGAATGGCTACGTTTCGTTCGATTTTTTAACTTACCCTTTTAAAAGTAAACTCTTCTTTAGCCAACTGGGTTTAAAACGGCCCTGCATCATTCAAATTTCAACATCATAAAAACACATAACTGTACATTTAACAAACAATTATTCAGCCCGTGTTAAGTGGGCACAGAGTATTCTATACGTGTATCTAGCCAAATTGTTGAGTATTTATTATGTTAGTCAATCAAACCAAACATAGCAGATTAAGACAGGTTCACGCTCATGGTAGTATCCCAATGGATCCCACTTATCGCGTGAGACGTAGGCAACAAAGCGACCAAAATATGGTCAACCCCTTTAATGCAGAAAAAATCAACAAAAATCTATCAAGTGTGTCATATTTTGTTGGTTTCTTATATTTACTGCTTATCACCATCGTCATCAGCGGCCAGTTATTCACATAATAAAAAGCCGAGCAATGCTCGGCTTTCTTCATTCAAGTACATCGCCTAATGTTCAATGCATGAACATTAGGCTTGCCCGTTTATTATGGGTGACACACGTTGTGCATTTCTAGATTAGTGCCCAGATCTTGATTACGATCGGCTTTCGCATCATCATTGCGTAATAGGGTAAGATGATCTAAATAGGCTTGGTCAACATCATTAGTCACATATTTACCATCAAAAACCGACGTTTCAAAATGCTTAATATTCGGATTTTCTTTGCGTACCGCTGCCACTAAATCCTCTAACGATTGGAAAATCATCCCATCGGCACCAATCAACTTAGTGATTGCATCCACATCACGGCCATGAGCAATCAGCTCATTAGTCGTTGGCATATCAATACCGTATACATTGGGAAAACGAATTTCCGGTGCCGCTGACGCAAAATACACTTTCTTTGCCCCTGCTTCTCGAGCCATTTCGATGATCTGTTCAGAGGTGGTGCCTCGCACAATAGAGTCATCCACTAACAGCACATTTTTACCTTTAAACTCAGCCTTAATCGCATTCAATTTACGACGAATCGATTTTTTTCGCTCTTGTTGACCGGGCATAATGAATGTCCGTCCAATGTAGCGGTTTTTCACAAAGCCTTGTCGATAAGGTAGATCAAGGTTGCGTGCAATTTCGAGTGCAATATCACAAGATGTTTCGGGGATTGGGATCACCACATCAATATCATGATCTTCCCATTCTCGTTTAATTTTTTCACCCAGCATCGTCCCCATATTGACGCGGCTGCTATAAACAGAAATCTTATCCATGGTTGAATCTGGACGGGCAAAATACACAAACTCAAAAATACAAGGCGCATAGCTGGGATCTTTTGCGCATTGACGGGTAAACAGCTGCCCATCCAAGGTAATATAAACCGCTTCTCCAGGCGCTACATCCCGAATAATCTCAAAGCCAACGGCATCTAAAGCCACACTCTCGGAAGCGACCATGTATTCAGTGCCATTCTCGGTTTCATTTTTACCCAAAACCAAGGGACGAATACCGAAAGGATCACGAAAAGCCACTAAGCCTTGACCGATAATCATCGCCGTAACCGCATAGGCGCCTCGAGTGATCGCATGGACTTGGCTCACCGCATTAAATACTTCATCCGCACTGAGTATTTGGCTCTGAGTTTGTTGTAATTCATCAGCAAATAAATTTAACAAGACTTCTGAATCAGAGGTCGTATTAACATGTCGTCGTTGCTTCACCAAACGCTCAGCTAACTCTCGAGTATTAGTCAAATTACCATTATGTGCGATAGAGATCCCAAAAGGAGAATTCACATAAAAAGGCTGGGCCTCGGATGCACTCGAGCTGCCAGCAGTGGGATATCGTACATGCCCTATTCCTGCATTGCCTTGTAAGCGTTGCATATGTTTAGGTTCAAAAACGTCCTTTACCAGACCATTAGCTTTACGCAATCTAAACGCTGAGCCATCTATAGTCACAATACCAGCGGCATCTTGGCCACGATGCTGAAGCACGGTCAGTGCATCGTAAATGGTTTGATTAACCGACGATTGACCTACTATTCCGACAATACCACACATGGGTAAGCTTCCTCATTGTAAGATGTTCTATCATTTCAATTTAAAAAATACTGATTGCAACGCATTGACAATCAATATCCTTTGCTAATGCATCTATTTAAGTAAATTGCATTTTATATGTTGGGTACAAAGCTGGAGGTATTTTCCACATAGTCAAAAAACCATTGGATCACCACCCCGAATTCGGGCACAAGTTGTGAACTCTGCCACCAATAAGTTTTAGGTGCCCCAGTAAAAGTATCCATAAAAAATAATAACGCACTCACGATTAACGCACCTCTTAACGCGCCAAAACAGAGTCCTAATACTCTATCCGTTCCAGACAGGCCAGTCTTAGACACCAATTGACCCAGTAAATAATTCACTAATGCACCAAGAATAAGCGTAGAAATAAATAAAATCGCGATAGCAACACCATTGCGCACCATTTCATCTTGTATAGCAGTAATATGAACCGCAAGCTCTAAATAAAATTGACTAGCAACAAAAAATGCCACTACCCAAACCACTAAGGACATCGCTTCTTTAGCAAAACCCCGTACCAAACTAATGAGTGTCGACATACCAATAATGACGATTATAGCGTAATCAATCCAAACCATGGAAAAGTGTATCCAGCATTTAAGGGTTAAAACGGCGTGATTTTAACAGAGACAGATAGGATCCACATCTTAAACAATATACCTAAATCTATCATTCTCTGTTTCCACCACAGAACAACCTATCAACTCATTATGACTCGACAGGATTATAAGCCTCAATTCGGCCTTTTAATTGAGTCAGCTTCTCGATATCAGACTGCTGAACAACCAGTTTATCTTTAGACACATCAGGGCCAACAAAGACCTTAGTCAGTTGCCCATCGATGGGTTTTGATGGCAAGGTATAGGCATTAAACCCTTGCTTTCTCAATCGCTCAACCAAAGCGGTGACATTTTTGGCATTATTAAAACTGCCTAAACGCAAAGTCCATGCACTGCTTGATAGACTCGCTTTGGGTGGGCTTTCTTGAGACTTTGTAGGCCGATCCTTTTCATCCACGGATGCGGCTGCCGTGACCGCCTTATCGATTTTTTTATCCACATCAGTATTCACAACATCATAGGCCTTCTCAGGTAAACGCGTCTCTTTTAATGCTGGCTTAAGAGGGATTTCAGTAAAAGTTTCTTCCTGACGCTGTTTTTTACCATTAAGCAGATCGGGTAGAAAAAGCACACCCAGAGCAACGATAACAATGACCCCAACTAAACGATTCTGAAAGTGATTAGGCACTGTAATTTCCTTCTATTAACGTTTTAATCCCTGCAACAGTATAAAAAGATCCAAAAACAATCACAATATCATCTTCTTGAAGCTCTTTATGTAATTGAGCCCATCCTAACGCCAGTGACTCAAATATTTGTACGCCATCGCTATCGGGCAACAATCTCGCTAAATCTGTCGCCTTAGCACTTCGAGGGACATTCAAATCACAACAGTACCAACGTTCGACATGGGGCTCAAAGACAGATAGTACTTGCTGTATATCTTTGTCTTTTAACATGCCACATAAGGCCAATAAGCGTTTAGGCTGCCTGACTTGTAATCGAGATAACAGGTAACGAGCCGCGTGAGGATTATGTGCCACATCTAATAATATGGTCGGTGATTGAGACACACACTCTAAACGGCCACTTAACCGAGTGTGTGCGATTGCTTGCTTGATGTTGTCCGAGGACATCGATGGACATATATGCTCTAACGCCGCAATGGCAGTGGCCGCATTAGGCAGAGGGAGTTCAGGCAATCCAATATCACACACATTGAAAAGCTTGCCTTGATAAGACCAATGAGACACCATCGCTTGATAATGAAAGTCATTATTCACCGCGTACAATAGCGCTCCTTTGGCTGCCACAGACGCGATTAACGTCTGTGGAATATCTTGCTCGCCGATTATCACAGGTTTTCCTTTACGACAAATACCCGCTTTCTCCACAGCCACTTGTTCCCGTGTATCCCCTAAATACTCTTGATGATCAAGATCAATAGAGGTGATCACTGCCACATCTGCATCAATCATATTGGTGGCATCAAGCCGTCCACCTAAGCCCACTTCCAGTAAAATCACATCCAACTTAGCGGCTTTAAATAAGTATAGACCTGCTAATGTCGCATACTCAAAAAAGGTCAAAGAGGTTTCATCTCGCGCCAGTTCAATGGCTTCAAAGGCAGCCACTAAGTCGCTATCACTGGCATCAATCCCTTTTATTCTGACCCTTTCATTGTAATGAATTAAATGGGGCGAGCTATAAACCCCGACTGACAAGCCTTCCAAGATTAAAGCGGCTTCAATCATGGCACAGGTACTGCCTTTACCATTTGTCCCCGCAACAGTGATCACTTTGGTATGATCAAAATAAAGCAGTCCCATACGGTCTGCCACCAAAGACACACGCGTTAAGCCCATATCGATTTCAGTGGGATGGATCGCCAACAAATAATCTGTCCATGTCACCAATAATGCATTATGTGTCGGAACGCTTGTGGGCGCTTTCATTCGTACTAGTGTAGGCACTGCTGGCATAGGCACTCTCAAATATTAAGTTAATCCAACATAAATAGCGGGCCTAAAGATAATTTAGGCAAGCTATGTGGCTCTGGGTAGGTCACATCAACAAGGTATAACCCATTCGGTTTGGCTGTTGGTGCTGCCTCTTTACGACTTTTTCCATCCAGAAGCAGTGCCAACCAATCAATCGGTTGACGACCCATACCCACTTCGAGTAATGAACCGACAATGTTACGCACCATATGATGTAAAAAAGCATTGGCTCGAATATCGACACAAATGTACATTCCTTGGCGGGTTACATTAATTTCATGCATCAACCTAACTGGTGTATTAGACTGACAATGCAACGCCCGAAAACTGGTAAAGTCATGCTTACCAATAAGAAACTGCGCTGCTTGATGCATTTTATTTTCGTCGATATCCCCCCTGTAATGGCTCACTCCAAGTCGTAAAATACCCGGTCTAAGATTATGATTATAAATCATATAACGATATCGTCTTGCCGTCGCACTAAAACGAGCATGAAAATCATCGTCCACTGCTTGCACCCATCTCACTGCGATATCATCGGGTAAATTAACATTCACACCTAACGTCCATGCCGTGTCTTTACGGATCGCCGTGGTATCAAAATGGACCACTTGGCCAGTCGCATGCACGCCCGTATCGGTTCGACCTGCACATTGCACCTTTATGGTTTCATTTGCGACACTAGACAAAGCTTTTTCGAGCTGAGCTTGCACAGAATCCACTTTGAGTTGACGTTGCCAACCAAAATACTTACTACCATCATACTCAATACCTAACGCGAACCGCATTCCATACCTCAAAGTTTACACAATCAATACGTCTTTAATCAGCGGATTTTATCACAATATGCTGCTCAGACTCAGTAAAAATATAGACATAAAAAATGATGGTTACAGTTCAGTAAACTCAGCTACACATTGAGCGATAGCATTGACACCTAAAAGCCCTTTATAGGCATATGCTGACAATTAAAAACGAGAAAAAGAATTCGGTAAAGGAAAATGAAGCCAGCAAGATTAATGATATTCGTGCTGGCTTATTTTAAGGAGTAAAACCATTAAAACATTAAGTTCTGTTAACCTAATGTTAGGCTTTGTTATGGGATGATATGCTTAAATGAGTGAATAATTAGAAGGTATTCTATTTTGCAAAAATTAAAAGCGTCATTTTTCATTAGCTGTTTTTTGATTTTAACGGCTTGTGGAGGAAGTGAAGACGTAGCAACAACGGCAGAGAAGGATCCTGATGTTGAAGTGCCTGTTGATCCTGTTGTGCCACCAGAGCCTGAACCCGTTACAGAGTCAGCACCGAGTTTACTCGTGGGTTATGCTTTTTCAGGCACCAGTATCGGACTGACTTGGCGCGGTGAAGAAATGACTTATTATGTATATCGTGGTAATACCAAGATTGGTGAAACTAACAATCAATATTATGTGGATCAAAATTTATCGATTAATACGCAATATACTTACTCAGTAACGACTGGCGATGTCAATGATGCAACGCAAACGGTGACAATAATAGCTAACACCTTAGTTAATGAGACTAATGATGGGCTTCATAATGGCGCTGAGACCGTGATTGCCAATGATCGCTTAATTAATTTTCCTGCTTGTAATATCACCAGTAATAGAGATACAGCATTGAATGTTAGCAATGATAATCTAGATACTTGCTTACAAGCCATGTTGTCCTTTAATAACATGGCGGGTCATCTGGAGGATATGCGCGCTTTTGCGGCCAGAGTACGCAGTGAGCAACCCCCTGCTATGGTGGAACTTGGAACGCGTTTATTCCACAGTAAAACCTTAAGTGCCAACGAAGATACAGCCTGTTCATCGTGTCATCATCCAGTACTGGGGTGTGGTGGCGATAATCTATCTATGCCCATAGGATTAGGAGCACAAGATCCGAGTGTCTTAGGTCTCGGGCGTGTTGATCCTAATAATAGTCGCCCTACTGTGCCACGCAATTCTCCACAAACGTGTAATACCGCGCTGTGGAGCCGCGGATTATTTTGGGATAACCGCGTAGCACTGCAAGGAAGAGGACTGACAACTGAGTCCAGTGATGTGACCAATAATACCATTGCAGCAGTGGGCGATAATAATACCTTAACCTTATTGATGGCACAGGCACATTTCCCTGTGACAGCGGCAACTGAAATGGGTGACATTACTGAGTTTGGTTATGATGAGAATGACTTATCCCAACACACACAATATCGAGAAAATGAGATTGTTAATCATTTTAGCTCGGAGGCATGGCAAGAACTGTTTACAGCCGCCTATGGGGATAGTGTCATTAATTTCTCTCGTATAGCGGAGGCGTTAGCGGCATATCAATCCGTACAGCTTTTCATTAACAACCCCTTTTTTGATTATGTCGATGGTGATATTAATGCCATTGATAATGATGATAAGCGCGGCGCGATCACCTTTATGGCAAGCTCAACGGGTTGTACTTTTTGTCATGCGGGGGCCTTTTTTACGACTGAGGCACCATTACCTGCTAATTATCCTCAAATAGGCATAGGTAAAAATGCGGATGGTTCTGATAGTGGCGCAGAGGGCGCGACGCCCAGTGCAGGCGATGCACCAAACCCAGATAGTATCGGTAATTTTAGAGCACCAAGCTTATTGAATGTGGCATTAACAGGTCCTTGGGGTCATGCCGGTCAATTTGGTACATTAAAGCGTAATGTAGAGCATTATCAAAGTCATGGTGATTCAATTACGCGTTATTTTGCTGATGAAGAAATGTGTGCGCTTGAACAGTTTAAAGACATCCCTAACTGCGCCGAAGTGGTGGCACCCGATGGCCTGGTTCATTCAATGGCCATTTTAGAAGGCAATGCCGAGTTATCTAATAATATCAGTGACGCTGAAGTAGACTTAGTAGTGAAGTTTTTAGCAACCTTGACCGATCCAGATGCTGCCAATACCCAGTCAAATGCCATGCAAATATTGATCCCGCCACGGGATGGTGGACTCGATGGTAAACAGTTAGATGCCCAAGATAAAGATGGTAATCCATTGTAAGCTTTAAGAGATAAGTTTTTATATGAGAGTCACAAAAAGGCAAGATTAGCGAAAATCTTACCTTTTTGTGTGTTGTCATGTGGACTTCTGAATCGCAGCATTAAGGTTGATGGCACCGTGTCGAGCAATCTTGCAATACATAAGCCTATTGAGACTGGGCGGTTTGATTGTGTTGTGACAGCTAAATCAAGATCTGTTATCGGTTCACCGTAACAAGGCAAACATTCATTTGCTTCAAGATGAGCCAAGGGGTAATTGATCGTTAATCCACGTATCAAAACCTAGTCGACAAGCATAGACCAAGTAAATAATAGGTGTCTTGATTGTTTTTATATTCATCACGCGATTGCCCATAACGAAGAGACTATGGCTAACAGCACCAAAAAAGGCATGTCGATTGAAAGAGAGAGCTACTTTAAGCTTTCTGCTTGTAAAATGGAAGGTGCAATGCTGATCAGGCTTCTTCTTGGACGTGGCATAACAAAATCCTGCTTCTACTCATCAATTAAGTAAGCTTGTAGAAAGGTCTAGAACATACCATTAATGATGGCTGTCTTTGTTTCGTCGCCAATCACCCAACTAACATCATATTTCGGTAAGTCAGAAAACGCTTCATTACCACGATCTTCGGGTAAAAGAACTGCAAAATGTCCACGCTTATTCAAAGCCACACAACCGGTTTCCCAATTTGCGCACCAGATCCCAAGTGCCACAGCAGCATAATATCGTGATGTGGTGGCTGAGCAAAAATCAAATCGTATTAGCCTTTCTTCACCTTCAATTCGATCTGTCACTGCCGCACATCGCGTTGTCTGCCCATTATAAGAGGAAGGTGACCACTGACAGACTTCATAGCAACGACCATACTCATTAAATGGTGGCGAATCAGTTTTTAGTGGCAACGTAAAAGAAGGATCAGTGAAAAAGAGTTCAGAGAGTGATAGGCGCTTACGCTGTAATTTCTGTATCAATCGAATAAGAAATGGTTTAAACATTGATTCATAGCCCATGGCACAGACACAAATAACATGATCCTTTGTCGGATCGAATTTATCACCAAGATGTTGAATAATGCTTTCCTGATCAGCTCCAGGGCCGATCCAGCAAGTTGCCATTCCCATTCGCGTAGCATGAAGCACTATCTTTTGTAGACTCCGACCCACATCGATAATAGACAATCGATTATATTCACGTGGAGCAATGGCAACGAGAAATTCGTGCGCCCCAACGACGGGCCAAATCGTTAATCGAACATTTACATATTCGAACCGGACGGGTTGCTGACCTAGTTGTTGGTTTTGTTGGCTATGATGCTGAACCGCTTCCATTAATTCTGCATGATGCTGAGAAGATAGATTGCGTGATTGGAAAGAGCGGCAAGAATGACATTTTCTCATAAGATCAAATACATTGAGATCCATTTTACTGGCTGGAATACGTTCAGTTGGATGCATCCCATACTTGACAATGAGGACAGTTCCGACAAGCGATATACTCAAAAATGTTGCAATCCCGAGCGGCAGCCAAAACAAAAAAACGGGCCAAAATCCGACCAGCCAGCCTACGCCAGTGATAATCCACATGAGTAATGCCCATATGGCATGGATGATATATTGCAGCCAACCACTAAATTGAAGGCGAACTTTCAGTTTCCATAATGGGCTATCTTCAAAAGATTTTTGTTTTTCAAGTGCCATACTAATGCCTTATGTCTCATTGTGGGGGGCTTAGATATAACCGGTGTATAGTGCGCATACACGTTCAGCTCACTTTGCTTAAAATAAAACAAGCCCTAGCAAACACCTATAACTAACATACTGTATTAAATTAACTTATCACCTTTTTAGCCGGTATACTAGCCAGTTGTTTCTAATTATCTTGGCATGTATCATTATAGCAACAATGTTCCTCAAAAATAGTACGATACTTACTGTATATACCCGTATAAGTACCTGAGTATAAAATTACCAACAATTAGGTTAATATTTAATCTTTGATATTTTTTACATTACCAATGATATAGAACTTGTATCAATATCGAAATTTTTGTATAACT
>NZ_JAKIKS010000130.1 GCF_023284005.1 Shewanella surugensis
TAACGTTCAAATGACCGTTACCCTAATTTGCCCAATCGCGATGGACGAAGGTTTACGCTTCGCAATCCGTGAAGGTGGACGTACAGTGGGTGCGGGTGTTGTTGCTAAGATTATTGCTTAATAGCAGTTAATTTTACAACCGATGAAAAAGGCAGCTTAGGCTGCCTTTTTTGTTTTTATACTTTTTATTTGCCGCAGTATTATTCGTTTGTTGATGTTAAATCAAAATCAATTTTGATGGAATGGCTTTGTTGATAAATAAGCTCATTTGCAGGATTGACAGAGCGGCTTTCTGTTGCGAATTGTGCTCGCCATTCTTCCCATGAAAAATAGCGGTTCACTTTCCTCAAACTAATACTTATTTTTTTGTGTTCAATCGCATCAAACTTGGCCTGAACATTTTGAGGCAAGTTCAGTGCGGGAACAACCCCTTCACGTCCAGCAAAAATAAGCCAAGTGTTGTCACTTTCAAAATAAGGCTGACTGCCGTCATATAGCTTAAATGTTGTGGATGAAATGTCGCTGTCATAAGCTGCAAAATCAAAATCAATTGTGTTTGCTTCTAATTTCTTTTGCATAGCGATATTCTCAATCTCTAGAAGAAAACTCTCATTAACGGGTAATAATGCTATCGGCTGAGTATAACCTTCACTGTCGATAGACTGGCGGGAGGACAAGTTAATATTGCTGTGGGCATCTAATAGGTTTACTGAAGTGTAGTCATGGGTATAAAGCATGGAAGATAGATTTAGATCTGGATAAATCAAGACCGCTCTATTATTGATCACACTATTTTCTGCAAATAATAGAGAGTCATTGTAAAAGCGATAAAAACCAGTATAAGCCACTTGAAAGCTGGATTCATTCGGTGCGGCTGTGTTTACCACAATACCATCACTGAAATCACTTAAGTTCAACTCTTGAACATCAATTTTTTCAAAGAGAATGTTAGCGGCTTTCATTCTAAATCCAGCTGGGCTAACAAGACTGAGATCAGTCATTGAGTTTGCACACCAACTGACCTTAGTTGGGCTGTATTGTGTATATGGGCTGAGTGTTACACTCATTGTGCTCTTATTCGTAGTGAAATCGAGGAACTGAAAATCACCATTATCCTGTAATTCACGAATATCTATTTCTATTTCGTTACACTCACAACCGATATCATTATCAATGTAATGCGCTAAATAACCTAAGTCGTTAGCAGGTGCGTTTAAATACGTACTCACTATCACACCAGAATCAGTGTTATTAGGTTCATTATAAGTGATTTGAGTTAAGTGCTGACTCTCATTAGTCCATTCGATGGAAAGGTGTCCATCGGGATCCGTTTGGTACTCTGTTAAAATTTTGCCATCTGTATCATGTACCAAAAAGCGGGCACTGAGATCTGGGGAGGTCACATCACATTGGTTGGAGCGCATGGCATCTAACGTAAGATATTGGGGAATAGAAGCTGAAGGGGTTGTTTCAGTTTGAGCTGTCGTAGCAGAATCACTGCCGCCACAGGCGCTAACAAAGGCGACAAAAATGCCACATGCAGCAAATTTAAATGTATGCATAAAGTTAGTGTTAATTTGATTTTTTGTAAAATTAGCTACGCACTATATAAGAGCGATTAACGTACTTCAAGGGACGCTTGTCTTCTTTACCATTGAGCCCATCATGCCTTGTGCTTAATTAATGACATTTCGCTTGATCTTGCATCGAAACTACGTATAATGGCCGCTCGTCTTAACCATTAGACGAATTAAATCAGTCAAGATAAAGCTTGACGTAAAATACAGCGACTCCAATTGTGAGTCGAACGGTTAAATCATCTCGCTCTGCTTTTCCAATAAGGAAGAAGCTAGAGGGTGATTTTTTATGTGTCCATTTTAGGAGCTCTGGTCAATGCAGAACCAAAGAATCCGTATCCGCTTAAAAGGATTTGATCATCGTTTAATTGATCAGTCTACTGCGGAAATCGTTGAAACTGCTAAGCGTACAGGCGCACAGGTACGTGGTCCAATTCCACTACCAACGCGTAAAGAACGTTATACCATTTTGACTTCTCCACACGTTAATAAAGATGCGCGTGATCAGTACGAACTTCGTACTCACAAACGTCTTGTTGACATTGTAGAGCCGACTGAGAAGACTGTAGATGCTTTAATGCGTCTTGATCTTGCGGCGGGTGTTGACGTTCAAATTAGCTTAGGTTAATTGAGATCCTTAGAAGAGGTTTGAGAGATGGCTATCGGTCTTATCGGTCGTAAAGTAGGTATGACTCGTATCTTCAATGAAGATGGGGCGTCTATACCTGTTACAGTAATTGAAGTTGCTGCTAACCGTGTTACCCAAGTGAAAACTTTGGAAACAGACGGTTACCGCGCACTACAAGTTACTACTGGTACCAAAAAAGCTAATCGCATCACTAAACCAGAAGCAGGTCACTTTGCTAAGGCAGGCGTTGAAGCCGGTCGTGGTTTGTGGGAAGTGCGTTTGGCAGATGGTGAAGGTGAAGGCATAGAAGTTGGTGCTGAGCTAAATGTAGATATCTTCGCTGGTATAGCGAAAGTTGATGTTACTGGTCAATCAAAAGGTAAAGGCTTCCAAGGCGGTATTAAGCGTTGGAACTTCCATGCCCAAGATATGACTCATGGTAACTCACTGGCACATAGATCCAACGGTTCTATTGGTCAAAACCAGACACCTGGTCGCGTTTTCAAAGGTAAGAAAATGTCAGGCCACATGGGTGCAGAGCGTGTTACGACACAGAATCTTGACATCGTACGTGTTGATGCTGAACGTAACTTGCTATTGGTTAAGGGTGCGGTTCCGGGTGCCACTAATGGCGACCTGATCATCAAACCTGCCGTTAAAGCTTAGGTCTGAGGAGATAGTAATGGAATTGGTATTGAAAGACGCACAGAGTGCTCTTGAAGTTTCCGAAACTACCTTCGGCCGTGACTTTAATGAAGCACTGGTTCATCAGGTAGTTGTAGCATACGCTGCAAACGCGCGTCAGGGCACTCGTGCTCAAAAAACTCGCGCAGAAGTTGTTGGTTCTGGCAAAAAGCCTTGGCGTCAAAAAGGGACTGGCCGTGCACGTGCTGGTACCGTTAAAGGCCCAATCTGGCGTGGCGGTGGCGTAACATTCGCTGCTAAAACACAGGATCACAGCCAAAAAGTTAACAAAAAGATGTACCGCGGAGCGCTGAAAAGCATTTTCTCTGAATTGGTACGTCAAGATCGTCTAATTGTGGTTGAGTCATTTGGCGTTGAAGCTCCTAAAACGAAAGAGCTAAAAGCTAAATTAGACACAATGGAATTACAAGACGTGTTGATTGTGACTCCAGAAATTGACGAAAACTTATTCTTAGCCGCTCGTAACTTATACAAAGTCGATGTACGTGATGTTGCTGGTATTGATCCAGTTAGCCTTATTGCTTTCGATAAAGTACTTGTTACTGCTGAAGCGATTAAGCAAATTGAGGAGATGCTAGGATGATAAGCGAAGAACGTTTGCTAAAAGTTATTCTAGCGCCACACGTCTCTGAAAAGAGCACGGTTAATGCTGAGAAGAACAACACGGTTGTTTTCCGTGTCGCTATCGATGCGACTAAAGCTGAAGTTAAAGCTGCAGTAGCCAAGTTATTTGAAGTTGAAGTTGATACAGTTCGCACTTTAGTTAACAAAGGTAAAACTAAGCGTCACGGAGCCCGTATGGGTCGTCGTAGCGATTGGAAAAAAGCCTATGTGACTTTAGCTGAAGGTGCTGACATCGATTTCGGCGGCGCTGAGTAAGCAAAGGAGAATTATCATGGCAGTTATTAAGTGTAAGCCAACCTCTCCAGGTCGTCGCCACGTAGTTAAAGTGGTGAACAGCGATTTGCATAAAGGGAAACCTTTTGCAGGCCTGTTGGCGAAAAAATCTAAAAGTGGTGGCCGTAACAATACGGGTCGCATCACTGTCCGCCACATAGGTGGTGGTCATAAGCAGCATTACCGTATCATCGATTTCAAGCGTAATAAAGATGGTATCCCTGCGAAAGTTGAGCGTTTGGAATATGATCCAAACCGCACAGCTAACATCGCATTGGTACTATATGCTGATGGTGAACGTCGTTACATTCTTGCCGCTAAAGGCATGAAAGCAGGCGATGCAATCCGATCAGGTATTGATGCTGAAATCAAGACTGGTAATACTCTGCCTCTACGTAATATCCCTGTGGGTAGCGTAGTACACGCAGTTGAAATGAAGCCTGCTAAAGGTGCTCAAATCGCTCGTTCAGCAGGTGCTTACGTTCAAGTTATTGCTCGTGATGGCGCATACGCCACTCTACGTCTTCGCTCTGGCGAAATGCGTAAAGTGCCAGTTGATTGCCGCGCGACATTGGGTGAAGTTGGTAATGCCGAGCATATGCTACGCCAGTTAGGCAAAGCAGGTGCTAATCGCTGGAGAGGCATACGCCCGACAGTGCGTGGTGTTGCAATGAACCCAGTCGACCATCCACATGGTGGTGGTGAAGGCCGTACTTCTGGTGGCCGTCATCCTGTATCACCAACGGGTGTTCCAACTAAGGGTTATAAGACTCGTAGTAACAAACGCACCGATCAGTACATAGTACGTCGTCGCAATAAAAAGTAAGAGGATTCGCCATGCCACGTTCTCTCAAGAAAGGTCCATTCATAGACCTGCACTTGCTGAAGAAGGTAGAGAAAGCGATGGAAGCGGGAGACAAGAAGCCTATTAAGACTTGGTCTCGTCGCTCTATGATCATCCCTAATATGATTGGGTTGACCATCGCTGTCCATAATGGTCGTCAGCATGTACCTGTGTTCGTAACTGACGAAATGATCGGCCACAAGCTTGGTGAATTTTCACCAACTCGCACTTATCGCGGCCATGCTGCTGATAAGAAAGCGAAGAAGCGATAATACGGGAGGAATAAGATGGAAGTTTTAGCTAAACATCGTTTTGCCCGTACGTCGCCTCAAAAGTGCCGTTTGGTTGCAGATCAAATCCGAGGCTTGCCTGTTGCTAAGGCCCTCGAAATTTTGACTTTCAGCCCTAAGAAAGCCGCTGTACTTGTTAAAAAAGTACTCGACTCTGCTATCGCTAATGCTGAGCACAATGAAGGTGCTGACATTGACGAACTGCGAGTTGGCGCCATCTTAGTCGATGAAGGTCCAACCATGAAGCGTATCATGCCACGTGCTAAAGGCCGTGCTGATCGTATAATCAAGCGTACCAGCCACATTACTGTGGTTGTATCAGATCGCTAGGAGTTAGCAATGGGACAGAAAGTACATCCTAATGGTATCCGTTTGGGTATCACTAAGCCTTGGATCTCGACCTGGTACGCTGATAAGTCAGACTATGCCAAAAACTTAAACAGTGACTGGGAAGTGCGTAAGTTTCTAGAAAAGAAACTTAAGCAAGCTTCAGTCTCTAAAATAGTTATCGAGCGTCCAGCTAAAAGTGTTCGTGTTACTATCCACACAGCTCGTCCAGGTGTTGTGATTGGTAAGAAAGGCGAAGACGTTGAGAAACTACGCAACCAAGTTGCTAAGTTGACTGGTATTCCAGCTCAAATCAACATCGCTGAGATCCGTAAGCCTGAGCTAGATGCGAAGTTAGTTGCCGATGGCATCGCTTCACAACTAGAGCGTCGTGTTATGTTCCGTCGTGCTATGAAGCGCGCTGTTCAAAATGCTATGCGTCTTGGTGCCAAAGGTATCAAAGTTGAAGTGAGTGGCCGTTTAGGCGGAGCTGAGATTGCGCGTTCTGAGTGGTATCGTGAAGGTCGTGTACCTCTACATACTCTGCGTGCTGATATCGACTATTCGACTGCTGAGAGTCACACTCAATATGGTGTGATTGGCGTTAAAGTTTGGGTCTTCAAAGGTGAAGTTCTAGATGGCGTCCTTCCTCAGCACGAAGAGCCGAAACAGCAGCCTAAGCGTAAGCCTCGCGGTAAATAGGAGAGCCGGCAATGCTGCAACCAAAACGAATGAAGTTTCGTAAAATGTTCAAAGGCCGCAACCGTGGTCTTGCGAACGGCACTGAAGTCAGCTTCGGTGAATTCGGTCTGAAAGCCGTTGGTCGTGGTCGACTAACTGCCCGTCAGATTGAAGCTGCGCGTCGTGCGATGACACGTCACGTTAAACGTCAAGGTCAGATTTGGATCCGCGTTTTCCCTGATAAGCCAATTACCTCTAAGCCTCTTGAAGTGCGTATGGGTAAAGGTAAGGGTAACGTTGAATATTGGGTTTGTCAGATCCAGCCTGGTAAGGTTCTTTATGAGATGAATGGTGTACCTGAAGAGTTAGCTCGTGAAGCTTTCGCTTTAGCTGCGGCTAAATTACCTCTTAAGACGACCTTCGTAACTAAGACGGTGATGTAATGAAAGCGAGCGAACTAACAGAAAAGAGCGTTGAAGAACTGAACGCTGAACTGCTTGGTCTGCTGCGTGAGCAGTTTAATCTGCGTATGCAACACGCCACTGGTCAGTTAACTCAGACTCATCAGCTTAAAATCGTGCGTCGCAACATTGCGCGCGTTAAGACCATTATTACTTCTAAGGCGGGTGCATAATGTCTGATAATATCCGTACTTTGCAGGGTCGTGTACTTAGTGACAAAATGGACAAGTCCATTACTGTTGCTATTGAGCGTAAAGTTAAACATCCCTTATATGGGAAGTATCTTAAGCGTACAACAAAGATCCATGCACATGACGAACAAAATCAGTGTAATGCTGGCGATATCGTGACTATTCGCGAATGCCGTCCGCTGTCTAAGACTAAGTCTTGGACTCTGGTTGAAGTAGTATCAAAGGCTTAATTTCGATTAGGTCAATAGTTAAACGGCTCCATGTCCGGAGTCGTTTATTTTTTAGTACTATCTATTCCTAATTTCGGGTGTTATACTTGCGCGCCTTTTTCAACAAAAATCGTTGAAAAAGAGTGTAATAATTAGCCCCAATGATTGGGATTATGAAGTAACGATAGCGGAGCACTTAAAATGATCCAAATGCAATCGACTCTCGAAGTCGCCTGTAACAGTGGCGCTCGTAGAGTTCAGTGTATTAAGGTCTTGGGTGGCTCTCATCGTCGTTATGCCGGTATCGGCGACGTCATCAAAGTTTCTGTCAAAGAAGCAATTCCTCGCGGTAAAGCGAAGAAAGGTGATGTGTATAACGCGGTGGTAGTCCGTACTAAGAAAGGCGTACGTCGTCCGGATGGTTCTGTCATTCGCTTCGATCGGAATGCAGCGGTATTGCTTAATGCAAACCTTGCACCGATTGGTACTCGTATCTTTGGACCAGTGACACGTGAATTGCGTACTGAGCAATTCATGAAAATTGTCTCATTGGCACCAGAAGTACTGTAAGGAGCTTCAAAATGGCAGCTAAAATACGTCGTGAAGACGAAGTAATTATACTAGCAGGTAAAGACAAGGGTAAACGCGGTAAGGTTTCTCAAGTTCTGACTACTGGTAAATTGATTGTAGAAGGCATTAATCTTGTTAAAAAACACCAAAAGCCTAACCCTCAATTGGGTGTGACTGGTGGTATTATTGAGCAAGAAGCAGCAATACAATCATCAAACGTAGCGATCTTTAACTCTGCCACTGGCAAAGCGGATCGTATTGGTTTCCGATTTGAAGACGGGAAAAAAATCCGTTTCTTTAAATCGAACAGTGAACTCGTTAAGTAATTGGAGTAAACGATGGCGAAACTGCATGATAAATATCAAGAGACTGTTAGTCCCGAACTTATGAAAAAGTTTGGTTTTAGCAGTGTCATGCAAGTCCCTCGGATTGAAAAGATCACCCTTAATATGGGTGTTGGCGAAGCTGTAGCAGATAAGAAAGTTATGGAGCATGCGCTCCGTGACATGACTGCTATCGCTGGTCAAAAGCCAGTAGTGACTGTCGCTCGTAAGTCAGTGGCTGGTTTTAAAATCCGTGAAGGCTACCCTATCGGCTGTAAAGTAACCCTGCGTGGCGAACGCATGTGGGAGTTCTTTGAGCGTTTAGTAGATATCGCAATTCCTCGTATTCGTGATTTCCGGGGTCTGAGTGTTAAATCATTCGATGGCCGTGGTAACTATGCGATGGGTGTACGTGAGCAAATCATCTTCCCTGAGATCGAATACGATAAAATCGATAAGATCCGTGGTATGGATATTGTAATCACTACTTCTGCGAAGAATGACGAAGAAGGGCGTGCTTTATTAGGCGCTTTTAACTTCCCATTCAAGAAATAAGGGTAGCGTAATGGCAAAAAGTTCAATGAAAGCACGTGAAGTAAAACGTGCCAAGCTCGTGGCTAAGTTCGCTGAAAAGCGTGCGGCTCTAAAGGCTATCATTAGCAACTCAACAACGTCTGATGAAGATCGTTGGGATGCCGTTCTTAAGCTGCAAGGCCTACCACGTGACTCTAGCGCTGCGCGTCAACGCAATCGTTGTAGTCAAACGGGTCGCCCACATGGTTTCTTACGTAAATTCGGCTTAAGCCGTATTAAATTACGTGAAGCAACTATGCGCGGTGAAGTTCCTGGCCTTCGCAAGGCTAGTTGGTAAGCACTTGTCACGGAGTAAGCTAATATGAGCATGCAAGATCCTATTGCGGATATGTTAACGCGTATTCGTAACGGCCAAGCTGCTAACAAAGTATCTGTGAAGATGCCTTCAGCTAAGTTAAAAATCGCTATCGCGAAAACACTTAAAGATGAAGGTTATATCTCAGACTACGCCGTAGCAGATGAAGCTAAGCCTGAACTGGAAATTACGTTAAAGTATTTCCAAGGGCAACCAGTCGTTGAGACTATCCAGCGCGTTAGTCGTCCAGGTCTTCGTATTTACAAAAGTAAAGACGAACTTCCTAGGGTGATGGGCGGTCTAGGTGTCGCAATTGTTTCCACTTCTAAAGGCTTGATGACCGATCGTGCCGCCCGCCAAGTAGGCATGGGTGGCGAGGTTATCTGCTACGTAGCATAAGGAGCTAGGTATGTCACGTGTTGCAAAAGCACCCGTATCTATTCCAGCTGGCGTAGAGGTGAGCTTGAAAGATCAAGAGGTTACCGTCACAAGCGGTAAGTCTACTTTGACTCGAGTGATTAACAGTGCGGTAAACCTTGTTGTAGAAGGTGATAAAGTGACCTTCGCACCAGTAGAAGGCGTCTCAGGCGCTTGGGCACAAGCAGGTACTGCTCGTGCACTGGTTAACAACATGGTTATAGGTGTGTCTCAAGGTTTCGAGAAGAAATTACAGTTAATTGGTGTGGGTTACCGTGCGAAACTCGCCGGTAAATGCATTGATTTGACTTTAGGTTTTTCACATCCTTTAGTACATGAACTACCCGCAGGTGTAACAGCAGAATGCCCATCACAAACTGAAATAGTACTGAAAGGTGCCGATAAGCAGTTAGTGGGTCAAGTTGCTGCAGACATTCGTGGCTATCGTCCACCAGAGCCTTATAAAGGTAAAGGTGTTCGCTATGCAAACGAACAAGTACGCCGTAAAGAGGCTAAGAAGAAGTAGGTAACGCGATATGGATAAGAAAAAATCTCGCTTACGCCGCGCAACTCGCGCCCGTAAGAAGATCCAAGAGCTGGGCGTTAATCGTCTGGTTGTACATCGTACACCACGCCACATCTATGCACAGGTCATTAGTCCTACTGCACAGGTTTTGGCGGCAGCTTCTACTGCTGAAAAAGCGGTAATAGAGCAGCTAAAGAACACCGGTAACGTTGATGCAGCCAAAGCAGTGGGTAAAGCAGTTGCTGAACGCGCTGTTGAAAAAGGTGTCGCTAGCGTCGCTTTCGATCGTTCCGGTTTCAAGTATCATGGTCGTGTTGCAGCATTAGCTGACGCCGCTCGTGAAGCTGGCCTCCAGTTCTAACAGGGGTTATAAAAATGGCTAAATTTGAAGCTCAACAGAAAGACGACCTGCAAGAGAAATTAGTTGCAGTTAATCGTGTTTCTAAAGTTGTAAAAGGCGGACGTATCTTCAGTTTCACTGCATTGACTGTAGTGGGTGACGGTAACGGTAAAGTCGGTTACGGCTATGGTAAAGCGCGTGAAGTGCCTGCCGCAATTCAAAAAGCAATGGAAAAGGCTCGCCGTAACATTGTTAACGTTGAATTGAATGGTGGAACTTTGCATCACCCTGTTAAAGGTCGTCATACGGGATCGCGTGTTTACATGCAACCTGCATCTGACGGTACTGGTATTATTGCCGGTGGTGCTATGCGCGCCGTATTGGAAGTAGCAGGCGTGCATAACGTTCTGTCGAAAGCATACGGTTCTACTAACCCGATTAACATCGTTCGCGCAACTGTCGATGCGTTGGTGCACATGAAGTCACCATCACAAATCGCAGCTAAGCGTGGCCTGAATGTTAATGAACTTCGAGGTTAATACACCATGGCTACTAAAACTTTAAAAGTAACTCAGACCAAGAGTTCAATTGGACGTTTGCCTAAGCATCGTGCCACATTGACGGGTCTTGGTTTACGCCGTATTAATCACACTGTTGAAGTAGAAGATACTCCTTCTGTTCGCGGTATGCTTAATAAGGTTTACTACATGGTTTCGGTGGAGGGATAAGATGCGTCTAAATACTCTATCACCTGCTGCAGGTGCTAAATCAGCAGCTAAGCGTGTAGGTCGCGGTATTGGTTCTGGCCTAGGTAAGACAGCCGGTCGTGGTCACAAAGGACAGAATTCTCGTTCTGGTGGCGGCGTTCGTGTCGGTTTTGAGGGTGGTCAAATGCCACTTAAAATCCGTCTGCCTAAATTTGGTTTTACTTCGCGTAAAGCGTTAGTAACATCAGAAATTCGCACTAGCGAATTGGCAAAAGTTAACGGTGATGTTATCGACCTTAATGCGCTGAAAGATGCGAATTTAGTTACTCGCAACATACAGTTTGCTAAAATCGTTCTTTCAGGTACCATTGAACGCCCAGTGACCGTAAAAGGTCTTAAGGTAACTAAAGGTGCTCGTGCAGCGATTGAAGCTGCCGGCGGAAAGATCGAGGAATAATACGTCGATGGCAAAACCAGGACTTGATACAAAAAGCACGAAGGGTGGACTCTCAGAACTGAAAGCTCGCCTCCTGTTCGTGATCGGTGCAATAATCGTCTTCAGGGCGGGATCGTTTGTACCGATTCCTGGTATTGACGCTGCTGTATTAGCAGAGCTGTTTAATCAGCAAAAGGGGACCATCTTAGGCATGTTTAACATGTTCTCTGGTGGTGCCCTTGAACGTGCTTCTATCTTTGCATTAGGGATCATGCCGTATATTTCGGCGTCGATTATTATGCAATTATTGACTGTGGTTCATCCTGCGCTCGCCGAACTGAAAAAGGAAGGCGAATCAGGACGAAAGAAAATCAGTCAATATACCCGATACGGCACATTGGTTCTGGGCACGTTCCAGGCTATTGGTATCGCAACAGGGTTACCTAATTTAGTCCCAGGTTTAGTGGTAGATCTAGGGTTTAGTTTTTACTTTGTAGCGGTTGTGAGTTTAGTCACAGGAACAATGTTCTTAATGTGGCTAGGTGAGCAAATTACCGAGAGAGGCATAGGGAATGGTATCTCGATATTGATTTTCGCAGGTATTGTTGCCGGTCTACCATCTGCTATCGGTCAAACGGCCGAGCAGGCGCGTCAAGGCGACTTGAATGTACTCGTGTTGTTGTTGCTCGCAGTGATTGTTTTCGCTGTGACTTATTTTGTGGTATTCGTGGAGCGTGGACAACGTCGTATTGTTGTTAACTATGCAAAACGTCAGCAAGGCCGTAAGGTGTTTGCCGCCCAAAGTACGCATTTACCACTTAAATTAAATATGGCGGGTGTTATCCCCCCTATTTTTGCGTCCAGCATCATTTTGTTTCCAGGCACACTGGCTCAGTGGTTTGGTCAAAATGAGTCCATGTCATGGTTAAGTGATTTTTCACTGGCTGTGTCACCAGGACAACCGCTGTACTCACTATTATATGCGACGGCGATTATTTTCTTCTGTTTCTTCTATACTGCGTTGGTGTTTAATCCTCGCGAAACAGCAGATAACTTGAAGAAAAGTGGTGCGTTCATTCCCGGGATACGTCCTGGAGAACAGACTTCGCGTTACATTGATAAAGTGATGACTCGTTTGACATTAGCAGGCGCGTTATACATTACCTTTATCTGTTTAATTCCGGAGTTCATGTTAATTGCGTGGAAAGTACAGTTCTATTTTGGCGGTACTTCACTACTTATTATGGTAGTCGTGATCATGGACTTCATGGCTCAAGTACAGACTCATATGATGTCTCATCAATATGATTCTGTAATGAAGAAAGCTAACCTAGTCAACAAAGCGAATTTAGATCGCTTTGGTCGATAAGCTAGCTTTTACGGAGTGAAGTAATGAAAGTTCGAGCTTCCGTGAAGAAGATCTGCCGTAATTGCAAGATCGTAAAGCGTAGTGGCGTTGTTCGCGTGATTTGTGTTGAACCTAAACACAAACAGCGTCAAGGCTAAAAAAAAATTGGTCAGCCCTGTTCGGGCTGATCAAATATTATTTGCTAAATCGTCGTCTGTCGAGTATCCTACCGGGCTTTTCACAGATGACCTTTAACTTGAGGAGTGCATAGTGGCCCGTATCGCTGGCATTAACATTCCTGATCAAAAGCACACAGTCATTGCATTGACTGCAATCTACGGCATCGGTCGTACTCGCGCACAAGCTATTTGCGCGGCTACTTCAATTGCTGAAGAAGCTAAGATCAAGGAATTGAGCGAAGCTCAAATTGATACTCTACGCGAAGAAGTCGCCAACTACATTGTAGAAGGTGATTTACGTCGTGAAGTTTCCATGAACATCAAGCGTCTTATGGACCTTGGCTGTTATCGTGGCCTTCGCCATCGTCGTAGCCTGCCCCTTCGTGGGCAACGTACTAAGACCAATGCGCGTACGCGTAAAGGTCCACGTAAACCAATCAGAAAGTAACGGGAAGGTAAACCAATATGGCTAAAGTTCCGTCACGTTCTCCGCGTAAGCGCGTACGTAAACAGGTTGCTGATGGCATGGCGCATATCCATGCGTCTTTCAACAACACAATCATTACCATTACCGATCGTCAAGGTAATGCACTGTCTTGGGCAACATCAGGTGGTTCTGGTTTTCGTGGTTCACGTAAATCTACTCCGTTTGCTGCACAGGTTGCTGCTGAGCGCGCAGGTACTGCTGCTCAGGACTACGGTGTTAAAAACCTAGAGGTTTTTGTGAAGGGTCCAGGTCCAGGGCGTGAATCAGCGATTCGCGCACTTAACTCGGTTGGTTATAAAATTACCAATATTACCGATGTGACGCCTATCCCTCATAATGGTTGTCGTCCTCCTAAGAAACGTCGCGTATAACACGCCACATTTACTAGGATAGTTGGAGAAAGAACATGGCAAGATACTTGGGTCCAAAGCTCAAGCTCAGCCGCAGAGAAGGTACTGACCTTTTCCTAAAAAGCGGTGTGAGAGCAATTGATTCGAAGTGTAAGCTTGAAACTGCACCTGGACAACACGGCGCTCGTAAGACCCGTTTGTCTGAGTATGGTGTTCAGCTACGCGAGAAACAAAAAGTTCGTCGTACTTACGGTGTGCTAGAAAAGCAATTCCGTAACTACTACAAAGATGCTGCACGTATTAAAGGCAATACAGGTGAAAACCTGTTACAACTTTTGGAAACTCGTCTAGATAACGTTGTTTATCGTATGGGTTTCGGTGCTACACGTGCTGAATCACGTCAGCTTGTTAGTCATAAGTCTATTATGGTTAACGGCGGCGTTGTCAACATTCCATCATTCAAAGTGTCTGCGAATGATGTCGTGAGCATTCGCGAGAAGTCACAAAAGCAAGCCCGTATTAAGGCTGCTTTAGAAGTGTCGGCTCAGCGCGAAAAGCCAACATGGGTTGAAGTAGATACTACTAAGATGGAAGGTGCTTTCAAGCGCGTTCCTGAGCGTAGTGATTTGTCTGCGGATATTAACGAACAGCTGATCGTCGAACTTTACTCTAAGTAAAGTTAACATACAAGAGAGGACACAATGCAGGGTTCTGTTACAGAATTTCTTAAGCCGCGTCTCGTTGATATCGAGCAGGTTAATCCAACACGTGCCAAAGTGACACTGGAGCCACTAGAACGCGGCTTTGGTCATACTTTAGGTAACGCGTTGCGTCGTATCTTATTGTCGTCAATGCCTGGCTGCGCGGTAACCGAAGTTGAAATTGATGGTGTACTGCATGAATACAGCAGCAAGGAAGGCGTACAAGAAGATGTCCTTGAGATCCTTCTAAACCTTAAGGGTTTGGCTGTTGTGATCGAAGGGAAAGA
Organism: Shewanella surugensis; assembly: GCF_023284005.1. Lineage (GTDB taxonomy): Bacteria > Pseudomonadota > Gammaproteobacteria > Enterobacterales > Shewanellaceae > Shewanella > Shewanella surugensis. The sequence goes on from NZ_JAKIKS010000130.1 coordinate 14,371, forward strand.
CGAGGCTATGCTTACGTTAAGTAAGTCAGGCGCAGGCCCTGTTACTGCAGCAGACATCACTCATGATGGTGATGTTACTATCGTGAATCCTGATCATATTATTTGTCATTTGACCGGTAATAATGATATCAGCATGCGGATCCGCATAGAGCGTGGTCGCGGTTATGTGCCAGCATCTGCTCGCGCGCAAACCGAAGACGATGATCGCCCTATCGGTCGCTTGTTGGTGGATTCTTCATTTTCACCTGTTGCACGAATCGCCTACAATGTAGAAGCGGCCCGTGTTGAACAGCGTACTGACTTAGACAAGCTTGTGATTGATATGACCACCAATGGGACTATCGATCCAGAAGAAGCTATTCGTCGTTCAGCGACCATCTTAGCCGAACAGCTAGATGCGTTTGTTGAATTACGCGATGTGACTGAGGTAGTTGAGAAGGAAGAAAAACCAGAATTCGATCCGATTCTGTTGCGTCCTGTCGACGATTTAGAGCTAACTGTACGTTCGGCTAATTGTTTGAAAGCCGAGGCGATTCATTACATCGGAGATCTGGTACAACGCACTGAAGTTGAGTTACTGAAAACACCTAACTTGGGTAAGAAATCTCTTACCGAAATTAAGGATGTATTAGCGTCTCGCGGACTGTCGTTAGGTATGCGTCTTGAAAACTGGCCTCCAGCCAGTTTAGCAGACGACATGTAAGTCCAGATTTGTACAGATTTATGTAATAAGGATTAGGTCATGCGCCATCGTAAGAGTGGTCGTCAACTAAACCGTAACAGCAGTCATCGCCAAGCTATGTTTCGTAACATGGCAGGCTCATTAGTTCGTCACGAAGTGATCAAAACTACTGTAGCTAAAGCGAAAGAACTGCGTCGCGTAGTTGAACCTCTGATAACACTTGCTAAAAGTGATAGCGTTGCAAATCGTCGTTTGGCGTTTGCTCGTACTCGCGACGCCGAAGTCGTAGGTAAGCTATTTAATGAATTGGGTCCACGCTTCCAGGAACGTCCTGGCGGTTACACCCGTATCCTTAAGTGCGGTTTACGTACTGGTGATAAAGCGCCTATGGCGTATATTGAACTAGTAGGTCGTGCTGATGTTGCTGAAGCTGATATTAAAGTCGCTGAGTAACTAGGAATTCATTCTAAAAAAGGTCGAGCTTAGCTCGGCCTTTTTTTATATCTTAAATTTGTGTGGGCCTGTTTTAGCCCTTTCTCTTGTGCTTTTGTTTCGTAACCGTCCGAGCAAGTACATCTTCAACCGTGTTCATCGATCCCTTATGTTAACCCCTGACTATGATATCAGGAGTTAATATGACTAAGCGTTCTCATGAAGAGTGG
>NZ_JAKIKS010000131.1 GCF_023284005.1 Shewanella surugensis
ATATTGGTTTTTCATTTGAGAGCCTTGGCCGATTTTGTGAGAGATTGAAGCTTATAGGCAGCTAACCCTCTTTTCTATACCAAAGTGTGTCGGTTATTATGGCAATCTAAGCATTACTGCATTAACATAGTCTTTATTACGACTGTTTCGCTCTTCTATTGGGGTGTCTGTTTCTTGATTAATCGCGGGGACAATTTTTTCGACAAGACTTTGCAAATGCTCATCTTTAATATTATCGACCGCCGCCCCGATTGCGCCGCATTGTGTATGCCCCATAACCACAATGAGTTTGGCACCGGCAAATTGACTCGCGTATTCCATACCCGCAATCACATCATCATTGACCACAGTGCCAGCGATGCGAGACACAAAGATATCGCCGATGCTTAAATCAAAGATAAGCTCTACAGGGACTCTTGAATCAATACAAGTGAGCACGATAGCTAAAGGATGCTGACTAGCGGCAGTTGCTTTTAATTGCTGCGGATGATCTCTATGGATCTGCTGATTTTTTAAAAAGCGTTGGTTGCCTTCCTTTAATATCGATAATATTTGTGCAAATGAGAGTTTTTGTTGGGAGTCTATACCTGTAACCCGAATGATACTGTCTTCTACTAAATCTGCGTAAGGTGGGGTGAAGCCTTCAAAATTAACGGTAATATTTTTTATTGGAGCCATTTTATCTTTAAATTCTTTTAAAAGGCCCACGACATCGTGATCAATATAATCTGAACCACAAGCATCGATGAGTAAATGGGCACCCTTAGGGAAATCATCTAACGTTTTTGTGAGCATTTTTTTATGTAAAAAAGTGACCGATTGAGGCAATAGAATACGAGTGATGATGCCATCAGGATAATGCTCTTCTACTTGGGTGATATGGCAGCGAGAATGACGATAAAGAATAACTAGACTACTCGCGATCAAACCAATAATAATCCCTGTTAATAGACTCCAAATGAGAATACCGAAAAGTGTTAATATAAAAGGGATAAAGTACAGCCCGCCATTTTGATACATGGCTTTAAACACCGCAAAACGGCACAGTTTATAACCGGTGAAGATCAAAATCATGGCGAGTGCCGCTAAGGGGATATCTCTTAACCAGCTGGTGATAAATAATAAAGAAAGCAGCAGTAACAGTCCGTGAAAAATAGCTGAGAGTTTAGATTTTGCGCCCATAGTGATATTGGCTGAACTGCGTACGATCACCGATGTAATGGGTAAGCCACCTAATAACCCTGAAAGACTATTGCCAATACCTTGAGCAACAAGCTCTCTATTACGTGACGCTTTTTTTTGTTTGTTCACTTAATTGCTCTGCGGCTTCGAGGTTTAATAAGGTTTCTAACGAGGCGATGGCCATGATCATTAGGGCATAGATATATGGCCCACAGGCTAAAATCGGGAAATTGTAACTGGCTGACTAAGTCTTGCATACTGTTAATTTTAGGCACGCGGACTAATAACTGTTCGTCTAAATAAAGAGTAGGAATAAAACGGCTAAAGCCCCAATTGATGAGTGTGGTGACGATGACGGCGATGAAAGCGCCAGGGACAAACTTAACAAACTTAGCGGGGATTTTTGACCAAATAATCAATAAAATCAGGGTGACCACTGAAATAATGATCGCGCCGAAATGGATATGCTTAATAAGGTAGAGTAAAGGCGTGAGATCCAGAACCATTCCCTGATAGGCATCGAGCATGTTTCCCCAAGGATTGGCGCTGCCGTCATAGCCAAAGGCTAAAGGGATCTGTTTGATAATAATGATCATCCCAATTGCAGTAATTAACCCTTGGATAACATTTGAAGGCATGAAACTAGCCAATACCCCCGCTTTACATAAGCCCATTATTATCTGTAATATGCCTGCAAACAGTAATGCTAACAAGAACGCTTGGAAACTGCCCAACTGATTTATTGCTGTGATGACTAAGGTGATCATACCAGCAGCTGGACCACTGACACTGACGGAGGAACCACTGATAATACCGACCACGACTCCCCCAATGACGGCGGTTAAGATGCCTGAAAATAAAGGGACACCAGAGGCGAGTGCAATGCCAAGGCTCAATGGAAGAGCAATAAGGCAAACAACAATAGAGACAAAAAAGTCATTTTTAATGATATTAAACATGATATCCAAGCTATTGAAGAGCAAGATTACTGAAAGTGTAGGATAAATAGATTTATTCGGTACGGGAATAAAAAAGCAATAGTGCTCCATTGAAGCGGGGCGCTATTGCTGCATGGGTTTTGTTAGGTTAAAGCTCGCTTGGCGTTAAGCCATTGACTTGCCATTGGCCTTCAGCGGCTTGGTCGCTGTAGTCGAGCCAAACTTGAGCATGACTTTTTGCTTCTTTTACGGCTTTCAATTTTTCATTATCAAAGCCATTCGTCGGCACATTAAAATGAATATTGGTCCCTAATGCTTGACATGCTTGCTCGCCACCGTCCCATGTTCCAGTATTATCAGTCACCTGCCAAAGTTTATTTTGCTCATCATAGCAAGCATAAGCATAATCATTGCCGCAAAATTGGTCATCCCAACGACCATTTGCCCATTGTAATGCACAATGCTGGCTATCACCGACATTATTGGGTTCATTGGTATCCCAGCTCCAAATACCTGCGGCAAGGCGATTATCGCTGACGACCATGTCATCAAGATTGACAATGTTGGCGCCTTGTTGGAAATAATCTTTCACATCGGTATCGGTAATATAATCGTCACTGCCACCAGTGAAAATATTACCAATAGAGCGAGCGGTGGTGCGGTCTTCCCAAATACGGCCGACATTCCCTAGGCCAGTGAACGCCATGTTTTCCCAATCGGATTGACTGCTGCAGCCCCCATCGCCCCAAAGAATGACTTTCTTGCCTGCAGCAATGACATCGGCTTTGGTTAAACTATCAGCAATAGACTGGCAACCTTGGCTTTGATAAATCCATTCTCCGAAGCGATCATTAATTTGGTTGAAAGCATCAGTGTGATGTCCTTCCATATGATCTTCAATATATAAAATAACCACTTGGTCTTCACTAGCATCACTATTGAGCCAATTTTTTATTTCATTGAGTCCTTCAGTAAAGTACTTATCGTTGAGGCTGCAAAAACCATGACATAGGAGTAAGCGTTTGGGATAAGAAAATAAGCTCTCCATTTTGGCGGTCCAATGTACGTCGAGTTCAATAAAGCGTGCCCCCATTAATAGCTGTTCTTGTAATGTGTGTTTTTGTTGAGGATCGAGATAACGACAACCGACAGAGAAGTTACAACTGCGATACTTTTCTGAATTATAGCTATTATGCGTGCCTAATATGTTGTTATCAATAATGGGGGAGTAAATATCAAGCAAGCGTTGTGAGGCCAGTGCTTGACCTTCCCAAGCATTGTTAAAGTCAGAAATACTGTCTGCAGTTGCATTGAAGCTAAGTTGACAACAAGCCAAGGTTGCGGCTGACATAAAAGTGAAAAATGAAGATTTCATTGAATCGATCCTTTATTGTATTAACTGCTATTGATGGGCGAGAAACTAAATGCTTTAGCGGGGTGCTATAACATTTAGGTGTGGATATAATCATTCAGTCCATATGAGTAATTTAGTCATGATGCATAAAGCTACATTAACGAAACTTTAAATGTAAGTGTTAAGTTTGTTGAATGTTATTAATGTTTGTTTTTTGTTTGTATCTAACATGTGGCCGGGATAAATATCGAATAGTGTCAATTGATATCAACCAATATGAAGAGGTTTAAATGAACTTATTGAGTAAAAACTTTTACTTACTGTGCTTAATATTATTATTTCCTTTACCAGTATTAGCCAATGGTGATGTAGCGAGTATTTTTAATACCATTAACTTACGATTAACCTATATGCAAGATGTGGCGTTATATAAAGCCCAGCATCATTTGGCCATTGAAGATGTCGCGCGTGAAAAAAAGGTGTTAGCCAGTGCGACTCGAGCGGCCAGCCAATTAGGCTTACCCACCAATAAAGTGGATGCTTTTTTCAAGGCGCAAATAGCGGTGGCTAAAGCCATACAATATCGTTACCGCGCGCAGTGGTTAGCGAGTGCTGTTTCAGGTAATGCTCCGCGAGATTTACAAACTCAAGTCAGGCCTGCACTCATTAAGCTGGGTGAGCAATTAAATAAAGAACTCGCGGATTATGTTATGCAAGGTGGACGCTTTGTGCCCACTCAATACAAGGCTTTTAGTGACGCTATCAAGGTCAAATATGTCACGGTTCCCGATAAAAACCTGCTGTTTAATGCGCTGATGCAGATCACCGATCCATAGAATGAAGATGAGTCTTTTCTGAAGTGTAATAGCGGTATTAGGGGATGAATGTGAGTCCGTTAGTGTGGGTATATTGAAGTCGCGTATAAGGAATTGATTTAAGAGTATGGGTTAAGCTTATTGATTAAAGCTATTGATAAAAAGGGCATAAACGAGATCGCTTGTGCTCTTTTTATCTTTTTCTTTTTGAAGCCTGACTTCTTTAGTGCCACCGACATGCTAGCGTTCGCGCTTAAAGCTGTGTTCCCGCTTTCATGTTACGGGTAAATTCGCCCAGTTTGGCCAGCAATTGTCTCTCATCCTCTTTATAAGCATTGATGATTTTCACCACCGCGGAGCCTGATATTGCCCCCGCAGCCCCTGCGCTGATGGCGGCATGCACTTGCGAGGGCTCAGCAATGCCAAACCCCAGTAGTGGCGGTGGCGCATAAAATTGATTCAATTTTTGTAAAATGTCACCGATTGGCATGCCTGCTCTAGACTCTGTTCCCGTGACGCCAGCTCGAGACAGCAAATAAGTATAGCCTTCGCCTTTGGCACTGACATTTTTCAGTGTGTCATCATCGGCATTAGGCGGCGCGATAAAAATAGGCGCGACATCATGGGCTTTTGCCGCTTCAATGAAGGGAGCCGCTTCTTCCACCGGCACATCGGCAATAAGGACTGAATCCACGCCTGCAGCGTGTGCTTTGGCATAAAAAGCATCGATGCCATTGGCAAACACAAGGTTGGCATACAGGAGTAATCCTATCGGAATAGTGGGATGCTTAGCGCGAATTGTCGTCAGCATGTCAAAGCATTGGCTAGGTGTGGTGCCCGCGGCTAAGGCGCGTAAATTCGCGGCTTGGATCACCGGACCGTCGGCTAAGGGATCCGAGAAAGGAAAGCCTAACTCTAAAGCATCGGCGCCATTCTCAACTAAGGTATCGATGATTTTTAGTGACAGTTGAGGGTTGGGATCGCCTAACGTGACAAACGGCACAAAAGCGCCTTGTTGTTTTACTTTTAATGCGGCAAAGGCAGTGTGATAACGGTTACTCATGGGTATTCTCCTTTGCTTTTTCAGCTAATATATCAGACACCGTGAAGATATCTTTATCGCCACGGCCCGATAAGTTCACCACGAGCAGGGTCTCTTTGGTGGCGGCCTTGGCCAGTTTGAGGGCATAAGCGATCGCGTGCGCCGATTCTAATGCCGGGATAATCCCTTCACAGCGAGCGAGTGTTTGAAAGGCCTCGAGGGCTTCATCATCGGTGGCAGACTCGTATGTCGCGCGGCCTGTTTTAGCAAGATGGGCATGTTGTGGACCGACGGAGGGAAAGTCGAGTCCGGCTGAAATAGAATAAGACTCTTCAATTTGGCCTTCAGCGTCCTGCATTAAGGGTGCCTTCATGCCAAAGAATATCCCGGTTTTGCCATGTTTTAACGGTGCGCCGTGCATGGGGGTATCAATACCTTTACCCGCAGGCTCTACGCCGATTAAGGCGACCTCTTTTTCATCGATAAAGTCGGCAAACATGCCGATGGCATTAGAGCCGCCGCCCACACAGGCGATAACGGCATCGGGGAGTTTACCCTCTCTGTCGAGAATTTGTTGTTTCGTTTCAGCGCCGATCATGCGTTGAAATTCTCTTACTATGGTCGGGAATGGGTGTGGACCCGCTGCAGTGCCTAATAAGTAGTGTGCCTTATCGTAACTGGCAGACCACTCACGCATGGCTTCATTACAGGCATCTTTTAAGGTGGCAGAACCTGAGGTCACAGGGATGACTTCTGCGCCCATTAACTTCATTCTAAATACATTGGGGGATTGGCGTTCAATATCTTTGGCGCCCATGTATATTTTACATTTCAAATCGAGTAAGGCGCAGGCCAGTGCGGTGGCGACCCCATGTTGACCTGCACCTGTTTCAGCAATAATCTCTTTTTTACCCATGCGTTTAGCGAGCAGTGCTTGACCCAGTACTTGATTGGTTTTATGCGCACCACCGTGCAGTAAGTCTTCGCGCTTAAGATAGATTTTAGCCAGCGGATTGGGGCTTAAATTGCGGGTTAATGTGAGGGCAGTCGGGCGACCTGCATAATTTTTTAACAGATCATTAAACTCACTCTGAAAGCTTTCATCGGCTTGTGCATCGATAAAGGCCGTTTCGAGCTGGTTAAGTGCGGGGACTAAAATTTGTGGTACGTACATACCGCCGTACTCCCCAAAATAGGGGTTTAACTTGCTCATACCTTGTTCCTTATCGCATTGATCTGGATGATGAAAAAATAGGGTTCCATATTCAGTGTTTCTACTCTGTATTCATATTGTGTATTTAAGTGTTGTTTAGACGTCATGATTAATATTGGCGCAAGGTGTTAAAGGCTTTGGTCACTTTTTCATAATCCTTAATACCAGGCGCTTGCTCTACGCCGGAGTTAAAGTCTAATCCATAGAAGCCCTGAGTTGCTGCTTTTTGGGCATTGTCTGGAGTCAGTCCGCCGGCAAGCATGGCCTCTTCTTTATGCCGATGGGCTTGTTGCCAATCGAAGGTTTGTCCGGTCGCCCCAAATTGTCCTTGGGCTTGACTGTCAAATAAAATGCGATCGGCATTTTCTGGGATATTAAGTGTCTCTGTGGCGCTAGTGGCCGACACCGGGACCGCTTTCCAGACTTGAGTGTCAAGCTTAAGAGACGCGAGTGCGGCTTTTACTTGAGTAATATTGTCTTCGGTTTCATTGCCGTGTAATTGCACGGCAAATAAATGCAGTTGCGCTGCAATAGTCGCAATGGTCTGAGCTGCTTCATTAACAAACACGCCCACAAATTGAAGCTTAGGATCGCTTGGGGTTAATTGCTGCATTAAGCGTGTTGCTTGTTCAAGTGTCAGTGCGCGAGGGGATTTTTTGGCGAAGATCAGCCCTCCATATACGGCCCCAGCCTTGGTGACGCTGCGGATATCTTCAATTCGAGTGAGCCCGCAAACTTTATTGTGCCCAAGAGTGAGCATGCGGCAAGCCAAATCAATGTCATCTTGGCTCATTACCGAACTGCCCACTAAAAAGCCATTGACTAACGGTGATAGACGTTTGACTTGTGCGTGGGTATAAATACCGGATTCGCTGATCACCACGCGATCATCGGGGATCAGGGGCGCTAAGGCTTCAGTGACGGCTAAATCGGTGGATAAGTCTCGAAGATTACGATTGTTGATGCCAATAATAGGGGCATTAAGCTTGATAGCCCGCTCAAGTTCGGCTTCGTTACTGACTTCGGTTAACACATCTAATTGATAACGTGCCGCTTCAGTGGCAAGACGGGCGTATTGCATATCGTCAAGCACTGACAGCATGAGTAAAATGGCATCGGCGCCTTGATGGGCTGCCAACTTGATTTGGTAAGGATCGACAAAAAAATCTTTACACAACACGGGTTGAGTCACCCGAGCACGCACGATTGGAATAAAGTCCATATTGCCTTGGAAAAATTGCTCATCAGTCAACACTGAAATGCCCGCAGCGTAGCGGGTATACACATCGCTGATGGCTTCAAGGTTAAAGTCATCACGAATGAGTCCTTTTGAGGGACTGGCTTTTTTACATTCCAGAATGAAGCCGGCATTGGGTACTTTTAGGGCTTGATATAAACTTCTATTGGATAATTGTGGTGATAGTGTGTCTTCAGGAAAACGTTGTTTCAACGCGGCAATGTGAGCGGCTTTGGTATCGACTATTTTGGTTAATACATTACTCATGGTTACGCTTCCTGTTGACTGGCTGTGGCAAGTTTGGTTAATAACGCAAAAGGACGGCCACTTTTGATGGTGTCCAAGGCCAGTTTTGTCCCCGCTTTTGGCGATTCGGCCAGCCCTGCTACATATAAGGCACAACCTGCATTAATGGCGACCGCATGGGTATGGGCTGTTTTCCCTTGGCCTTGTAAAATGTTTTGGGTGTAAACCGCATTTTCGCTTGGGCAGCCGCCTTTAATATCGCTTAAATTGGCCAATGGCAGTCCCACATCCGTGGGGGTTAAATGATACTCTCGAATATGGCCATCAACCAGTTCATTGACTAAGGTCTCACCATGAATGGCCACTTCATCTAAGCCACTACCGTGTACAACCATGGCGCGTTTAATGCCAAGGGCATTGAGGACTTGAGCGATGGGCGCCACTAATGCGGGGCTGTAAACCCCGAGCAGCATAAAATCGGGCGCTGCTGGATTAATTAATGGCCCTAGCACATTAAATAAGGTGCGGGTTTTGAGTGCTTTTCTGACGGGCATGGCGTGCTTGAAACCGCCATGATAGTGAGGCGCAAATAGGAAGCATAATCTTAACGTGTTTAAACAGTGGCAGGCGGTTTCAGGCGACATGGTCAAATTAATGCCAAATTGGCTGAGTAAATCTGAGGAGCCCGTTTGACTCGTTGCACTGCGATTACCGTGTTTTGCGACATTAGCGCCCGCCGCGGCGGCAACAAAGGCAGACATGGTTGAGATATTAATGGTGTCGTGCCCATCGCCTCCAGTGCCCACAATATCAAGAATACCTTTTGCTCTGATGTGTTCATTGGGCACAGGAAAAGTCTTAGCCACGGCGCGAAGGGCATCGGCGGCGCCGGTGATTTGGTCGATGGTTTCACCGTGAATTTTGATGGCAATGAGCATAGCCGCCATTGCGGTTTCACTCATTTGTCCTTGCATGATGTCAGTAAACAGTAAACGGGTTTCATCACGACTTAACGAATGGCCTTGATAAAGTCGTTCGAGTAACGCTTGTTGGGCATCGCCTTTATTCATGAAGAGGCCTCTTTATTATGAGTCGATACTGTCATTGTGTCATCAGAAACGGTGTTCTTCGTGACTGGATTGTCACCGGCAGGGCTCTTGGCAGAAACACTGAGATAATCTAACGTTTGGGTGAGTAATTGACTGCCTAGCGTGGTGAGAATGGATTCTGGGTGAAATTGAAATCCAACGGCGCGATAGGCTTTATGTAATATGGCCATCGGCATATTATCGGTCGTGGCAATTACATCTAAGCAATCAGGTACTCTCGTTGCCACTAAGCTATGGTAGCGGGCAACTGGAAGCGGCGAAGGCAAGCCTGCAAACATGGCTTCACCCTGATGGAGGGTGGGGCTGGCTTTACCGTGAACGACTTCGTTAGCGCGCTCGATTTTACCGCCGAAATGTTCAATTAGGGCTTGATGACCTAAGCAGATCCCCAGCATAGGGACCTGACCTTCAAGTAATGCAATCAGTTGCATCATACAGCCTGCTTCATGGGGCGCACCGGGACCTGGCGATAATACCAGTACACTTTGTTTGTCATTGAGTAGCTTATCGGCGATGAAATTTGGATCGATATCGTTACGATAAATGATCACCTCATTGCCTAGGCTGCGAAATTGATCCACCAAGTTATAGGTAAATGAGTCAAAATTATCGAGTAAATAAATTTTCATTGTCCTGCTCCCATTTTAATGGCAGAGATCACTGCTTGGGCTTTTTGGCGGGTTTCATCGGCTTCGGCTTGAGGATCGGAGTCAAAGACCACGCCAGCCCCCGCTTGAATATGCGCAACACCCTCTTTAACGAAGGCGGAGCGGATCACAATACAAGTATCCATATCCCCTAAGGCATTTAAATAGCCAACGGCGCCACCATAACTGCCACGCCGACTTTGCTCCACATTGCGAATAAGCTGAGCGGCGCTGACTTTTGGGGCGCCGGTTAGGGTGCCCATGTTCATGCAAGCTTGATAGGCATGTAGCGCATCTAAATCTTGGCGTAATTGTCCGGTCACGCGGCTGACAAGGTGCATGACGTGAGAGTAGCGATCGACTTTTAATAACTCTGGCACTTTACGAGTGCCGCTTTGACTGATGCGGGCAATATCATTGCGGGCTAAATCAACCAGCATGATGTGCTCAGACAACTCTTTTTTATCGAGTCTGAGCTCTAGCTCTATGCGGCTGTCGAGATCAAAATCAATGTCACCTGTTGGTGTCTTACCGCGTTTACGTGTGCCTGCTATGGGGTAAATTTCCACTTGATTGGTGTGTGCTTCGTATTTCAGCGCACTTTCTGGAGAGGCGCCAAATAAAGTGAAATCGGGCCCTTTTAAGTAAAACATATACGGACTGGGGTTGGTGAGCCTTAATGCCCGATAAGCCCCTAAGGTATTAGGACAAGGTAGGCTAAAGGTGCGAGAGGGCACAACTTGAAAAATATCACCTGCGATGATGTGAGATTTAAGGTTATTCACTTGAGCTTTAAAGTCTGCGTCAGTGACATTGACTTTAACCTCATCATGAATGGGTTGTAGCTCAGCAATTTTAGGCAAAGTCAGGCTTAACTGTTGTAATGCTTGTCTTCGTTTTGCCATTTGTTCAATGCTGGTAGGATCGACGTGTTGGTTATTAGGGGTAAACACATGAGTGATGAGATCGGCGGTTTGCTGTTGATGATCCACCAGTATTAAGGTTTCAGCCAAATAAAATAAATAATCCGGGCAAGTGTTGTCACTTTCAGGCACGTTGGGGAGTGGCTCAACACTGTCGATAAGGTCGTACGCTAATACGCCACCTAAGAATAATCGCTCAAATGCAGGTCCTTGTTCACTGTGCATATGACTCACTAACGCTCGCAGGCCATCAAGAGGAGAGACAGATTTTAAGCGAGCATCTTCATCTTGCAGACGGGTTTCTTTTAACAAGGTAATGATGAGCTGCTTCTCTTGAAGACAGCTGCCTTTCGCTGTGCCTTGGACTTTAAAAAAATCCTCAATAGGCTGGAGTAACGTGGCGCCATTTTCGGTCAGGGCCGTAAAGGTCAAACGGTAGTGATCGCAGCGGATCATTAAGGCACTGTGGGTCAGTAGCATACTTTTAAGGTGTGCTTTACTGTCAATTTCAGCTGATTCTAACAACATAGTATGGGGGGCATTATGGGTTAGGTGCTGATAAAGCATCAGTGGATCATCATGATAAGTCATCTTATCACTATGGGTCATGACGTTTGCCAAGGGGGGGAGTGTCATCAATATCATCCTGCTAAATCAAAAATAAGAGTCAGTGTTTGCATTTCAATTCATTACTATTTACTTGCCACTTGTGTATCGGTATTTGGCGTATTGGCTTGACACATTGACCTTGGCTAAAAATGCAAAAAAGCCCGCAATGTGCGCGGGCTTTTTTGTTTGAATCTTGTCTCACTTTATGAGCACAGAGTTTCACACTACCCGCTAAGTTGGGAAGTGCCACCACCAAGAAATGTGTAGAGAAACGTTAAACTGTGTCATAGGGCTCGTTATCAATAAAGAGTGATTAAAAAGTGTCATTCATTGCGCTAATCAAAAAAAGTCAGCGCCAAGAGCCTCTATAAGAACATTTGACACCTTACTCTGTCAATTGAATCTTGCTTATTTTGGGGCTTCTTTTGATTTTTAGTGGCTGATATCGTTTTCAGCTTAAGATTAAAACGAATTGTTAGCTTTTCATTTACACTTTGACGTGTTTTATCATTTACTATTAATGGTGTTAATCTGTTATTTGTTGTTTTTTCAATTAATTGGGTGTAATTTTCTTGTTACACATTAACCTCGCGTTAATATAAGTTAATCGTTATGCTTAATGTCTGTGAGCAGTGGCCATGGGGTCACTTAACTTCGAGTTCGAGTTGTTCATTAATTGAGTCGTTTAATTGATTTGTTGGTGATAGCCGTATATTGGCGAACATTAACTGAGGAAGAGGTGTTTCATTTTTATGCATGCCAATGCTGGAAGTGAAGTGTGACACCCGCGAGTTGTAAAAGGAGCCCAATTAAATTCGCTCATCATGTATGACGTATTAATTGGGGTGAATGATGTTTAATCCAGAATCTGTTGTAACCCGTGCCATTGTCTCGAGTGTGATTTTTACGCTGGTATTAACCTTGTCTGTATCCGGGCGGGTGATGGCGGTAGCTAATCCTGTCGAGTCGCCGCAAAGTACTGATATGGTGAGTTCGATTCTCTCGCCCAGTGACTTGTTTGTGTCTCAAGCAGCGGGGGACAGTGTTTCATGGTCGAAAACAAAAGACTTACTTGCATTAACGGCCACGTCAACGACGCCGGTGTTGCCATTATTTCTGAACGCAGCTGTCACAGCAGAGGATGGTCAAATGGTGACCATCTTACAACTTTTGTTAATCGCTCCAAGTAATATGGCAGGCAATCGCTTGAACAATCTCCTTGGTATCAATTCTCTGTTGATATTCATCGAGCTGATTTACAGCCCACCGATGTGATTGGACCCGTTACAGTGGGACTCGCATCGGGTGAGTTAGTGGTGAACTTTGCCAGTAGTGGTGTGTACAGCATGGCCGATACCATGCAATTGTAATTACTGTATTCCTCGGTCGATCATGGCAGCAGTCTTGTGTCTGAAGGTTGGCAAATTGATGGGTTATTGTCGTTAGGTTATGTGCAGGCTTTGATTGAAGATGTAGGCAGCGATCATAAGTATGAGTGTCAATAGTAAAATGGCATTTAGCCTGAAAAAGATAAGCTAAAAGTAATGACTTTCAGCTTATCTAATATCTAAATTTAAACGGAGCTATAAAATAACTTATGGCCCAATAAAGATCACTCTTTATGGATGACTATTGGCATCAACAGGTGAAGTATTAGCATTAAACTCGGCTAAGTTGCTAAAGCCATCGTTGTCGCTATCTAATAGCGCATCATCAGGGTTTTCATCACTGAGCCCGTTTTTCGCTTCAAACCAGTAAGGTAGTGAATCACTGTCTAAATCCAGCGGCGAGCCAAAACTTAAGGTTACTGGGATACTAAAGCTGCGAGTGCTGGGATCGGAAAAACTGGCATGATAAATCGACATTTTAGCCGTCACCTTACCGGGTTTGATGATGGCATTGGTCGGCAGGTTATATTGTTTACTGGCTGAGCATTTATAAGAAGCGAATTTTTGATTATATTGATTGTATAAGTCTAAGTCGCAATTCATACCACTGATACTGCCACTGATGTTGGGGATCACCACGGCACTGATTAAATCTTCATAATCACTACCTGGCGTGACTGTAAAAGATTGATCCACTCTTTGTTGCAATGCCACGCTGCCACTAAAAGTCCCCATATTATATTGATAATATTGTGGTGCAGATGTGCCTAAACTTAAGCGATAGTGCTTATTGGGATCTTGTGTGATGGCAAGGTTGGGTCGCACCCGCACATCGACGATTTGTCCTGTAGTCACATTTTGGTTATTAGCGGTGCCAGCCCCTGTGAGTAAGGGCTGCCAAACACCGTTGGTGTCTAAGGATTCAAAAATCCACTGGTTAGGGTTTTCAACATCATTAAGCATGAGATCAATATTGGTATTGCTGCTTGCTTGATAAACATAATAATCAAGATCATTCGCGCTTTCATGATTGCCTCGGACAAAATTTCGCATATCGGCCAAGTAAGTGCGGGTGGCATAAGTGTCATTGACTTCATATTGATCGATATTAGTGGTCACTTCCGCGCCAAAGTTAATCGTGGCATTAGTGGCACTGAGGGCTTGCATGTACCAATAATACTCCCCAGGTTCTGTGATCACTTTGATGACTTCATCGGTATTTGCTGCATTACTCGAGGTGCCAAGATTATAAATGGTGCCATCGATATCTTGGTAAACCGATAGGGTAAAGTCAGTTAGTGTGTCTTGATTGACTAGAATGGCTGTGGTTTTAGCCCGTTCAGCAATCGTGAAATGATAACAATAAGTTCCGCCTGTTTGAGTGCTATTTAAGGTATAAAGTACCCCAGTATTTAATGTCGTGCATAAAGGAGTGTAAGCTAACGGGCTGATTGTATTGTCTGATTGAAGGTTTTTTGTTTTAAAGATTGAGGCGGATATTTGTTCTGCAGGCAGTAATGCCTGCGGGACTGAGGTTAAATTGCTGGAGGGATTAACGTTGACAGGAAAAGAAGTTGTTGAGAGGCTTAAGTCAGTTTTATTTGAACGGCTGTCCATTAAGGGGTTAGCAGAGCTGGTAAATGAGGATAATAAGGCTATAAATAACAAAGATTTTTTATAATATAACATGACATTAATCTTCCTTTTTAATGATGTCGGCTATTTTATTACTTGAAACCAAGAGGTATTATTTTTTGTTTTCAAGCACAAAACACTCGGACCTATTATCTGCTTCATATGAAGGGGATAAACCTCAGATCACATGTCATCTTACTGAGGAAGTAACAATCAATCTATCCTCTTAACTGATTATTGTGCACTGAGTAACCTTTAGTGCAGTGTTTAGTGTTCTTACTCGTGCTGAATGTGATACCCCGCACTAAAACTGGACACTCAATTAAGCGACTTTTTGCTGTTCATAATTTAGTGGGCTTTGATACCCAATTGCACTATGCCTTCTTGTACGATTGTGATTAACTTCAATGTATTCGAAGACAGCATGACGCATCTCGTCACAAGTCATTATGGGCTCATATTGGATAGCTTCAACTTTGAGTGAATGGAAGAAAATCTCAGCAACAGCGTTGTCCCAACAGTTTCCTTTTCGGCTCATGCTCAAGCGTAAATGATGTTCTGCGGCTAAGTCTCGATAAGCATGAGAACAATACTGGCTCCCCCTATCACTATGAATCATTACACCTTTAGGCAAGCCTATGCGAAACAATGCCATTGTCAATGCATCCGTTACCCATTGCGCTTTCATGTGTGTATCCATAGATCAACCCACTACCGCTCGTGAATACAAATCTATCACTACCGCTAAATATAGCCAGCCTTCGCTGGTCCACAGGTACGTGATATCCTGCACCCACTTTTGATTAGGCGCGCTAGCATCAAAGTTTCGCGCTAACACATTATCAGCAATAGGTGACTGATGATCACTGTCAGTCGTCACCTTGAATTTTTTGGCTGCCTTTGGCCACCAAGTTTTGTCTACGCATGCTATCAGATATAGTCCTGATTGCAGCTGGAACTTGCTCTTCTATCAGCTCTCGTTGAATACGAATGGCACCATAACGCTCTTTACTGTCATCAAAAATTTGTTTT
>NZ_JAKIKS010000132.1 GCF_023284005.1 Shewanella surugensis
AATACATTGAAGTTGATTACAATCGAACAAGAAGGCATAGTGCAATTGGGTATCAAAGCCCACTGCATTATGAACAGCAAAAAGTCGCTTAATTGAGTGTCCAGTTTTAGTACGGGGTATCATTGTATGTGTCTAGTGAATAATCAAAAACCATTTCATCTAATCTTTGAGCAAAAAATACTAGCCCTTCGAGATTTTCCGTATTATTCCATCGTTCTAATTTTTGATACTTCATGTGACTCCTAGTCGGAAAGATTAGCTATCCTAGAGAATTGCCTAACGCCTGCCAGCAGGGGCGGTTACGTCCCTCTGGCTGGCTTTGTTATACGATTTTACTCGACACATTCGTAATTATCCAAAAAAGACTGAACTTTATCAGGTATTGGAAAATCGAGTAATTTGATATTTTCTATTGCAGATTCAATTGCCCAGAATGCTTCTATATCAACGGGATAATATAATTTGGCCATATGCTCATCAACGTTATCCATGTGTTTAATCGAATTTTTACCGTTTAAAAGAAGCTTTTGTAATTTCTTTCTGTCCCTAAACCCTAAATCAAATTTATGTTGGACTTTAAGGAGTGAATCAATCGACTTAGTATGACGATCCGGTTTACCTGTATGAACACGAACAAATTTACCGAGAAGCTCTTCGGCTACAAATGCTAAGTTCATAGATGAGAAGTAACGGTGATGAATATCATATTCGTCGACAGCAGATTCCAAATACTCCAATGCGATCTTAAGCTTTGAATATTCATGCATATCTGGCATTCAATAGACTACCTTTTCGTATAACAGCTTATTCAACAGCAGCAGGATAATCTTCCAGACTGCTTAACATTATCAAGCAATAATACGTGTCTAAGTCATTATTGTAAATGATTATTCTTATAAAAGTAACAATTAACAAACAATAAGTAAAAAAACCGCATCAAGGCTCACTAGGCCCATAAAGTTAAAATCAGCAAAAAAAACGAAATGACTCATCGATTATATTTTATCAATATAATCAACTGTGTATTACCTATATTGGCAAAATACCATCAACAAGTTACTTATGTAAATAAAATGTTTAACCAAATAGTAATCCAATGCAAAACCATAGAGATAGCTCACACTTTTTCCCATAAGGCCAATTCGAAGAAACCCTACTGCTTTTATCTTTTCTTTTTCTGTTGATTTTAGATCCCCATCGGAAGCGTTAATGATTTTTTGAGAAAGCATGAAGCTCGTACCTAATTGCAGGTAATTTCGTTTGGGGCTGCAAGCTTATTCATTTCAAAATAAGCAAGAGGGGATTGCTGCGGTTCCCCTTTTGCTCCTGTGTGAATGGAAATTCACGGCCTTCATTAAGCGCAGCTTAATATCAAATCTCCTACTGTGAGCAGTCACTCACGACCTTAGCCTGCGGCAGGCAATTAACTTAAATAAGCCCAATCATTTCAAATAAGATAACGTTAAACAAATGAAGTTATTGATTCCCCCCAATGTGAGTGGCCACTCACGATCTCAGTCTCACCGCAGATGATAGGTAATACTGATTCACGACCTTCCATTAAGCGCTGCTTAATACTTATCCTCCTCTGAAAGCGATAATCAAAGATCCACACTTTCGGTATAACGCCTCAAATCACTGATCAAGCCTTTAATACTCGATTGTCCCTGCTGCTCGACTTGATTAAAGAGTACTTGCCCCACTTGCCGAGTGATACTGGTTTTATCGGTCTCACTCAATTCACTCTTGCCCTGCTGTTGCTCTGTTTGCGCTAGCTGCTCTGTTTCTGCCAATAGGGACATCACTTGCTCACGCTCAGCACTCGTTAAAGTGGGATCTAAAACCAAAGCTTTAAGCGATGTTATCGCCTCCAAAATAGAACCATTCATGCTTAACGCCGCCGTTTTCGCTAACGTTTCAACCCAAGGTTTACCTGTACTTTGTGCCACTTTAGAAAAAGTATGTTGAGTGGTGGCAAGATCGCCTTCTCGAATAGCCAGACTGCCTACAATCAAATTCGCCACCAGCGCTTCTTGCTCATACTTTTGCTCATAACCTGCAAATTCAGACTGTTTGAGTAAAGCCGACTGCTCCCTGGCTAAACTCACCCAACCTTTATTATAAAACGCCAATGACATGATGCTGTGGGCAATATATTTCTCTTTCATCTTATCGGCTTTATTGAGTGCCAGTTGACTATCTGCAATCGCATATTCATCATCAAGGCCCATGCTCCACATTAAGCCCAATAAGGCATGCACTCGGCCTCGACTCAGTGTGTCATGCTCGAAACCTGTGGGTTGGATATTATAAACATCTGTTATACCCCTTATCGTTTCTCTCGATAAAGTGTTATACATTCTATAGAAAAACCCATCTTGTAAATCTTCGTACTTGTCTCGCTCAGATTTTGCTGCAACCACACCAGAGACACTCAAAAGCAACATCAAACTGAAGATAGTCTGACCCCAATGTTTTATGATGGCTAACATGCATAACATCCTGTTTTAGTTATTGTTATTGTTATCATTATTTTTGTGATTGTGGTTTTTGTTTACTCATTCACATTTAACGTGCTAATAACACACTGCTTAATGTTTGGCCCTCTAATTCAAAACCTCCTTGAGCCCAACCTTGATAGTGTACACTCTTTATATCACTGACCGACATGAGTACCTGAGAATGCACCTCCGCTTTGATAGCAAAACCCTGCGCATTAATGGATACTCCCGCTAAATCCAAACGGCTTCCAGACAGTAATAAGCCTTTATCCGCATGAATATTGGCATTGGTAATAGTGATGACCGACTCGGTTGCCTTTAATGCTAACTCACTTCCATGGATCATTAAGTTTTCTATCGCCACCAGAGAATCGGTAATAATAAGAGTATCAGTGGTCATATTTTTCAGCTGAATATTACTACAAGCATTAATATTCACTGTTTTAAAATGCCCAGAATAAGATTTATTATTCTCATGATCGCAAACCAATATTGCTGAGTGATCGATAGACGCGGTGTTAGCGTTAAATTGATCCCACCTCTTTTCAGCCACATGAGTCTCCGTTATATGAAAGTCCGTTGAATCAGATAACGCAGCTTCGAATCCCGATAAAAATGCATCAGTGTGACTCTTCATCGGCACATGACCCGCATGATCAATGATCTGCACACTCACATCAGGCAAGCGAGCCCTCAGCACTTTAGCCGTCCGTAAAGGCGCGACCTGATCTTCTGCGCCCCAAATAACATGAGTCGGTACCTTGAGTTGACTAATTTCCTCACTAAAGTCTTCTTCCACCAAACTCAATGCGGCATTCAAGTTAGGCGTGGGGGCAACCAATAAATCCCAGCTCAGATCACTGTGTTGTAAAAAATCCGTTGCCCGAACATTTAAGCTGCCCATTTCAATCAAAGAGCCACTTAAATCTTTCATTTGAACCCACTTCGTTTGTAATACCTCAGGAAGTGCAAAAGACGGAGTGTTTTCGGTTGCAACGCTCGGTTCACTGACCTCATTTTGTCCCATATCATCGATTGACAAGCCGCTAATGTGTTTAATAAAAGCAGTTTTTTCAAGGATCCCCGCCGCATCCACTAAAATGAGTCGTTCCAGTTTATTGGGATACATAGCAGCAAAGCGTAAACTCACTGCCCCTCCCATAGAATGCCCCATAACAATCACGCTATCTTTTGCATAGCGAGCAATCACTTCATCTAACACTTGTGCGTAATGAGTAGGTGAATAGCGGCCATCGGGGATCCCCGACAAACCAAATCCGGGTAAATCAATCGCGATAATGTGATAGTGCTTTGCCAATTCAGGAACGACATCTTGCCAATCCTGCATCCCCAATTGACCCAAACCATGCACCAGTAACAGGCTTTGTGGATGTGCCAATCCTGTCTCAAACACCAGCATTTGTGAGTGAAAAATCGACTCAATAAAATAAGAATAACGCCCTTGAACATTGTCTTTATTTGCTGCGCTTTGCCCTAACATCTGCGTTGGAAATGGCTGTGCTTTCGCGATTTCAATTTCATTACTGTCTGGTGTCATCAAGCCTGAAGCCAGCGCCTGAACATTAACTTTGGCCTCTTCAAACCAAGAGGCAATCGCAAAAGAAGGGAGAATAAACAGCAAGCAAGTAGGTAAAACAAGATGATTACAACGCAAAGTCAATTCCTAATACTAATATTAACAAAAGGCATTGATACATAGAACAAAACCTTAATAGTGAACCTTATAGTACCACTAACGTTGTCATTACAAAATATCAACTAAAACATATTAAATCACCAACACGGGCTCACCAAGCAATTGCCACTGGTCTTGGCCTTCAAGCAACACTAAACTGTCATCATCACTGCATAAATAGCATTTAACCCCTTCACTGTTCACTAATTGCCTCACATCATGAATGGCTTCAGCATTTTTAATATGATGAGGCACAAAAATGAACGGCACTACCCCTAAACCTGATAATACCTTTATGCCTACATTGTCCACATCACCACACAAACTGGCGGTAATAATCGATGGCGTCATGATCATGGCACCCGCACTACCCCCTATTAATACGCCACCATTTCGCACATAATCACATAAAGCAGGCATGAGGTTTCTTTGCTTTAAAGCAAATAAAAAACGATAAGTATCCCCACCCGACAAATGAATGGCATCCAAGGTCAATAAATGCTGAAAAGTCACGTCATCAAATCCGGCTTCAAGCTCTACATATGTACTCAGCTCTGCACTTAATTCATCATAGATCCGCTTTGTTTGAGTGAAGTAAATCCGAGCGGTATCGGGCTCTGAAGCAATATAGCCCACTTGCGGTTTTTGGCTATGACAATCCGTTAATGCTAATGTTATCGCCTCTTTTCCTCCTTTGGTTTCAATATTACTGATCAAGGCTAAAGTCATTTGCATTTTAATCACTTTGTCATTTTTTTCGATTACGTCAAATCCAGCGCTTTTATATACGTTCAATCCACTTACATTTTTTTCATGAACACTGAACCTGATCACCTGCACCGACAATATTTAATTAGCATCATACTCAAGTAAAAGTAAAACAATCACTAAACATCCAATGTTTCCATGAAAGACCTTAACCAATTAACAAATACTTGCACTCTAGGCAGTTTATTACGCCCCGCTGGAATAATCGCATACAACGTAACCCCCTCAATTCGGCAGTCTGGCAGAATTTCTATTAATTCCCCCTTTGCTTGAGCCTTACGCAAAGCCGCGAGAGGAATAAGCCCAATCCCCACGCCTGCACACATGGCACTATAGAGGGTAATAAAGTCATGACAAATCAATCGACCACTAATCGGCACTTTTTGAACCTCACCCTGCTTATCAATAATCGGCCAATACTCATGTACAACACCCCTTCTCACAACCCGAATACAGTCATGTTGGCTCAATTCAAGCGGGCTTTCAGGAAGCCCGTAACGAGCAAGGTACTCAGGTGTTGCAGCGATTTTAGGCGAGACAGCCCCTAAATGCCGACCAATATGGCTACTATCATTAGGTACACCGATATGAGTCCCCACATCCCAACCACCCGCTAATAAATCCACGGGCTCATCTGAAATCTGAACTTGTATAACGATAAGTGGGTTGTGTAGCATAAAATCATTCAATGCATCCATAATGCCATATGACAACATTGAGGTCGGTAACACCACTCTAACCGTACCCGATATTTCATTCGAAGTCGGCAGTAACTCCCTTTGTGCATGGGCGAGTTCCGAGAGAATACGTTGGCATCGAGAATAAAAAACCTTCCCTTCATCGGTGACATGTAAACGTCGAGTCGTACGCGTTAAAAGACGCACGCCAAGCGCAGCCTCTAAGCGAGCCAGTCGACGGCTCACCAAGGTCGCAGATAAACCCAAGACTCGACCCGCAGCGGCAAGATGCCCCGAATCGATAACTTGTACATACACCTTAAGATCTTCGATATGTTCTATTGTCATTTTTTTATTATGTACATATTTGAAATAGTAAAACCACAATAACATATCTATACGTCGATAAACTTTCTGCCTATATTATTTCCTATCCAATATCAAACCGCTGTAAAGCGTAAATAGGAGCACCATTATGAGCACAGTCACCGTTACCCAACTCTTCAATGTTGACATCGAAACCGTATGGGCACAAATAGCAGATGTTACCCTCATATCAAACTGGCACCCGAGTGTCGATTACGCCGACTTATTAAGTCCTCATGCTAGTGGTATGGGGGCAACTCGGCGCTGTAATTTTTACGACGGTACCAATGTCATTGAAGAAGTTGTCAATTTGGATAGGAAACATCATTCATTCTCACTGCAAATTCGAGAGTTTAAAGGACCCATTAATCGATTTGATTCTCACTGGACATTACGCTCGACTCCATCTGGCGCAACCCAAATAACTGTCGTAATGGACTACGACATGAAGTTAAGTATTTTAGGAGCCGCAATGAATGTCTTAATGATTAAAGGCAATATGGCTAAACGGCTCAATAAGCTCATGCAAGCTTTAGGACACCACTTAAAAACCGGAGAGCTTATCGACCAACACTTTTAATGAGTAAAAAATCAAACATTTCATGCTGAATTACTCTTAAATAAACCAACCCATAAAATTACCTAAGGGAATACAAAGCCAACCGTTATCCTTAGGTAATCTTTCACCACACGTAACCCATATCCTTAAATAAAGACCAAACTGAATGATATGCCTTCTTGGATTTTTAGCTACACTTAAAGTCGAATATAAACTATCGTAACAACCACTCGTGACGGGTTTATGCAAAAATTAAGTGTATTACTCATCTTATTATTCAGCCCATGTCTATGGGCAAAGGTCTGTGACGCGCCAAAAACCCTAAACGGGCTCACACTGATTTTTACTGTTAATGAAAAATATGGGCATTATAGTCCCGACCCCATAGGGGTATTACAAACCTCTTTTACAAAACAAAACTTTACCACCAATATTATTCAAAATAATTATCATTTCATCGGTAAATACACCTATCAGCATTTAGGCTCAGGACTAGCAAAATTAACGGCAAGGCAATTATTAGGCCCAAAAGTCATACGATACAGTATGACCCTTGTATGCATAAGCCCTAGATTGGGTTATTACATTTATAGTCAAATTGAAGGCCCTCGCCTACCCAATGTTCGACAAAATACAGGTCAGTACATGATACGCGACTCAGTAAAATTGTGATTTAAGGAACTAATGTGAGGGAATGGGATGAGACTGTTAACTATCTTAATAATTTTATTCACAGGAATTAATACCAGTTATGCCAACTGTCAGCTACCGAGAACATTGGAAGGTAAAACCATTTTATTACGAGTCGACGGGACCTATACGCCTAATAATCCCATGGCAGATAGCGTACAAGAAT
Source organism: Shewanella surugensis (assembly GCF_023284005.1). Classification (GTDB taxonomy): domain Bacteria; phylum Pseudomonadota; class Gammaproteobacteria; order Enterobacterales; family Shewanellaceae; genus Shewanella; species Shewanella surugensis. The sequence goes on from NZ_JAKIKS010000132.1 coordinate 7,424, forward strand.
TAAAGTTTAAAAAACACAGCTATCAAGTCACCATACTCAATACAGGCATAACGGCCTCAGGGACATATCGTTATGAATACTTTGACCCTAAATTAGCCAGACTCAGCGTTAGAGAAGGAAAAGGAAAAAAATTGTCCCTCTACTCTGAAACTTTTGTGTGTGAAACCAATAGAGTCGGCTATTTTATTTTTAGTCAAACCCAAGGCCCTATTAAACCTGATATACGACAAAATACTGGCGTTTATATTATCGAATAATGTTTATTCTTAAAATATGGCATCATTGGAGTCGATACATGAAACAAGTGACACCATACAAAATAGTTTTAATGTTCAGTTTGTTAATGACATATTCAGTCACTGCGTCAGTACAAGACTGTGAATTACCGCTATCTTTAGTGGGCAGCCGCATATTAATCGGCATTAATGGCATGCATGCCCCCACTAGCGCCAAAGCCTTTAATTTACAAGCCTTAACATTTACCGAAACACAAATCCAAGACATGAACATGACCACAGGTGAAACGAGTCGAGGTACTTATAGCTATAACAGACTCTCATCTGGAATAGGCTTATTAGATGTTAAGCTGACCCAAGGGCCAGAGCAGTCCATTTATAGGGAAGTATTAGTCTGTAAAACGGCACTTATCGGTAAATTTATTTTTAGCCAAACTCAAGGCATGATTAAACCCGATATTAGACAAGACTCTGGCACATATATCATACAGACTCATATCTCTCAATGAGTCGACTTCACATGAATAGGCCAACATGAATAAGCCAACATGAATAAGCCAACATGAATAAGCCAACATGAATAAGCCAACATGAATAAGCCAACATGAATAAGCCAACATGAATGAGACCACTTATTATCGGCATAGTTGAATAGAATAAGGACACAGCATGAAAATCACACTTTTGATATTCAACTTTTATTTATTGATAATGTTCCCATTGAATGTATTTGCTAATCTATGTAAAATACCAACAACGTTGACTGGAAAACGTATTGTACTTGAACTTAACGGTCAATATACAACCAATAACCCTAGAGCCGGCGAATTACAAGAGTTTACCTTTATTAGCTCAACCACATTAAAAGAACGATCTTTTCATACCGGTCAAGGTTTATCGGGTCCATATCAATATCAAGTACTCGCGCCTGATATCGGCTTACTCACCACCACATTAATGCAAAAAGAGATCCTAATTTCCAAATTCGATTTGATTTTTATGTGCCAAAACAACACCACTGGACGCTATATTTTTAGCCAAGGGGAAGGCATAGAAAAACCGACTATCAGACAAAATGTCGGCACCTATTTTATTAGGTCTCACTAAAAAATGGCGAAAGTAATAACCTCATTAACTTAAAAAGAATTAATACCCATCCGACTCAATATGTGATCTTTCAGCGAGAACTGACATGTCAATTCAACGGTTCCTTAATACAGAATAAGCAAAGAACTTTCATCTCGACTTTATTGAATATAAGGTCTACCAAATTTATCAAGACAGCCATAATTATTTTCTTATACTGTGATCCCCTTCTTCAAAGTAGCCGCTAACCCGCTACAATTAATATCTTTATATGAATTTTACGCACGATAAATTTCCAAGCTCTACTCAGTCAAAAAATGATAAGGTTGATAACATTAGCGTAATACTAATCAAATAAAACTAAGCATTATCAATGCCTTTCATTACCCATATACTAAACAAAATAATTAGGAAAATAATCTTGGATCTTTTACTCCGTTATTCACTTTCACTCAGTATTTTCTTTAAATCTTCAGGGATAGGCATAGGTTTCATTGGATTGACATTGGCCCCACCCGTATTCCCTAAAGGAACCCAAATTTTAGAAAATAATACGGAAGCTATCATTCGTGTTACTTGGCCAAACACTTCCTTTATATTGTGTTTCCTTATACCAACTTTTAGCATCCACCAATGGGATTTGGTATGCGGGATGATATACCTCTGACCAAGGATGTGAGCACGTTCTAGATGATGAAAAGAACCAGTAAACTCATTTAACTTATAGAGTCTAATGGCTTCACCCAATTCTAAATTGTACGCTACTTTAAGTTTATTTCGCATGATATGCTCATTTCATTCCGATTAGATATCTTATTAATTATAAAGAACTTCATACTCTGCGTGCAAACATAACGCCGCCAACTTTACTGCGTCCCTCTGTCTGGCTTTGTTATGTATTTGATAGTGAAGAAAACTTGGTTGCTATTGATTTAGGCCATTGATTTAAGTCTGAACCAAAAATCGACTTGAAGTTTTCAAATTCACAGCTTAACTCTATTTCTTCGCCTCTCCGTAATAATGCTTCATATTTTGAATAATATTCTTTGCACCGTTTTTCATATAAAAGAGCATCACTTTCAAGTTGTTCTCTAGTTGCTATAAGTCACAGTTTATCGTAAATAGTAGATATACTTAGGCTTGAAAAGCTCCTTGAATAGCTTCACACTTATGTTTAAAGTTTCTTTTACTATCTTCTTCAACGGCCTTTATTAGGACTTTCTCACTATATTTCACGCCCTCAAGATAGCGATCTGCTTTCTGAAAATAAGGAATGATTTTTGTGTAATGGCCCCCTGAATAGCCAGTTGCTTCTACCATTTTGGGGATGGCTAACTTTAACAAGTCGATAGCGTCATCAAATTTCGATTCTTTTGCTAAAGAAGTTGCAGCTTTTAGCGTACTAGGGATATCCATTTACACTCCATAATTAAGAACACTGACACATAACCTTTGTATACTGCACAGCTCATTCACCAAGCTCTCGACTTAACAAGCAGACTAGTACTTCCACCCCAAGCAAGCGCATCACTAATATACTGTAGTATATACATTTATAAGATTTTAGTTAGATACACCAGTCTTTAAAAGGCGAAAAATAATTGTGGGTGTCCGAATTATTATATCCTAAGCCAAGGGGATTTAACCTACTAATATTGAGTCCCTTTATATCTTGACTTCACATTGATAGTTGCGATGCCTATTTAGGCTTCTTTCATGTAACTTGGGTCAAGCCTAGTAAATAGGTCTTTTCGAGCGCATTTCTAATACATTAGCAATGCACCAATACAACTTTGCCTAGGGTATTGCCACTGCGAAGACATTGAATAGCTTGGTGTGCTTGATCAAAAGGGAATACATGCCCAATATGAGGTGGTGGAATATCCACGGCTCCCATATCAGCTATAAGTGACTTCATGACAGTTAAGTGCTCCCAAAGCCATATTAAGTTAAATGCCATGACGGATTTGTTGTTACTGATCATATCCATCACATCATATTTTGGTCGTATTAAATACTGTAACGCAGCTTGTAAATACTTGGGCCTATTTCGGCCTGGAGTAAACTCTGCAGCTCCAAATACGATAAGTCTTCCCATCGGGCGTAATGCATTAAAGCTGGCCTTCTGAATCATTCCACCAATGCCGTCCAATACCAAATCGAACTCCAGCTGTTGTGATATCAATTGCTTTTGAAAATTTTTTTCACGGACTAAAATAGATTCAAACCCTTGCTCCTTAAGAAATTGTGCTTTTTTATTTGACCTTACGGTTCCTATTGGTGTTGCGCCTATAGCACGTACAATCCTCATCGCCTGTAGGCCTACACCACCCGCAGCGCTGTGAATCAGAACGTTATGTCGTGATTGGATATTACCCAAGACCTTTAATGCATAGTAAGCCGTTAACGTTTGAACTAAGTAGCCGGCCCCTTGCTCAAAGTTCCAATGATCAGGCAAAGCCTGCAAATAATCATCATGGGTGATGATATGAGTTGTATAGCCGCCAAATCGTGTCACTCCCATAACTCGATCGCCGACCTTAAATTTTGAACCTTGAGCGCCAACATGAATCACTTCACCTGCGAACTCCAAGCCGGGTGTAAATGAACCTTTTGGGGTTGCACTGTACAAACCCGTTAATGCAAAAATATCGGAAAAATTTAATCCGACCGATTTAACCGCCACACAAACGTCTTTTACATTCGATAAAACCAAAGTATCTTCTACCAGCTTCAATCGAGAAATAGCGCCAGCTTTGGATGTTATCCATGATTGTATGGTTTGATTATTGATGCTCAATATAATGCTGCCTATTATTTCACTTGGGGATATCCCCCAAACCTAAATCATCTAGGTAAAAAAATCTAGCTCGTTTTTATTGCCTGCATAAGGAAGATAGTTGTGATGTTACATTCAATGCTAAGAGAGGGTGTTTTGTAGGAAGTGCCAAAAGTATTAAATTAACGATTGATGCTATAATCTTTTGTTGAACGAAGCCGCTGTGCGGCAGAAAAGATAAAAATCACCTTTACCTTCCCATCATAAATACTTTCTAGAGGCGACCTATCTTGGTCGTATCTCAGGAGTATTGTCATGAGTCCATTCGAACAACAACGCTTTTATTCTCTTTATCAACAACAGCTTACCAACTTAACACTGCAAGGCAAGCGACCTGCTACCATTGATGCTTATTCACGTGCAATTAGGCGAATTGCGGCCTATTTCGACTGTTGTCCTGATAACCTTTCCATTGATGATTTAAAACGTTACTTTGCTGATTTAATTGAGTCTCACTCATGGAGTACAGTCAAGCTCGACCGGAACGGCTTGCAGTTTTTCTATCGTCACGTACTTAACCAGCAATGGGAGTGGCTCAACATCGTCAAGCCTCCGCAGGTCAAACGCCTGCCTGATATTATCACACAAACTGAAGTGGCTATCGTCATTAGTCTCACTCGCCAATTACGTTATCAAGTCTGCTTTTTAACCCTTTATAGTATGGGGTTACGGCTAGGTGAGGCCGTAACATTGCGTGTCGGCGATATCGATTTCACAGTTGATGCAAGTGCATATTCGTGATGCCAAAGGCGGTAAAGATTGATTCCTTTGCCTCAACGCACTTTGTTAGCATTGCGCTATTACTGGAAAACCCATCGACATCCTCACTTTCTGTTTCCCGGTAAAAATAATCAATCGGACTCTCTGATAGGCAAAGGCGGTATTCAAAAAGCGATGAAGTTAGTTATTGCCGAGTGTAATATTCATAAATCCATTAGCCCGCATAACTTACGTCATAGCTACGCTACTCACCTACTTGAGCAAGGACTCGATTTACGGTCAGTGCAAAGCTTACTCGGTCACAACAGTCTCAACACCACTGCTCGCTATACCAAACTCATCACTACCATTACTCGTAAAAATACTGTCAAGGCCATTAATCAACTCACTGATGGGTTGGCTTTAAAATGGGAGTGTGACACATGAGGTTTATCGATATTTTACGTCAGCATCTTGATGTATTTAATCAAGATTACGACCGTCAAATCACAGTATCGATGCGCCAAGCTATCCATGCCATGCTCAGTTGCCGCAGCAACACCCTAAGAGTGAGCCAATGGGCTTGCCATCACTGTACTCATACGGCTGAGTTTCCACTTTCTTGTGGTCATCGAAGTTGTCCTCAATGCCAGCACAACACCACGACAGATTGGCTTGCCAAGCAACAAGCTAAATTACTCCCTGCGGACTATTACATGGTCACTTTTACCTTGCCTTATGAGTTGCGAACAATGACTAAACGTCAACCTGAGCAAGTTTATAAAGCCATGTTCACCGTTGCCGCCAGTGTGCTGAAAGACTTTGCCAAAAATGCAAAACAACTGGGCGGTGACATTGGTTTTACGGGCGTATTACATACTCACAGCAGGCGGCGTGACTACCATCCCCATATCCACTTTATCATCCCAGCAGGTAGCTTCAATAAAGGCAAAAAACAGTGGCAAAAGAGTAAAAGCAAGTACCTGTTTAACGCCTTTAACCTAACTAAAGTGTGGCGAGCACGACTGTTGGAAAACCTAGCACAACAACAGGATATCAAGTTGCCTGGCTCACTCCCTAAAAAGTGGGTGGTCGACTGCCTATATGTGGGTAAAGGTTTCCCAGCGCTTAAATACTTGTCACGTTATCTCTATCTTGGTGTGTTACCTGACAAAAATATTATCAGTGATATTGATGGCCAAGTCAGCTTTGACTATGTAGACAGTCAAACTCAAACCAATAAAGTACGCACGTTACCCGCTGTTGAGTTTCTCTGGTTAGTGTTACAGCACGTACTTCCGAAGGGGTTACGCCGAGTGCGAGATTATGGGTTACTGAGCGGAAATTGCAGCAAACTACGACAGCAAATACAACTCATGCTCGCGGTTGCAGGGGCCGTATTTCCAAGATTACCCGAGATAAAACGTACTTTATCGACACGCTGTTGTCCGTGTTGCCAACAAGCAATGCACTTTATGGGCATTCACCGACGTCAGTTGGGAAACGGCCGACCGACAAACTTCATGATCACAGCCTAGCGCTGAAACATATTTCTAGAAATAGAAGATAATGGTTTTCAACCAACGAAGAGGTGGTAACTGGTAACGAACTGACATAGAAACAATTATTTTATTAGCTACGAAGCTAAGGGATCATCACAACTATCAAAAACGGTCCCCTGAAACATCACCCTAAACAGAGCGAACTCTGTTCTGGTCTAATCCCATTGGACACTTAATTTTGAGACAGTAGTGTTAATAAATTAAGAGGTTTATATGAGTTTGAAAAAATCACATAAGAGTTACCCGCAGACATTTAAAGATGAAGCTGTCTTAATGGTGTTAGAACAAGGCTACAGTGTTGCTGATGCAGCAAAGTCACTTGGAGTAAGTACAAGTCTGCTTTATAACTGGAAAGAAAAGCACGAAGCCAAGCAGCAAGGGTTCACCTTGGAAGAGCCTGAGCGAGATGAACTCAAACGATTGCGTAAAGAAAACAAAGTATTACGTATGGAAAAAGACATCCTAAAAATACCCAAGGGGCACACCGAGGCAAGCGCCTTCTTTGCGAAAGAAATGAAGTAAAATATCACTTCATTAAACAACAATCTAAACTATTCCCTATAGCGCTGTTATGCCGTGTTATGAGTGTCAGTAAATCTGGCTATTACGATTGGCATAAGCGCCCTGCAAACGTGATAAGCCTTGATACACCCAAGCTTTATCGCCGTGTTCGACACTTATTTAAGAAAAGTCGAGGCAGCTTAGGGAATCGTGAGATGGTGAAGCGATTACGCAAAGAAGGCTACCAAGTTGGCCGCTATTTAGTTCGTAAAATCATGCGACGTTTACGACTCAAGGTCACTCAACGGCAAGCTTATAAGGTGACAACAAAGCGAAAACACAGTGATAGCGTTGCTGATAACCTGCTAAACATGAACTTTAATCCAACTTCTACGAATCAAGTTTGGGCTGGTGACGTGACTTATTTGAAGACGGGTGAAGGCTGGATGTATTTAGCTGTAGTGATGGATTTATATTCACGTCGAATAGTGGGATGGCACATAGATAAACGCATGACAACAGACTTGATATCCAAGGCATTAATGAAAGCTTATAACCTTCGGCAACCGCCTAAAGGCTTAGTATTTCACAGTGACAGGGGCTCACAGTATACCAGTAAGCAATTCGGTAAACTGTTATCGAGTTATGGGATC
>NZ_JAKIKS010000133.1 GCF_023284005.1 Shewanella surugensis
GCTACGAACCAGGCGGTCGGAGGTTCGACTCCTCCCATCCGCACCATATAAAGATTTACCAAATTTTGCGTGTGTAGCTCAGCTGGATAGAGTACCTGGCTACGAACCAGGTGGTCGGAGGTTCGACTCCTTCCACGCGCACCATGTTTGTACGGAGAGGTGGCCGAGTGGCCGAAGGCGCTCCCCTGCTAAGGGAGTATGGGCGTTAAATCCCATCGAGGGTTCGAATCCCTCCCTCTCCGCCATTATATAAAATCACATTAAATGTGATACAAAAAAACCGCTTTTGATAGCGGTTTTTTTGTACCTCTGTTGCAGGGTTTTTTCTTCAAAAAATTGATTAATTTCAATGCCATCTATTCATATAGAAAGACTTTTTATTTTTAAATAAGCCTTAAATTAAACTGTTTTATCTAATCTATCCTATTTGTTGATATTCCCTGCTTGACGTCATTTTAACCGTCATTTTAACCGTCATTTTAACCGTCATTTTAACCGTCATTTTAACCGTCATTTTTAAAGAGCATTGAAAGGCTTCGTGGGACTTTTTTACTCTTATAGAAAATGTTTTAGCCGCGGATGTTTTGTCCCGAGGTTAGCCAAAGCAGTAAGCTTAGTGTAACAATTACAGTGGCACTAATCGAAATGATGTAAATGAACCCTGTTTTGCCTTGTTTTAAAGGGATCCCGTGGTAGCTTAAAAAAAGTATCCAACCTAAGGATAAAAGCGCGGGAAGAATAAATAATTTTGCCATTATTTCACCGTTGAAGTGATAGATTATTGAAAAGTATAAAATAAAAAAACTATTTTTGTGACATTATTTTCATGGAATTTTTATTTTATTTATTGATAAGAATACGTGGTGTTATTATTTTCAAGTGTGGGGCCTTGCTCGAAAGCTAGGGGGTAGCTTGAATGGCTGATAAAGTAAAGCAAGACATGTAGCCGTTTTTATTCATTTTATACTGAAATAATAAATAATCGTTATTCGCTCACCTATTATTGACATTTTATTGTTTATAAAAGTATTTTTAGCTTGTTTTTTTTTGACTTCGATGTTTAATTTTACCCATTAGCTTTAATGCAAAATAAAAGTTGTTTTTTAAGTGGAGTAGACAATATGACTGAACTATGGTTGATGTTCAGTGCAGCATTTTTAGCCGCAACCTTGTTACCTGGTGGTTCAGAGTTTTTACTCGTAGCATTATTGAATGACAATAAGTCATTTTGGGAAGCCCTGCTGATCATGGCGACTATAGGTAATACTCTAGGTGCCATAACCAGTTATTACTTAGGCTATTTGGGACGCTTTGCTATTTCCCCTGAGGAAATGTCAAAAGGAAAATATAAGCACGGAATGGATTTAATTCAGCGTTATGGTTATTGGGCATTATTATTGGCTTGGGTACCGATTATTGGGGATCTTCTTTGTTTATTTGCAGGTTGGATGCGATTAGCATTTTTTCCGTCAGTATTGATGATTTTTATCGGTAAATTAGCACGTTATTTTGCTATTGTGATGTTAGTTTGGTACTGGTAGTTAACTCAACATAACGCTTAATTAATTAATCCTGTTTCTATATCTTAATTTTTTGTATGCTTTTAGACTAATGATAAATGACATAGATGTAGGCACTGATGAGAGGAATGACATTGAAAAAATGGTTTTGGGCAGTGGGGATTGCTGCTGTGTTAGTTGCTTGTGCTGATAAACCAGTACAAATAACGTTACCCAAGGGAGTGGTGTTATTGGAAACCAGTAAACAGACTGGATCGCAAGTCGGGATCCCATTTCGTAAGTATCAGCTGGCTAATGGTTTAACTGTCATTTTGCATGAAGATCATTCCGATCCTCTTGTGACCGTCGATGTGACTTATCATGTCGGTTCGGCTAGAGAGCTGAAGGGGCGTTCGGGTTTTGCTCACTTGTTCGAGCACATGATGTTTCAAGGATCGGAGCATGTTGCTGATGAACTGCATTTTAAAACGGTTACGGAAGCCGGTGGAACGTTAAATGGCACCACCAATACTGATAGAACGAATTACTTTGAAACCGTGCCCAGTAATCAACTTGAGAAAATGTTGTGGTTAGAATCTGATCGAATGGGATTCTTTCTACCTGCGTTAACGAAGCAAAAATTTGAAGTTCAAAGGGAAACCGTAAAGAACGAGCGCGCCCAACGTATTGATAATCAACCTTATGGACAAATGGGTGAAAAATTTAATCAAGCTTTTTATCCCGAAGGTCATCCCTATTCTTGGCCAGTTATTGGTTGGCCTGATGACTTAAATCGAGCCGATTTGGATGATGTTAAGCAATTTTTTCAACGCTGGTATAGCCCTAATAATGCGACGTTAACCATCGGTGGGGATTTTAATGAAGCCCAGACATTAGATTGGGTTAACAAGTATTTTGGTGAGATCCCAAGAGGCCCTGAAGTCGAGGCGCCTAAAAAGGCATTAGTTAAATTAGATAAAACTCAATATTTATCGATGGAAGATCGGGTTTATTTACCTTTATTGCGTATTGCTTTTCCCACCGTTTATGCGAGGCACTCTGATGAAGCACCACTTGACTTATTGGCCAATATTTTAGGTGGAGGGAAAACGTCATTATTATATAAGAATTTAGTTAAGAGTGGTTATGCGGTTCAGGCGGGAGTGAATCATCCATGTCAGGAACTGGCATGCCAGTTTACTTTGTATGCGGTTGCTAATCCGGATAAAGAAGCTAATTTAGGCGCTCTTGAAAAACGCATGCTGGATTCAATTCAAGAGTTTGAAAAACGTGGTGTGACCCAAGAAGATCTCGATAAAGTTAAAGTTCAATTTGAAGCGTCAACGATTTTTGGTTTGCAGAGTGTATCAGGTAAGGTGTCAACGTTAGCTTATAATCAAACTTTTGCTGGAGAGCCTAATATGATTGCTTCCGATCTTCAGCGTTATGCTAATGTGACGCGGGCAGATGTGATGAGAGTTTTTGATACTTATATCAAAGATAAGCCTATGGTTGTGATGAGTGTTGTCCCTATGGGTGAAAAAGAGCTAATAGCAAAACCAGATACTTTTGTTCCTGAATCTACAGTCATCGCAGCGGATGTGATTAAAGGAACGGTATCACGTCAACCCGTTCAGTCGAGTTTCGATCGAACAAAAATGCCACCAGCAGGTCCTGCTCTGGTGCTCAAAACCCCCGTGATTTGGAAGCAAGATCTTGCTAATGGTATTCAAGTGATGGGGACTCAGAGTAATGAGACGCCGACGATTGAATTAATGATTTACCTTAATGGTGGACATCGATTAGTTGATGTGAATAAAGCGGGTTTAGCTAATTTAACCGCATCAATGATGAATGAATCCAGCAGTCTTAGGAGCAATGAAGACTTAGCACAAGCCTTAGAAATGTTAGGCAGTCATGTTAGTTTTGGTGCAAGTGATTATCAGAGCTATGTTCAGGTGTCTTGTTTGACTTCTCGCTTGGATGAAACCTTAGCGATAGTGGAGGAGAAACTCTTTCATCCAGGTTTTAAAGAAGCTGATTTTAGCCGAGTAAAAGAGCAACTATTGCAAAGCTTGCAGCATATGCAATCTGAGCCTAGTTATTTAGCTAAAACCGCTTTTAATCATTTACTCTTTGGCGATAAAAATGCATTAGGCGTCAATGCTACGGGAACCCTTGCAACAGTTAATGACATTACATTGGATGATGTTAAAGCATTTTATCGAGAGCAATATACAGCAAAGAATGCTCAGTTTGTGGCGGTGGGGAATTTACCTCAAACTGAACTCATGCCGCGGCTTAAAGGATTTTCTCAGTGGAGCGGGGCATCGAGTGCATTACCTCCTTTAGGTCAGCTACCTGAATTGAAAGGAGGAACAATTTATATTGTCGATAAACCCGATGCTGCGCAATCAGTGATTAAAATAGGAAAACGAGCATTGCCTTATGATGCAACGGGTCTGTTTTTTAAATCTAATTTGATGAATTATCCTTTGGGTGGTGCCTTTAATAGTCGAATTAATTTAAATTTGAGAGAAGATAAAGGCTATACCTATGGGGCGAGGAGCTTCTTTGATGGCGGTGTTGAACAAGGATATTTTCAAGTCACCACGAGCGTGCGTACGGATGTGACGGCTCAATCATTAAGTGAATTGATTAAAGAAATTTCACGTTATCAGCAATCTGGCATGACAGATAAAGAACTAAGCTTTATGCGTAACTCGATTTCTCAAAGCGAGGCGCTAGATTATGAAACCCCTTATCAAAAAGCCAGCTTTATGCGTTTAATACAACGATATCACCTTAGTGAAGATTTTACGTTAAAGCAAAGTGAAATCATTAAGACTATTTCTAAAGACAGTTTAAATAAACTGGCATCTCAAGAATTGGCTTTAGATGATATGATAATCTTGATCGTGGGAGATAAAACAAAAGTAGAAACCTCTGTTCGTCAGTTGGGCTACCCTATAAAAGTGTTAAATTTGTAAAAATAGCTATTTTTTTGTTGTAAAAGGTTTAGTTAGGCCATATATCTTCATGTGCTTAGACTGACATTGTTTGAGTAGGGAAAAAATGACTCTAATGCAGAGTCATTTTTAAATGGCGATTAAGGAAGGCTTGAATCTCAGTCGAATATTGATTAATTTCGAGGTCTCACAATGCCGTTAGTAGTTAGAATCAACAAGTTATATTGATATCAGTTCACTTACTAGAGAATAATATATTGAAATCATTCAATAAGTTAGTTGAAGCTTTATCGGATCAGCCTGGAAGAAAAGCATTAAGAACAATGTATCGAGGTATTGAACGAGAAGCCTTACGTATTGAGAAATCCGGACATTTGGCCATGGATGCTCATCCTAAAGTGTTGGGTTCAGCGTTAATGCATTCGCGGATCACCACCGATTATAGCGAATCTTTACTTGAGTTTATCACCCCAGTACACAGTGATATTAATGCATTATTGAATGATCTTAAACAGACACATGCTTATACGGTGCAGAATATAAAGGGGCAGCAACTTTGGCCTGTTAGCATGCCATGCTATGTGGGAGATACAACGAAAATTCCTATAGCTGATTATGGGACTTCCAATGTTGGAAAAATGAAGCGTTTGTATCGTAAGGGCTTAACGCATCGCTATGGTGCACTCATGCAGATTATATCAGGTGTGCATTTTAATTTTTCAGCTTCAAAACCACTATTTGAAAAACTGCACGTATTGTCTGGTAAACAAAATAGCTTGACTGATTTTACGTCGGATGCTTATTTTGGCTTAATTCGTAATTATCGACGCTTGGTTTGGGTATTACCTTATTTATTTGGTGCTTCTCCGGCGATTTGTCAATCCTTTCTGAAAAATCAATCAACGGATCTGAATTTTAAAATGCTAGGTCAAGGCACCTTATATTTGCCTTATGCCACGTCATTGAGGATGAGTGATTTAGGTTATACAAATCAAGAACAAGAGCGCTTAAATATTAGCTATAATAGCTTACCTCAATATCTTGAAGGTATGAAAGCCGCGATTAATATGCCGTCAGCCAATTTTGAGAAAATGGGGGTTAAAGTGAATGATGATTATCGTCAGCTTAATGCCAACGTTTTACAAATTGAAAATGAATTCTATGCGCCTATTCGTGCTAAGCGAGTGACCTTGCCGGGTGAAAAACCATCAGAAGCCTTGGCAAGGAGTGGTGTTGAATATATTGAAGTCCGGGCGTTGGATGTGAATCCCTTCAGTGAAGTCGGTATTTCTGATGCACAAGTGCGCTTTTTAGATTTATTTTTGCTTTATTGTTTATTGGAAGATTCACCCTGTACGGATCTGAATGAAGAGCAAACAATTGCGACTAATCTAAAATCTGTTGTGTTAGAGGGACGGAAACCGAATTTGACCTTATTGAAAGGGGGTGAGTCAATTGCTTTATCTCAATGGATGAATGAGCTATTTGTTGAACTTAACGTATTGGCAGAGCTGATTGATGAAGAGGGCGATATGACTTATCAGCGGGCACTGTCTCAATGGTCTCAGGCGATTAGTGATCCGAATAAAACATTGTCAGGTCAAATAATGCAAGAGCTAGGCAAAACTGGCATGGAACATGGACATTGGGTCGCACAATTAGCAAAAAATTATCAAGCTAAATTATGGCAATATCCATTATCTGCAGAGATCCAGAAACAGTATCAAACGGCCGCGGATGATTCATTGACACAACAAGTACAATTAGAAGCTAGCGATAAGCTGGAGTTTGATGAGTATCTAAGGACTTATTTTAAGAATGACTATGAGGATTAAGTTTACTTTATTATTTCTGGTGACTGTTTTGCTTTCAGCGTGTTCATCTCATCCTGAAAACCTACGGCAATGTGGCACTGTTTCTGGATATTTAGAGCCTGATAGTCATGCAAACTTATATCGAGTGGTGGTTACTCACCTCAATGGAAAGCCCGTGATTTCAAAACCCAATTACTGGTTAAAGCCGGGGCATTACCAATTCACATTGGCAGAACTGATTGATAATCCTAGGTTGAAGGTCGCACTATCAGCAAGGAAAACCAAAAAGTTAGATATTGATGTTGTGACAAATGAGCAATATCATTTGGCTGCTCAATTTAATATCGATAGGCAGTACACGGGCAATAATAGTGGTTACTGGGAACCGGTTATATGGAAAAAAGAGACGTTAGCATGTGAATTGCCTGTCTCGCTTCAAGAGTAATTAATCGATAGGATAATTGCATACTCAGTCTATCAATGTGAAACTGTGGCGTCTAACTTTTACATTGGTAGCAATTTTATGACGTGGCGATTGATACTGCAGATTATTTTTATCTCTTTACTTTTGAGTGCATGTGCGAGTTCTCCTCCTAAGAATGCAGAAGACTTGTGTTCAATATTTCAAGAAAATCGAAGTTGGTACGACGCTGCGAAAAACACCCGTGAAAAATGGGGTGTGCCTGTTCATGTACCACTGGCTATGATGTATCAAGAAAGCTCATTTAAACATAATGCTGCGCCTCCCATGGAGTATTTTTTAGGTTTTATCCCCATTGGACGAGTGAGTAGTGCTTATGGGTATGCTCAAGCAAAAACCATGACTTGGGATGATTATGTGCGAGAAACAGGAAACTCTTGGTCAAGTAGGAGTGACTTTGATGATGCCATGGATTTTATGGGGTGGTTCATCTATAAAACCCAAAAGATAAATGGGGTTTCTAAGTGGGATGCTAAAAAGCAGTACCTTAATTACCATGAAGGTTGGGGGGGGTATAAACGAAACAGTTATCGCTCTAAAGCTTGGCTGATTAAGGTATCGAATAAAGTGGATGCAAGAGCCAAACGCTATGCTAAGCAATATCGTAGCTGTCAGAAAGATTTAGATTCATCTTGGTTGTGGCGTTTATTTTTTGGTTAATGAGTATTGGTTGAAATCGTCATTTGAAAATGAATACAGCTCTAAAGAGAGCTGTATCTTGTTTGATGGTTTGGGTCTATCTCAATGTGGGGTATTAATAGGATGAGCTTGTTTCATCTGTTTCAATGCGTGCTTGGCATTGAGAAAGGCGGCATCCCATTGACCTTGGTATGTTGCTATACCAAAATTGATCTTTATTAACGTCAAATTCACTTGTTGTGAGGCGGGTATTAATTCGGATTGTAAATCTATAAGCTGAGTCTTCAATTGGCTTTGCGGACCATGGCAAAGCATGATGAATTCATTTCCTCCCAAATAAGCCATGAGTTGCTCCCCCTTCCATCGGGCTTGTAAATGATGACATAACAAGTGAATGGCCTTATTTCCGGCATCGTATCCTGCCGTTTTATTGTATGAAGTTAAGTTATCGATATTGAGTAGTACTAGATAACTGCCAAAATGAGGCTTTATTTTCCATTCTAAGCGGTTTTTTTCAAACCCATTTCGATTATAGAGTCCCGTTTGTGGATCATGAAATGTGAGCTTTTGTATTTCTTTTGATTTTTGATAAAGATTAATGGCATTAGCGGCTTCATGGGTGAGGAGCTTTACAAGATGACTGTCATATTCATTAAAGGCATTCAGTGAGCCACTGTCTAGATTAAGTAAACCATAGAGTTGGCCATCGATATGGATAGGGCTTGATAATGTGGAATAAATGGGAATAATGGGGGCGTTAAACAAAATGGTTTTCTCGTTTTTGGTAAGGGTATTCTGTTCATTAATATGTTTCATATTATCAATGATAACGACCCTGTCGCACCGTCCGTCAGTAAAGCGATGTTCAAATGATTGGTTTAAATTAAAGTCGACTTGCCTTAATTTATTGAGGTCGATACCGACAGATGATTCGAAATACAAGGCGTTACTGCTGGGATCTATTCGGATAATGGTCCCCATTTCCGCACCATCAATGCAACTGACGGCTTTTTTTAGTAATGCATTGAGAAAAGAAGCTTCATTTTCATATTGATCTGAAAAAGGGATCAATTCAAACGTGATATCGTTAATACAGTGCATTTGCTGTAAATGTTCAGTGGCTCTATTGAGTCTTCCCTGATGAAGGTAGTAGCTTAAACTATAACCTAATATATAAATGATACAGACGAGAGAAAGCGTTAACATAGATTGATATTGAGATATGGCGCTAAAAAAAATCATCCAGCATAGAATAAGTAATATGAGAGGGGAACCGAGTAAAACGAGGTGAAACTTGAGATCAAATTGTTCGATTATATTTTTATTATTATGGAGCACCAGAAAATCCTTTCTGTGAGTGTAGATATTAATGTCTAAGAGAATAATTTTATTCACTATAAATTAAGAAAGCTATTATACCCAAGCTACCTAAATATGCTACTTTCGGATTTTTTCGTGAGAATGTTTCTCTCTTTTTTTTCCTCATATGTATGAGAGGAATTGATTGTACTTTGTCACTAATTTTATTATTTTCAATGGCTTACTGTATTGTTTTGAATGTAGGATTCAGTGTCTCAATTCAAGAGAGCTTACTTGGGTTACGCTTTAAGATGACTTTCTTTATAATGCGCCGAAACTCAGGCTGACTAAGGATTTAAGATGACTCAAGCATTTGTTGCGGTATTAATGGGATCTGACTCTGATTTACCTACAATGCAAGCCACGCTGGATATATTGAACAAGTTTAATATTAAGTTTGAAGCAAAAGTTACATCTGCTCATAGAACGCCTGCTGCTACCCACCGTTTTGTTGCGGATGCTGAAGCACGTGGTTGTAAGGTGTTTATTTGTGCAGCGGGTTTAGCGGCTCATCTTGCTGGTGCGGTAGCAGGGATCACGACTCGTCCAGTCATTGGTGTTCCGATTGATTGTGGGCCATTACATGGTCAAGATGCCTTGCTTTCTACGGTTATGATGCCTGGTGGAGTCCCTGTTGCTACCGTTGCAATTGGTAACGCTGGGGCTAAAAATGCAGGGTATTTGGCTGCACAGATGTTAGCGGTTGCTGATGACTCATTAGCTCAGGCTGTTTTTGATGAAAGAGCTGAATCTGCTCTTGCCGTGGGGAAAAAAGATGCTGCCTTACAGGAGTTATTAGCAAGACAATGATAGTGTTTATGAGTGATGGTAGCCTTGCTGTTGATGTCATCACTTAAATATTTTTAGGTTGTCGTTATCTTATTGTTTTTAAATTGTTTAATTTGTATTTCGTTTATGAGTGTTTATTGTTTGAATTATTTTGGATGGAAATTTTGTTTAAACTTAAGCAATTGATCCTTCAACTTCTTATAATAATATTCTTGTAAAAAGGCGATTTCTACATGATTAAACCCAGCAAACATGCGGGTTATGAGCTAAAATAAATTGAGTGTGATGATATTTGCATGGGTAACCTAAATTAGTCTTTGTTAATTAACTAACGTTACTGATTTTAAATTTACCAGTGATGGGTTACTCTATCAGAGCATTGTAGATGTAATAGCATTAGCACTGTGCCCGTAGGAGACTTTCTTATTGAGCCTGTGTCTGTAGTATTAATTCTTCTTCATATAGCTTGAGTTTTTAATGGAAAAAACAAAACTATAGATAAGAAGTCACTTTAAAGTAGGAATCGCTATGAAACTAAATCTTTCAGGTCACCACGTTGATATCACCGACAGCGTTAAAGCGCATATTACCGAAAAGTTTTCCAAAATAGAAAATCACTTTCCCACCTTAATTTCCCTCGATACAACCATTTCCAAAGAACATGGAGAATTTCAAGTTGAAGTTCGTACTAATTACGAAGGCAGTAGGGTGTCTGTTTCTGCTACCAATGAGGTCATGTATCCTGCTATTGCTTCAGCAGGGAAAAAATTGGATGCGGCACTCAAACACCGTAAAGGCCAGCTAAAAGCCGATAAGCATCAAAAACCGATTTGTACGACGCCAATTATTGCACATGAGAAAGTGCAGGAGATGGATTTAACTTAATTAATGTGTATGAAATAGCCACTCTCACTCTCACTCTCTATCGCTGAGTGGCTAGAGGAACCCAAAATCGTTCGTCTTGCTCTCTAAAGCTATTAACTCTTCTAAACTTCTCATTATTTTCATCTTATTGCTTTTTGAATGTAATGCGGATCTTTATGCCACATTATTTTTTAGACACTATTTTTTAGCGCTATAATAACGGAAGGAGTTTTTCAAAGGAATGCCTCAATGTCTCCCCTTAGTCGTTTTGCTTTAATTGCAGTCGTCTTTGTTGATCTTATGGGTCAAGGGCTCGTTTTCCCTATTATTAATGAACTTATGATGTCAAAAACGATTGCTTTCTTACCTTTAGATATAAGCGATCCCGAAAGACATTTCTTTTATGGTTTAGTGATTGGTATTTTCTTCCTTTCTTGGTTTCTTGGGGCGGTTTATATCGCGAAGCTATCAGATAGTATTGGTCGAAAGAATGCCATACTCATTTGTCTTTTTGGTGCTTTAATAGGTTATTTTATTACAATATTAGCTATATTTTTAAATAGCTTATGGCTACTTGTTGTGGGGCGTTCGATAACGGGTTTTACCGCTGGAAATCAACCTATAGCACAAGCTGCAACAATGGATGCAAGTAAAAATGATAAAGATAAAGCGCGCAACATGGGTTTTATTGTTGCTGGGATCAGTGCGGGTTTAATGGGGGGACCTTTAATAGGGGGGGTGTTGTCAGATAAAGCGATTATCGGGAGTTTAGCGAGTGTCCAGCTCCCTTTTTATGCTGCGAGTATTTTAGTGCTGATCACCCTTTTTTTAGTCTTATTCTCTTATCAGGATGTGCGTAAGCCGAATAAGGATATTTTATTTAAACCACTTGAAATATTTACCATGATATTGAAGCTAAGAGATAAACCTTTAGTGTTGAGGTTATCTGGTGTCTATCTGAGTTTCATGACTGCCAATGTCACTTTTTATATTTTTTTGACCAATTACTTAAGCAGTCGATTTCAAATTGGCTTATTCGGTACCAGTATGGCGATGCTAATCATGGGGTCAATGATTGCTTTTTCAAGTCTATTTCTTATTGAAAGGGTGTTAAATCATTTGGGGAAGCGGCGTACCATTGCAGTAGTAGCAATGGTTATGACTCTGTCTGTATTAGTCTTTTCAATGAGTTCAAGTGTTTTTGTGTGCTATATTGCCATTGCTGTATTTTATTTGGGCTTTGGTGTAGCCTACCCCACACTGCTTTGTCTTTTTTCTGATAGTGTCAGTCAAGATGAGCAAGGTTGGTCCATGGGGATAACGACAGCGGGCTTTACTTTAGCTGCGGGAGTGATGTCATTAGTGGGGGGGATATTGATGGGACTCGATATTCATCTTCCTTTTTATATCTGTGCGGTCGCAGCCATCACGTCACTTATTTTGATGAAATTAACCTGGAATACGCCTGATATAGAAAGGGTGCTGTCTAAGTCACCTTAACTCGGTTTAAGCTGCGCCGCTTAATGCCTACTATCGGTGTTGGCATTCCTAGTTATAGTGAGTTATTACGGTCGAAACTCCGTCTTGATATCGACAATGATGTCGGCATTAAGCAGGAAATGAGAGAGTAAACTCACCAGATAATCCATAATACTGTTATTTATAAGTGAACAAAAAGTAAGCCTGACACTTATTAAATCGAGTTGAGGTTATGCCGTTTCCTTTTTTAGTCGTGAAGGCGTTAATATCAAGATGAAAGAGATCTTCAGCTAAATGGTGTCGAAGAAAAGAATGTCACTAGCCATAATATAGGGTAAGGCCAAAACGGGTACTCTTTTATGAGAGTGACAAGACTTGCGTTATTTGATTTTATCTATGAAATAAGTGTTTACTCAAATAAGACTTAACTCTAGTGCTTTAAGTATGGCTTCAGTTCGACCTTGGCTTTTTAATTTTAATAACAGGGCTGATATGTGATTCTTTACCGTACCTTCGGCAAGAAAAATAGCGTTGGCAATGTCTTGGTTAGAAAATCCTCCAGCCATTAACGATAATATTTCATATTCCCTCTTAGAAATATTCATGGCTTGTTGAGCTTCTTCTGATACGGTTTTATGAAGGATTGATAATCGTTCATGTATGTCATTTTCAAATAAATAGCCACCATTAATGACTTGCTTAATCGCGTTGATTAAGTGATTGTGGGTGACATCTTTCAATAGAAAACCATTTGCTCCTGAGGCAATGCTATGGATAAGTAATTGATAGTCACTGAAGGTCGTTAACATTATGACGGGCAAATTATTGTTAGCTTGTCGTAATTGCTTTAATGTATTGATCCCATCCAATTTTGGCATACGAATATCACAGAGTAAAACATCAACGTTTTGTCGTTTTAGTTTGTTTAATGCATCTTCACCATCTTCGGCTTGCCATGTTAGTTCTATATTATCAGCAATAGAGAGCAAGCTCGCTAAGCTTTGTCTTTCTAGCGGTTGATCATCGACAAGAGCTACACGGATAAGGCTTGGTAATTCAGGGGCATTTTTTGTATCATTTTTTTTGTATATCATTGAGTTGAATTTCCTTTTCATTCGTATTGCTTTACATTTTCAGTGAATACTTTTACTGATGTTGGCAATGATATTATGGCGATCGGAATAGACTAAAATGCGGGTCAAGGCGATCATTAGAAGTAACAAGTCGATTTGAATAATAGTGATAATCGAAGTTAATCTTAGTCGTTTGATGAGTTGATGGTGCTCGTTTAATGAAGTCCAGATTATTCATTTTCATATTATGATACATTACATTTTAAGTCACATGAGAGGATTTAAAAATGCTTCTTTTTAAAGGATAGGTTAAATATTAATTTATTGTGGTAATGATGGGGTAATATTTTTTTTATGTTGCTATAGAGGTTTAAAATCAATATTAATACTCTGTATGAAAGGATGTTTATTCAAGCGTAGGAGTCGAACAAATTGATATATTCGGCTTTAATGGTAAAATATTCACCATTAAAACCAAATAGATATCTTTTTAATATGCCACATTGAATATTTGTTGAAAAGAAGGGGGCGGAGCAATATTTAATGGCAGCTTCAATTTTCTAGAGATATCATTTGCAGAGATTAGGCCACGTATGTGATGTCTTTTTTGATCAACAACAAGAATATGATGTAGACCATTTGTTTGCAGCGCTCGAATGACGTCACTCACTTTAGCTGATTTAATTTGATGGTAATCTAGTGCTAAGAGCGACTCCCTAGGGATCATCATATCTCGAATAGACAGTTCATGCCGAGATTCGCCTACGCTTTGTGCTTGTTTTAATATTTTTCGTTCCAGTAACTCGTCTTTGGTGACGATACCTAAAAAATTATTCTCTTGATCGACCACTAGCCGCATGTATGCATGAGTTTTATCCATTATCTCTACTGTTTCAATCGCTGTAGTGCGAGCATCAACAACTAAAGGGAGAGAATGATCAAAATCCGTAAAAATAGAAACGGCTGGAGAATTAAGTTCAGTAATGTCTTCTTCAGATGACCAAAGTAAATGATCGATTGACGCGGTACTAAAAAGATCTAAATTTCTCATAACAACTACCTCCATAGGTAATTCAATCTGTATAAGAGGAAGGTTGTTTTTCAAATAATACGTTTTAACGGTCTCAATTCAAATGATAATGGAGACATCAAAAGGATAAGAAAAAATAACCCTATACATAGACACTAGAGCAGGCAGTATACTTAAGTCAATATAGAGTTTGAACTATTAATTATTATTAATAATTAAATCATTGTTTTAGAGATATTTGTAAATTAATATCGTGTGTTATTTTGTTTTTGTTTTAAATGTGATCCCGCTTGGTTTTGTTTGTTTTAACACGATGCTTTATATTAACGAAGTCAATGTATCGTCAATATCATTGATATTTTTTATTTGGACAAGTTAATAAATTAATACATTCATACTAAACTTCAATATATTATGGGGTTAATTTCTAAACGAGACACATGTAATAACAATTAAATTAGCATTTAATGTCAATTATGAAGGTTAAGTCGTCGGTAACTCATGGTGGTCAAATAATCAACTGTTATTTACTCATCTGTAAATCATTATTTTCTGATGTAGTTTACACTAATCCTGATAAGTATTTGATTAAATATAGGTTTGAGTTAAGTGCTAAAGTCCTATAATAGACTGTTTTTTTAATTAACAAACGGTAAACCCCCGGCTCTGCCGGGGTGACTCGCATAGGTTTCACCTATACCGCGGTATAGGTAGGCTCAAGTCTCGACCAAAAGACAGGAGAGCAACCTA
>NZ_JAKIKS010000134.1 GCF_023284005.1 Shewanella surugensis
ATGGTTATCTTGCCATGATTTTATCACTTTTGATGCACTCAAAGAGAGTGTAAAAAACATCATGGATAATTATCCGTCAAAATATACGATAACTTTTAGTTAAGCACTTATCAAAGCTCTCGGTAAAGGCGGAATAGGTAAAGCATGACGAGATAATATCGAATGTATTTCTTTTTCCAACATATTAAACATTACCTTTAATATAAAGTCATAAACTAAAAATTTAATCATTAACCTAAATTCGGTTTAAACCTTGCCACTTAATACCCCTACTAATAATAATGACAAAGAAGATATGAAACCAACATTGGAAATATTTTATACTATTAACGCTAAGTCGATACCACAAAAAATAGGGGATAATAAAAACTGGTATTACCATAGTCAATATCGAAATAAAATCACAACAGATATTTTTACAGATAGAATATAAATAACATGAAATACACGCTATTTTTTATCATTACGAAACGAACATAAGGAAACACAAATCAATCAAAATTATAACAACAGTAGGATATCTTTATCCATAAAATACAAACACTCTAATGGGATTAAAATTCTTGATACATCTCCACTTAAGTAAAACTTTACGAAAATAAATGCAACATTTTTACACGTTAAATTAAACAATAAGTATCATTAATGCGTAGGCATTCAACTAACATACAGCAAAATAAAGTTAACCTTTTAAATTAAAAGAGCTTATAGTGTTTTACGTAACAAAGAAAAGTATTGCCCCCTAAACTATTTTACACATTTTATTAATAAAAAAGGATGCTTTTATGAGGGATGATAAACCTAAATATGTCACTGCTAACAAAACCACTTATTTAAAAACACCCCCTTTAAAATCCAACAATTTAAAGCCTATCGTCAAGACTCATATTGCTTTCTGGGTGCCCCTTTATATTAACAGTCTACATTTTTTATGTTCCTTATTAGGTACCCAACCCGATCCGATTAAACGACGAAAAATCATTGCCAAAGGGATCCGTTGGGAACGAATTCAATAACGTCCTCTTTAAAACATGAGGCCAAAATGCATAGAGCCTCATCCACATTTTTTCATTGAGTGATGACAACTTATTACGCCATTTTTTTATCCGGTAACCAGCGCCTTAAAGTAACAGGAAGATTAACGCCTTGAGCACAAAGATGATTAATACGATTGAGATATGCCGCTCCATAAAGTAAGTGTTTGGCAATATCGACGGCATGTCTTGCTTTATAATCATCAAGATAACTGCCTTTAGCCCATTGATTAAAGGCACCAAGTGCAGGCCCTGCCCAAATCTGATAATCCATCTCCCTACCCGCTTCACCGATATTAGACCAACGACTAGATAAGCCCAAATACCAACGAAAAATCAATGCCATCTTCCGCTTTGGATGACCCATTGCTCGCTCAAGCACTTTAGGATCACGCTCATTGAAAAAACTCACAGTGCCTTGCCATATATCCTCTAAACTGGATCTAAATATTTGACTCTCTAATTTTTCACGTTCATCAATCGGAATATCTTCGATTGCATCATAACGACTATAAATGTCATACAATTTATTTGCCCTCATAGGGAAAAAAGTCCCTCGTTTGACCACTTGTAACTTTACTCCCATCTCAAACATATCCGCCGCGGGTGCCATGGTGACATCCGCCATCTCCGTGGTCGATAACAACTGACGAGTATGCTCACTTGCTCCCGCTTCCACACACGCTTGATTAACAGAACCCGTGACAATATAAGCCGCCCCCATATTAAATGCAGCCAAAGCTGCATCTGGTGTTCCAATCCCGCCACCAGCACCAACACGTAAAGGCGTCAAGTATTGATATTCAGATTGAATACTGTCCCTAAGCGCTAATAAAGTGGGTAATAACGTTACTAACGGACGATTATCGGTATGGCCTCCAGAATCAGCTTCAGCGGTAATATCATCAGCCATAGGGACCTTCTGTGCAAGTAACATTTGCTCCGCACTGATCAAGCCTTCATCCACTAAGCCCTGCAATATTTTAACCGGGGCAGGTTGCATGAAATGAGTCGCCACTTCAACACGGCTCACTTTAGCGATCACTTTATTCGTAATACAAATTTGTCCGTTGGCATCACGACTTAATCCAGCAGCACGATAATGAACAATTTGAGGGGTTAACCCTAAAAATGCCGATGCTTCGACAGTTCGTACTTTATGTTTCAAAAATAATGCCACACTGGATTTTTCCATTGCTGGCTCATTGGGACTGTGTAATAAATTAAACGCGTACGGGCCATTAGGCAAGGCAGTTTGAATGCGAATAATGGCTTGCTCAACTCTTTCTTGTACTAACCCCCCTGCACCAAAAGAGCATAAAATACCCGCTTTACCCAGTGTAATCACTAATTCTTCTGACGAAATACCATTCGCCATCGAACCCGCATAATAGGCATATTTAACCCCATGCACTCGCCTAAAATAATGATCACCTAAACTTTGTGTCCCTAATGCAGGCGCAAAGGCACTGACAGGAAAACAAGGAGAATAGTCCTCCTTTCCCACGCTATTAGCAGAAAACGACGTTTTTTCACTCTCGAAACAACGTGTATCAATCAAAGAGGCTTGCTGACTAATGCCAAACCCTTTCTCTGTATGATTAACAAGATAACAGCTTCGACTGAAATCTTTTAACTGCTGAGACATCACTGCCAGATCAAAGCTCACATCAGACAGCTTAATTTGCCATGGCCACGGGGATAATGGTTGCTCACTGAGCTTTGTTTGTTCCATACACTAACACCTCATATCATTTTAACTCAATTTCATTGGAGATAAATTCACACTACTTGCCTTCACGCTTCTTCGATGCAAATAGCGATATTTTTAATCTCATAAATCCGTAAGCCGTCTTTACTTAAATTGGCATCCCCAACAATCACTTTCTTCCCCGCTTCATCCCTAATGGCAGTAATATGAATATCCACTGACATATGAGTATTCAATGGATTAATTTGACCTCGATATTTCCACTCAATATCAGAAAGAATATGATTTATCTTAGGGTTAATAAAACCGACTCCCAAATTTTGGTTGATGGCATAAACCTGCATTAATTCAATAATCGCCTCAACACCTAAAGAACCTGGCATAACCGGATCTTGATGGAAATGGCATTGAAAAAACCAATCACTCGGATCGATAGTACGCTTAGCAAATAAGTAGCCCAAACCTTGACGCCCACCGCATTCAACAATATCAACTTGATCTATAAAGTTCAGTTTTCCACCCGCCAATCGAAAATAAGGCTGATTTTTCGTCCCACAGAAATAGCGACTATTCCGATCCAACAAGTCAATTTGATGATCAGGAACAACCTGTTCTTGATGATGCCAAGCTTGGATCACTTTGCCCTTATCAAGCCCTAATTGATGCGTTAATGCGGCTTGATTAAAATAACCAAAAGCCGCCTCACCCTGATAAAAAGGCTCTCTATCGCAACTTAATTCAAAGGTAAAGCGCTGGATAATATTTGATCCCGCGATCACAGTGGATATAAGCCGTGAACGATTCATGATAGTTTTACCGCGTAAGTCAATCTCACGTAACAAAGTCCCTTTACCATCAAGATTGCGGAAAAATAAATCTTCATCGGTAAAAAGTAATGTAGTGCCCATATAGCCCGAAATAAAACCGTTAGGCTGAAGTGATATTTCCATCAAAATAGCATAAGGCATTTTAGCCGGATGATTATTTTGGCTGAAATACCAAGCATCATTAGGCACTTCATATTCAGCAACACAAGAAGCACCGTGCTTAAAATCGCCACGAGTCCCTTGAATATCAACCACACGAGTGGTGAGTTGTAAGTCTCCACAAGGGGTACGAGGGCATATTCTATTACGATAAACAGCAAAGTCAGCACCAAAACATTGTTCAATATTACCCGTAGCAAACTCAAACAAATGATAAGGGGTAAAAGGCAGACTGTCAGGCGTTCGATTTGGATCATCATGGCTCACAGGTGCAGGCACATGCTTAAAGGGAATGACACCTTTATTCGACTTGGCTTCAACATCTAATATTTGAGTCATCAAAGGGGCATTCACATTACTTTGGTTCTTTTTTTGCAACATGTAATGCTTATGACCTTGATAGCGTCGACACTTATCTTCTTCTTTGAGTACTACCCCTAAATTCCTAAAATCGACTACCACCTTACCATTGAGTACAATATCCACATTGGCTTTGGCAAAAGGTATAGGACTAAAGCCAATTTCAATAATTTCCATTCGATACGTTAGCTGCCCAGATTGTGGCACAACTTGCCCTCGACACCTCACTTGTTGGGTTAATCCTTCTAAGGGTTGAAAGCGTCCTTTCTCCGTCAGCGTATGCATACCTAAATAAAGCATATAAAACTGTAATAATTGTCCACAACCTTCTGCCATTAATGAACCGGCCATCACAGGATCATCTTTAAAATGACAAGGAAAATACCAATGTTCAGGCGATAATTGTTTATGGGCTTCTATAAATCCAAGCCCCCAAGCCCCACCTTTAGCATCAAGTTGACTGACTGCTTCTATCATTAAAAATTGTTTTGAGGTAAAACTCAACGAGGTTTGCAAAGGCGCTTTTGTCTTATGGCTTTCACCAAAGCATCCAACTAAATCGGCTTGGCTCAACTGAGTAATGTCATCAACACTAAATTGCATTTTTTGACAATCTAGCGAGGGTGTCATCGTTGGCCTTGGCCGCTGAAGCGCCTGTTCACGTACAGCAATTTCAGATCCCGAGCGGATCACCCCTTTCCCTTCAGCCAGCTCTTCATCAGTAAAGAAACCCGCACAACCATCATCCATTTTTAAGATCATCACATCATCGACAAAACACTCATAAGAGAAGAAAAATAATAATGTATCACCATTGCGGGCAAAATGATTAATCTTGATATCGTAGCGCAACGTATCGCCCGCTCTGGGCAGATCGGCTAAGAACGTTAAACTGCAATCTAATAGTCGATAAACACGCTCTCCCTTATTTTCAAAATCAATACCCAGATAACTAATCAACATGAGATCGCACTGACCCGACTCCACAGCGACAGCCCACAATATCTGCCCATCCAAAAGATATGGCGCATCAACAGGAATATCATATTCAGTGGTCATAGAGCTGGGTTTGAACTCATGAATTTTTGCATCGAGTTTGGTGACACGAGACACTAGCAAATAATCCGTTGTAGGTAATCGTACACGCCTAGAGTAACTGTCGATAATGGCATACTCGGGGCCAAAAACATTGGCTATTCTCCCTTCAGCATATTCACGTAAGTCATCATAATTCCAAATACACGGCTTATCATCATGCAGACGATCATAATAAGGTGTTGTCACTTCCGCTTCAGTTTCCCGCTCTTGATCCATTGCGATTTCAGCAGTATCAAAGGTGTCACTACTGTCAAGAGAGAGCAACTCAGCAGGCTCCTTTTTTTCATCTACTTGTTGATGTGGCCGCTTGAACCCCTCTGCTGAATTGAGTTTTCCATATTGTTGGGAGAACTGCAGTACTCTTAATTGCTGACTCAATTCTCTACTTTGTAAAAATGCCAAATGCACATCTTGCATTAACTGTTGCTGACTCAAGTGAAGAGGCACTATGTCTGCTAAAGTCATGCCTTGGTCCGCTGAGCCTGAAAGTGGTGAATTTTCAACGCTCATTGTTTCAGTGTTCATTTGAGCCACGCTTCTACTATTGACATTTGAAAGTGGCAGGGTCAACGCTTCGCCCGCAGCCTTTTTTTGTTGCCTCGATTCTGATAAAACAACATCGTTTTGACTGTCAATATCCAGCGTCTCTTTTATGTTTGAGAGACTAACTATTGACTCTTCATGACTCGATTTAACAGACATATTAAGTAATTGCATTTTTTGTTTAATATTTTGCTCATACGCTAACGGTGATTGCATAATAAACTCAAAGATATCTCGCCCACCTAACATCACTTTTTTGATTAATTTAGGCGCTGTAGTGTTTACACTTTGGGTCAAATGTTGAGTCAATCGCTGCTGAAGTCTTTGTTTCTGAGCATAAGTTTGCCTCAGCAAAACCACAGACTGTTCATCTTCATTGATACTGGCCACAGCAGCAACTGCCGCAGAAGTCTGTTCGTCGTTTGCTTTTGGCGCTAACTGCAATAACCCATTGAGTAAACTGGCCATACCAGCCGCAGCAAAACAATGCCCCGTCAACTCATCGGCATGAATCAATTTTGCGTGTGGGAGTAATGTTGCTAATTTATCAAGCTGAGTATGTAATAAATGAGTATCTCTACTCGGAGCAATATTCGACTCCAGTAAACTTATCTGCTGAGACAGACTCGATAAAACATCACTCGTAATAACTTGCTGTGCATTAATAGGATTAAAAATAAGCTCAGAAATATTTGCATAGCTCTTTAGGGGATCATTCACATCGTCCAATGCTTGAACGACAATCGCCCCCGCACCTTCACCAACATGCCAATGGACTTTATTAGAATGGTCTTCGTTTTTGATTTCTTTTAAAGCAGAAACCGCCTGAATACGATTGGTTAAACATACTTTTTCAACACTGCCACTTAAGTCCACCGCAGCGATCACCACTGCCTGTAAAGGATCTTTCTCGTCTTTATCAGCCAACAAGTTTTGCGCAACATCAAGACAACGTGCAACGGAATGCTCAACCGAAGAGATAGTGAATGCTGGCCCAGAAAAATCCCACAGTGATGCCACCCTAGATGCCATGATATTGCCAATAAAACTGGTATATTGATTTAACTTAGCAGCAGGTAGAAGACTATCCATAGTCATGGCTTCTAGTGCTTGGTATTCCTCATCACTTAATGCTATCCCTTGCTGCAATAAACTTTGCTGCAATTGGCTATGTAAATTAGCTCGCCCCCTAAATTGATGTAATTCAAGATCCGTTTCCATTGCCACTAAAACTGCAACATGCTGGCCACTTTTCAGTCCGGCATCACTAATGGCTTCATCA
Source organism: Shewanella surugensis (assembly GCF_023284005.1). Lineage (GTDB taxonomy): Bacteria > Pseudomonadota > Gammaproteobacteria > Enterobacterales > Shewanellaceae > Shewanella > Shewanella surugensis. The sequence continues at coordinate 7,015 of NZ_JAKIKS010000134.1, forward strand.
GCTATTTTCATCAGTAATAACTGTTGTGGGATCAATCGATCATCTTCATTGGGAGGTAATTTGAATCGTAAAAAGTCTAACTCAAAGCCCTCGATATAAGCGCCTTTAGGCACATCATTGAGTCCAAATTCACTCAATATATCGGGATGTTTATCTAATCCTTTCCAACGCTGGGTTGGCAGTTCGATAAACCCTGGTTGATGATGTTCAATCGCCCGAGCAAAAGCTTGAATAGAATCAAGTGGTCCAAAATGCGCTGACAGACCTATTATTGCCATAGAAACTGACTCATCTTGAGAGGAGAGGCTTTCAGGTAAGTCTGTATTCTGTTTTTGTTCTAAGCAGCCTTGTTTTAAATGATTCATCTCAACATTGGTATCGGAAGTGAAGTGCCATGTTTTTTCATCAAAAGAAGATAACAATAAATGCGCGTTACAGCCCCCGAAACCAAATACTGAAACACCAGCATGCCGAAGACTGTTGTTTTTTTTCCCTGCTTTATCTGGCCAATCAGTCACCTCGCTGGGTAAAGTATGCTTCCCAAAGAGTCCATTGGGTGATGACATGGTTTCGTTAGAATGAATACTCGGCGGTAACTGCCCAGTATTCATGGCATTAATCATTTTCATGATCCCGGGCATGCCTGCAGCAGTCAATAAATGCCCCAAATTAGACTTAACTGAACCAATCAATGGTGCGGGTGTGTTATCTAGCTTATCGGAAAAAAACCTCTCCATCGATGTGAGCTCAACTTTATCACCCAGCGGTGTGCCTGTTGCGTGACACTCGATAACCTCCACTTCACTCGGCTTAATACCGCTCTTATGATAAGCCCGCTCATAGGCTGTCACTTGCCCTTGGCTTTTTGGGCGAAGTACAAAATACCCTTTACCATCATTTGATAACCCCACACCGTCAATCACAGCCTGAATGTGATTGCCATCACGTATGGCATCTTCGAGCCTTTTTAGCACCAAGACTCCGGCACCTTCTCCAGCAAATAACCCCTGACTACGGCGATCGAAAGGCACGGCAACATCATTATCCGGATAAGCATGAAAAACAGAGAATCCCAGATGAACCACAAAGGGATCGGCACCAGACACTGCTGCGGCTAACATAACATCGGCTTTACTTTGAGTCAGATAATCACAGGCCAATTTGAGTGAATAAACGGAACTGGCACAAGCCGCATCTAACGTAAAATGCATACCGCCGAGGCCTAATGCCTTAGCCACTACTTTGGCATGGTTGCATCGAACGGCATCATCAATACTCGGCCCGCTATTCACTGCTGGCGTAAAAGGGGCAAGTGTCCATGCTTGCTTATCTTTCAACGCAAAGCGAGTTTGAAGCGCCTTATCAATAATACTATGATAAATAGGTAAAAAAACTTCATTTGATTGCTGAGTCGGAAAAGACAAAGCCCCCATCACCAACCCTGTTTTCATTAATTCTGTTGGCGTTAGATTAAGTTCGGCATTCAGTAACGCTTTTCTACAGGTATCGAGAGACCATTGCATACTGTCATCTAAACCTAATAGATATTCCTCATTCAACTGATAACCACTGGCATCAAAATTAAACTTATCGATATAGCCGCCCTTGTCACAATAAAAGCGATCACTTTGCCCTTGCACACCTCTAAAGTCATCAGCATTGGCTCTTAACTTCTGCTCTGACAACGCCGTTATTGCATCTTGTTTATGCAATAAATTTTGCCAAAAATCGTCAACATTGTGTGCTTTTGGATATAACGCAGCCCATCCCACAATCGCAATCTTCCCTCCCCGATTAGACTGAGAGGGAAGTAAAACAGATGATTGATTTAACTGTTCTTTATCATGAGATGGCATGTACTACTCCTCGTATAACAAAATGGTCAAATCAGAAACATAATTTATTGCTGTGTCTCTAATAAAGCCTCTGACGATTTAGCCTTGTCTAACATTTCATCTTGATTTTCAATCAAAATCGCTAAACCTAATTGCAAAGGTTGGATAGATAAAGGTACCCGATGACTAATTAATTGCGCAATGGCATTTAACAATTCACACACATCATCCTTCGCTCGACTACTTATTGCGACAGCGTCACATTGCTTTTCCACTTGTTCAGACTCGTTTATGCGATTAATTAAAATAGTATTCTGTCTATCCGCCCCGACTTCAAGAAACAAGGAGGCACCTATTCGCCTCGCATTATTAACATGCTTAGGGAAATCAAGTGGATGACACAAGTTATCTGCAACTGATTTGGCAATTTTTTTACCGCAAAAAGGGTTATGTTTATAGTGGACCCCTTGTTCTAATTGCGAACTGATAAAGGTAATTTGAGTCGGATCGATATTGTTTTTTGCTTTCACATGAGTTGAATATGTATCCTCATTATGTGAAAAAGCACGTTCCGTAAAGTCATTCAAGGGGCGTAAATAAAAATCATAGGTCTCTTGATGGATCAGCATCGCTGGCCCCGTATGCATAGCAGATACACCAGAGCTGGAAAGGCCTCTTGTCCCTAATGCTTTTATTAACGTTCTGCAACTTTGGTCGCAACCTGAAATGATGCAAGTATCACCTTGATTAATCGCCAGATACACTCTCGGATAGTCATCAATTAAGCTATTAATTTCTACGGCCGATTTTCTGAGCAAAAAACTGCCCCAACACACATTATCATGATGTTCATCATCATGACCGATATCATGTTCAAGTTGAGTGTTAATATCCGCTTGATGGCTTTCAACTTGATGAGACTCCGTTTTATGCTTGAGCCCCCAAGCCTTTCGTACCGCGTGTAAGTGTCCGGAAATCATGGATGAAAACAGTGAAGTTGAAAATGTATCGTCAATCATCTCATAGGGGTCCTCCCATACCCCTAAGCAAGCCCACATTGACACTTCACCCATCGAATAGCCCATCGAAAAACGAGGCTGGATCTGGAAGTTTTGGGTCAATAATTGAGTGAGTAAATAACTGCTTCCAACACCCGAAATTGCTTGCTCTGCTAATGTCATGCCTTTTTCATCGGCGCTATTTTTACGAATGCGAATGGGTTGTTTTAAATCTTCCTGTTGAAGAGCCGCCACTTTATCGGGTAAAACATAATTTAATTCAATATCTTGATAAATCTTGTCTGATTGCAGTATCGTCCTTAAATCCCCTTCACTTTCTAATCGATTATAAAGGTCTGGAAAATACTCATGTAATTGACTAAACATCTTATCAAAAACCGTACCCACGCCAGGATAAACAAAGGTTAAACCTTTATCCGTTAACGGCTTGGAAAAAAAGTAGCTTCCTGCTGGCGTTTGATAACGCCCTTCATCTGCTATCACTTTTGGTATCGCCTTAAAGACACTGTCAATCTCAAGCTCAAGTGCCGCAGCAGAGGTTGCTTGCAATACTACCGCCAACGATTGGTCCGCACCCAATGTGGCATAAGCATTTAAATTATCAGCCATCAAAGAAAGAACTGACACTCGAGGGAGTGATTGTGTTAACCGAACTAAAGCTTGCTGTAATTCACTTTGATTATTTCCCGTAAAAATAAAAAATAACCGCTGAGTTTGCACTAATGACTTTGCCGGAGCCTGATACGTTCCTTGGGTTAAAACAATACGGCTAGTTAGCTTATCCGCTTCGTCAGTATGACTAAAATTAACCGCGACCATGCGCGCCTTAAAAGGTGCCCTAAACCAGAAGTGAGATTGAGTCTCTGTCACTAATGTTCGGTTCATTAAATTAATAATCCACTGACAAAACCGAAAACATTTTTGTTGGCTATTAAAATCAACATACGATACACTTTTTATATCACTTTGATTACTTCTACCTTTTGCTTGAGAAAAAGTCTGTATTTCGGCTTGCTGAGTGACATCATCACACTGCATTGCTTGCCATTGAAATCCAGACAATATAGCATGGGGATGCCATTTAAGGCTCGCCGCTTTCAAAGCTGGCAACATCAAAATAGAATACGCAGGCATTTCTAACCTAACAACGTCCCCTTTAATAACCATTTGGATCGCTGAATCTAGATCCTCTTCAAAATGCTCCACACACTGAACAATAACATTGAAAGAAGCGAGTACCGTTTCATCAAAAGGAAACGAACTGGCTTTATTCTCCATCATCTTTTTTGCCTTAATAAAAAGGGCTATTCGCAATGAAACACCCGATTTAGTTGACGATCCATTGGCCACATTTGATAAATTCATAAGCTACCGCTTCCTTGCATTTGCAAAAAAAGGCACCCATCAGCCTCTAGACCATTTTGCGCATCAACAAGGTTCTTATTCGTTACCATCGTATTGGATAAAAAAGCCTCATTTAAGCTGTCACTTATCGTGACGACAGCGCCTTTCATCATGACACTTAACTCACCATTTTGATGATATAAAGACACATTGGCTTTTAAGCGATGAAGGTTTTGCTCCACCACCTCAAGTAACAACACTCCTTTATCCCCCGCTAAAAGCGGTTTATAAGCAATAAATTCATCAATACTGGTAGGCAAACTTGCGGAGTCGTATTTAAATCTTGCCCAGATCAACATGGCTTGCAGTAACAAATCTTCGGCATAAGGCTGACAGCCCCCCCATTGAGAACAAGGGGGAAAACAACCACTATCTCGAGGGGCTATTTGAGGTAACTGACATAGAGCCAATAACGATTCATCGTTAATATGCTGAATTGATCTAATGCCTTGCAAACGAGGGCCATGAAATAACACACCTTGTTTATAAAGCGTGTGGCCATTGATTATACCATTACTGCTGGTCTCTAATTTCAATGCCGCTTTATCCGTTAATGACGGGACTTTGTCTTGCTCTGTATTCGACACCAGTGTCACCACTAACCGAGCTCTAGATTGAGGTTTCTCATTGCAATACAGATCCGCTTTTAGCACTTGTTTGTTGATATCAGCTGTACCCTCTGGCATTAAGGTTAATTTAAGCACTTGATCTTCAAATAGGTCGAATATGATGCCTTTTAGAAGCTGGTAATCTTCCACCTGCACTTGTACATGATTGGCATCAGTGAATGCTAATCCACACGCCGATAATGCCGCTTCACGCATCCATTGAATGGCAAAAACAGCAGGTAATACTGGATTTCCTCCAATACAATGATCCAGAACAACGGGTAGTGACTCTAAATTGAGTCGACGGGTAACAATCACCACCTGTGTTAACGGTATGATCCCTACATTCTTAACAGCCTGATTATTTTGCTCTACATCAGACTGAAATGTCTGCGAGTGAATAAAGCTCAGCTCACTCGCATTAGTCTTTTTTACATTAATATTATCTTTCGTCGATATTTTTTCTTTTCTTGAGTGCGATCCGGCTTCCTTTTCACCTTGCATTGAACTGCCAACAACAATTTGAACATCTTCAGAACTCAATAATTGGCGAGCAAACAATTCGGCTCCAGAATCAAGTGGGATCACATCAACCCCTCTTTCAATGAACATCTTCTTTAATGCCGCATTGACCATACCGCCATCCCAAGGCCCCCAATCAAAGCTCATCACTTTAGTTTGTGGTAAGCAAACTGACAATTGCAGTGCTGCTTTATTCAGTATTTCATTCGCCATGGCATAATCACTCTGACCTTTATTGCCATAAAAAGCCGCTGCGGATGAAAATAATGCTAAAACTTTTAACTGAGCCACATCAATAACATTCATAATGGATGCTAATCCTGTGATCTTGGTGTCATAAACACGATTAAATTCATCTAACGATTTATCTTGAATATGCTTATCCGCTAATACGCCTGCACCATGAATAAGACCGGTGATCCCATGACAAAGTGAAACATTCTCTTTCGAATGAATGCCCTTCGGATCTGCCACTTTAAAATAGAAAGCTAAAGCTTTTGTTATTGAACTAGGATCCGTCACATCCATACTCACATATTCAGCCGTCGCTCCCACCTCCTTAAAGTCCTGCAACGCTGAATCAATAGTGATCGCATTTTTTATGGGTTCAATGAGTTGCGCTATTTGTTTAGGCGTCGGTTGTTGAGACTCTGCTTTCATATAAGCAATAGCCGCAGCTTGTAAATCATCCAGCCCCTTGTTATTCGTCCAAGTAGGTCTGTCTTCGAGACACATATACTGACTGCGACCCGCTAAAATAAAGTGCGCTGGTGCTTTCTTGGCCAATGCCAAAGCACACGCTTTAGTCACCCCTTTAGCGCCACCTGTGACTAAAACAGTATCGCTGGGTTGCAAACTGACAGAGGCACTTTTTGTGTTTGCCGCCCCCTCAATAATAAGATTATTTTCAGCTTCTTGATTCAATGAAGAATGGATCACTAACTGAGTTCGGCCTAAGAAGGATATCCCCACTTCATTGTATATTGAGCTTTGATCGCACAATTCAAGCAAAGTGGCATCGGCCACAGCCTGAGCATCCATTTCGGGCGTAATATCTAAGGCGCGGCAAAAAACATTATCCCACTCATGACTTAACGTTTTTGTTAATCCAGACAGCGCACCTTGATTTAACTCTGCTCCCTGGATCAATGATTCACTAACATAACCAAATCCACCATCCATGCGACTCACCGTCATAAAACAATGCCTAAAATCACCATGCGGTTTCGTTAATTCGGGTTGTAATAACTTCGCCCACAGAAAAGCCTGTTTAAGTTGACTCAAACTCTTCTCATTAAGCATCAATGGAGAATGAGACGTGGATATATTCTGTGTTGTGGGTTGTAGGTGAATAAAGCCCGCAACCTTACTAAAAGAATGCAAAATGTGCGCTAGCGTATCCCTCAATCCCATTTCATCATTGGTTAGAGGTTGAAAACTTTCAATTTCGGCGCTTAACGGCGATTGCAGTTCCCCCTCAGGTAAGCGGATCACTGCGACTTGTAAATGTTGTAAACGCAATTTTTCAGCCAAAGCGCCCGCATTGTGCCCATCATCTGTAATAATGATGCAGGCATTGTGTAGATAACTACTCAACTCAACATGACTAATCTCAGGCAGCGGAGCTAATACAACCTCACCATATTGAGGCAGCTCAATTTCCACGGTTTCATCCGAGGATAAAGGCATCACCTTGGTTGTCATCGCTTGCGCTTCAGTCACACTCGGCTCATCAATAGACTGATTCTTCATGTAAGTCACTATTTCACCTAAAGTACGGCACTCGGCTAAGTCCTCTGGGTTTAAGGGCGGTAATGACGCCGCCTTATCTTGTACTGTGCCAAGAATTTCCACCCGTTTAATCGAATCAATGCCTAAATCTGCCTCCATATCCATATCAAGGGATAACATTTCAGCGGGGTATCCTGTTTTTTCAGCAACAACATCAAGCATCAAGGTTTGTAACTGACTAGCGGAATCTGTTGCAGACGTTTGTTTCACATTACTTTTCATGCTGCTTTCTACACTAATGTCTGTACTCGTTTGAGTACCAGCATTAACATCATCGTCAGCAGCGCCCACACTTTCTTGCGTTGTATGAATGTTATCAACATCATTGCTGTGGGCCTCAATGACTCCTACGGGGGCAGTTGTAACTTTGTTATCTTCAGCGGGGGTCGACTGCGCGTTAAGATAAGCCACTATTTCACCTAAAGTACGGCACTCGGCTAAGTCCTCTGGGTTTAAGGGCGGTAATGACGCCGCCTTATCTTGTACTGTGCCAAGAATTTCCACCCGTTTAATCGAATC
>NZ_JAKIKS010000135.1 GCF_023284005.1 Shewanella surugensis
AAGCTGCTTGCTGATGTCATATCAGGTATTCAATTTAAAGATGGTGAGCGGATCACTCAAGATCAAACAGAACATCACGATTCATTGATACACCACATTTGACAATAACTCTTCTTTCAATCATATGTCTTGAATTGAGCCATTTTAGGCGCTCTGAAACATGCATCTTCAATGGACTTGGGATAATGAGTGTTATTTTTTAGCATGCAGTCCGAAAACGGCAAGTTGTTTTGATCTGTCCTTTTACCTATTGTTTACCGCTGATTTATCACATTATTTGAGGATATGCTTTCGTATTTGTTTTTTTATTTATTAGTGATGGCCTTAATGCATAAAAATATTAAATTAATGGTTTTTTATTCTCATGGATAATGTTACATTTTGTGAATGTTCTCATTGAATTTTTTGTTTTTTTTTAGCCTGTGACTAGACTTGAAAAAGCGATGTTACTTTTATATTTAATGACTACGGCTCCTTTTTGGTGATGACTACATGATGATAAAATCAGAGGTGATAGTATGCCCGTTGTTGACAAGCGTAAACGCTTATTTTGGCAAGATTTAGAAAAAGAAGGGCGAAAAATACTGGGTCGTTGGGTAGATGAGCGCCCTTTGTTAGGTGAAAAATTAACATTATTCCAAGAAAACGATGCTTGGTTTTTAGAGACTTGGTATAGAGATGGTTGCCATAGTCTTGATGAATTAACGGTCACTAAAGTCGCTCAAGGTATGAAGTTAGAAACAAAAGGAGAAAACTTATTTGAAGAATATTTTGTGTTGACTACAGACAATCGACTTAAGTGTTGGAATGATAACGTTTGTCTTTATACAGCTAGAAAGTTGTAATTAAATATATAGCATTAATTTTAATACGTTATTTTTATTCGATTGAGAATGAATGTGAGCTTTTAAATGTCATTTCTTTTGTTGTATAAGGGTGGGTGAAAGTTAAACTTTGGGCGTGAAGTTGTAATCGTTTCGCTGCTTGCTCTGAAGCTTCAGTCCCATAAAAATCATCACCTAAAATGGGGTGGCCGATAGATAACATGTGTATTCTTAATTGGTGAGTTCGTCCAGTAATCGGAGTGAGCTCAATTAAAGTGGAGTTTGTTCCTTTTACTAATTCTTTATAGTAGGTTGTTGCTACTTTTCCTTCGCCTTGAGCGGCTATTTTTTGCTTGGGTGGATTGTTTCTGTCAGGAGTGATAGCGGCATGGATTTCTCCCTTGTTATCTTTTAATATTCCTTGAATTATAGCTATGTATATTTTTTTTGTTTGCCTGTCTTGAAATTGTGTTTTCAAGTGAGATTCTGCTTTTTTATTGCGTGCAAATACCATAATACCAGAGGTTGCACAATCGAGGCGGTGCACAAGGATGGTGCCTGAAAACAGAGTTTGTAATCGGGTTAAAGCGCAATCGTAAGTGTGATCAGCGATACCTGGGTTTGATAATAAGCCGGAAGGTTTATTAATAACGATAATATCTCTGTCAATATAACGTAAATCTAACCAAGGAAGGTTAGGTGGTTGGTAGGTAAATATTTGCATTATCTCTCCTTTAATTGCGCGGGCGGAGCTTAGCAAAAAAAGAGGCGTTTTAACACACTGTGATCAACAAAATAGGTGTTGTTTCGCTTCAAAGTGTGACTTAATTTAATAATTGGTTGGATACCATGTTGAATACTTCATCAGATTTCATGATCTTAGATATGAGTAAGCTTCCTTCTAAGCTTGCCAATAATTGAGAGGCTTGAGCTGTTGCATTTTTCTCCTCTGTCAATAAATGTGCTGAGATCCATTGTAGGTTTAATTCAAAAAAACGTTTTACTTCGAGTTGTAATAATTCAGGTAAAGCATCGGTCTCACTGGCTAAGATCCCACAAAGGCACATTTTTTTATCGATCTTAATGGCGTGACGAAATAAGTCGATATAAGGCGCTAAACGCTCTTTGGGATGAGCATTATTGTTTTTTATGACATCGAGTTGTTGGATAAAACGCTGTGTATAGCGGTTGGCGACAGCGATGGCAAGATCGGGTTTGGTTGGAAAGTGATAGTGAATGCTCGCACTTTGTATTCCAATGGCTTTGGCTATTGCTCTAAAACTAAAGGCATTATAACCCCCTGTTCTGATTTGAGACTCTGCATTTTCTATAATTCGTTCTACAGTCGATGACATTTTATTTCTTCTTCTCAGTGATCTTTTTATTCCCACCTATCATATCACTTTTTTCTACCTACCAGAAGGTAGGTGTTGACATTGTTGTGCTGGGATCATATTGTTACGACAGGGCCTACCTATCGGTAGGTAGTTTGTTTTGAGAGGGTAATATGATGAGTAATACAGTCGCATTGGTTGTTGGTGGTTCAAGTGGTATGGGAAAAGAAGTGGCTGAAAGGCTGCTAATACAAGGTTATAGTGTCATTATCTTAGCTAATGATCCGATTAAGTTGGCTCAAGCTAAGCTTGCATTGGAACTGAAAACGGCTGGGGATGTTGAGACCAAGGTAGTGGATTTATATGATAAACAGGCTGTTATCATTTGGTGGCTAGATTAGAGAATGAGTCGCGTCATATAAACTATTTGGTCAATGCGGCAGGCTTTTTTAAACCGGTGAGTTTCTTAGAGCACTCAAAAGAAGATTATGGTCATCAGTTAGATATTAATAAGGCGTTGTTTTTTATTACTCAATCGGTTGCAAAAAACATGCAGCATCATGGGGGGGGAGTATGATGAATATTGGCTCAATGTGGGCTCATCAAGCGGTGAAGGCAACGCCTTCTTCTGCTTATTCTATGCAAAAAGCGGGTTTACATGCATTGACTAAACATCTAGCGATAGAATTGGCTGAATATGGGATCAGAGTGAATGCGGTCGCTCCAGCCGTTGTGATGTCGACTATTTATAAATCCTTTATCGCCGAAGAGAAAATAGAGGAAACGTTGCAGGGGTTTAATGCGTTTCATCCGCTAGGTCATATTGGCACACCACAGAATATTGCCGATGCCATTGAATTTTTATTATCTGAAAAAGCAAGTTGGATCACCGGAACCATCATGAATGTGGATGGCGGGGTCATGGCGGGTCGTCATTAATGGCATCGGAATAACGTAAGGTATAAAGATGTCGGATCCCGCTGGAATGAAAAGCCTTGTAGACGAGGTGTTGAGGAAAATAAAATGCTTAATATGAATTTTTCAAAGCAAGTGGTTATTCATACGCAGCGAGAGCCTTGGCTTGATAGCCCTGTTGAAGGTGTTGCACGTAAAAGGTTGACTAGAGAAGCGGCTGAGTCAGGTCATGCCACAAGTTTGGTCCGTTATGCACCTAACCACTATTTTCCTGCTCACACGCATGTAGGAGGCGAAGAAATCTTTGTGCTTGAAGGTATATTTTCGGATGAAAGTGGGGATCACCCCGCTGGCAGTTATTTACGTAACCCATCAAACAGTCGTCACCGTCCTTTTAGTCGAGAGGGGTGCGTGTTGTTTGTTAAATTGGCTCAATTTAGTGAGCGGGATCGGCAAAGTGTTCGAATCAATACTCGTGATACTGCTTGGCAGCAAGGCTATGGCGGTTTGAGTGTGATGCCATTACATGAATTTGAGGGTGAGCATACTGCGTTGGTTAAATGGCCTAAGAATGAAGTTTTTAAGTCGCATGTGCATTTTGGCGGTAAAGAAATTTTTGTGTTATCCGGCATTTTCATGGATGAATATGGACAGTATCCTGAATATAGCTGGTTACGCAGTCCTCATATGAGCCAGCATCATCCCTTTGTAAAAGAAGAGACGATTATTTTAGTCAAAACGGGCTCGTTAATAGTATAAGCGCTTATCCGATAAGCGCTGTAGAGCGTTTTTAAAGACAATATCTTAGCGACTGATTTTTGATAAAGGGCTCTTTATAAATTGAGTCTGTTTATAAATATTGCTCAGGTGTTTTACGCACCCAGATCCGTGTATATGCCATTAATTGTGGGTAAAATAGTCGAAAAGCCGTTTCAATTTCCAGATCTAAACGTTCAACAATACAGGTGCTATCAGTGAACAGTTCCGGTTTGGAGAGACGGTTTGCCACTGAGCCAATGGCTTGATTCAAACCTTGTCGTGAAGTGTAGCTGAGAAGCCAATTTTCACTGCGCATACGAGGCAGTATTTCACAAAGTTGTTTGGGTAATTGAGGACAAGCGTCTAAATCATCATAAGCTTTTTGGGTAAAATCACTCAATGACTGCTGATGGTATTCTGCCCAATATTTTGCCAACATATGATCAAAGGCTAAATCAATTAAAATAGGGGCCACGCGGCGATGTTGCTTTGGAAAAGCACTGATAAGCTCTTTAATTAATTCATGACCGTCGGTGAGCTGATCAATTTGCCTATGTAGCCATAAACCTTGTTGTAAATGTTTAGGATAATTATCAATATGACCTTTAGCAAAATCTCCAGCGAGATTGGCTGCAAGGGAAGTGTGGCTATTATCGGCTAAATGCAGGTGCGACAGAAAATTCATAGGTTAACATGCAGGTGAAATCTAATGATTACGTTAACATGAGCAAGGATTAAAAAGAACGTTTATTTACGCCCAAACCGCCTAAATGGTGTATTTTTAGATGTGCTCAGAGATAGCTTTCGCTATTGATATGCCTAAAAGTGGATGGCGAGTAAAAGAAGGGGATTTATTCGTTTTTGGTGGCTTTATTCACGCCAGAGGCAAAAAATGCTGTCAATTGTTGATCTTCTTAGTCTGTCACCATAGACTAGCCTCCGATTTAGCTAAAGAAGTAGAGATTATTCATGCGCGTTGCCGATTTTTCCTTTGACTTACCTGATGAATTGATTGCTCGTTATCCAACAAAAGAGCGGACTGCATCAAGATTACTTAATTTAAGTGGCAATGATGGTCAGATTGTTGATTTACAGTTTTCAGATTTATTGAATAAAGTGAATGCGGGTGATTTGATGGTATTTAATAATACCCGAGTGATCCCTGCGCGTTTGTTTGGTAAAAAAGCGTCTGGCGGCAAACTCGAAATTTTAGTCGAGCGTATGCTTGATGATAAACGGATTTTAGCGCATGTAAGAAGTTCAAAGTCACCGAAAGTAGATGCGGTTATCATGCTTGATGGTGGCTATAAGATGATAATGAGAGCGCGTCATGATACGTTGTTTGAGCTTGAACTTGAGTCTGAATTAACCATTTTAGAGGTGCTTGAGGCTGTTGGGCATATGCCACTGCCGCCTTATATCGACCGTCCTGATGAAGATGCAGATAAAGAGCGTTATCAAACGGTTTATAATAAAACCCCAGGTGCTGTTGCTGCGCCAACAGCGGGGTTGCACTTTGATGATGATATGCTTGCCATGTTAAAAGACAAAGGTGTCAATATGGCATTTGTGACCTTACATGTGGGTGCCGGCACTTTTCAACCTGTCAGAGTGGATAATATTCTTGAGCATAAGATGCATGCTGAGTGGGCTGAAGTGCCTCAAGATGTTGTGGATATGGTTAATCAAACGAAAGCCAATGGGAAACGGGTGATAGCAGTTGGAACGACCTCTGTTCGTTCACTTGAAAGTGCGGCCCGAGCCTGTGAAGGTGAACTTGAAGCCTTTAAAGGCGACACCGATATTTTTATTTATCCCGGTATAGAATTTCAAGTGGTTGATGCCATGCTGACCAACTTCCATTTACCTGAATCGACTTTGATCATGTTATTGAGTGCGTTTGCGGGTGTCGAAGAGGTGAAGCAGGCTTATCAACATGCCATTGAACAAAAATATCGATTTTTTAGCTATGGTGATGCGATGTTTGTCACTAAAAAGCTGAATAAATAGTGTCATTTGTTTTAGACTACGTTCAGTTACCTATGAGAGTTTGTTATCTCATTGTTTATATTTAACACAGAACTCAATATATTGGGTTTTTTAGGCCAGACTGTTTATCTGGTAAGGTAGAAAATGAAATTTGAGTTAGATACAACCCAAGGACGTGCTCGTCGTGGTCGTTTAGTGTTTGAACGTGGAACGGTTGAAACACCTGCTTTCATGCCTGTGGGCACATACGGTACAGTGAAAGGGATGACGCCTGAAGAAGTCCGTGAAACGGGCGCCGACATTTTATTAGGGAATACTTTTCATTTATGGCTACGTCCGGGTGAAGAAATCATGCGTAAGCATGGCGACCTACATGATTTCATGAACTGGCAACGCCCTATTTTAACCGATTCGGGTGGCTTTCAAGTCTTTAGTTTGGGCGATATCCGTAAAATCACTGAAGCAGGGGTGCATTTTCGTTCACCCATCAACGGTGAAAAAATATTTTTAGATCCTGAAAAATCAATACAAATACAAAATTCTTTGGGTTCTGATGTTGTCATGATTTTTGATGAGTGTACGCCTTATCCGGCAACCGAAGATGAAGCGCGTAAATCGATGCAAATGTCATTGCGTTGGGCGCAGCGTTCACGTGATGAATTTGACCGTTTAGAAAACCCTAATTCCCTATTTGGTATTATTCAAGGTGGGGTTTATGAAGATTTGCGTGATGAAAGTCTCAATGGTTTAGTCAATATTGGTTTTGACGGTTATGCGGTAGGGGGTCTTGCAGTTGGTGAGCCCAAAGAAGACATGCATCGGATTTTAGAACATGTTTGCCCTCAAATCCCAGCAGATAAACCGCGTTATCTTATGGGCGTGGGTAAGCCGGAAGATTTAGTCGAAGGTGTACGCCGTGGCGTTGATATGTTTGATTGTGTGATGCCAACACGTAATGCGCGTAATGGTCATTTGTTCACCAGTGAAGGGGTGATTAAAATTCGTAATGCCCGTCATCGTGATGATACCGCACCTTTAGACGAAGATTGTGATTGCTATACCTGTAAGAATTATTCACGGTCATATTTATATCATTTAGACCGTTGTAATGAAATTTTAGGTGCACGACTAAACACGATGCATAATTTACGTTATTATCAAAGGCTAATGGAGGGTCTACGGGGTGCTATTGCAGCAGGGACCTTGGATGTGTTTGTCGAGGATTTCTATACTCGTCAGGGCAGAGAAGTGCCAGCAGTTCCAGAGTTAGCAAAAAACTAATCAATTAACTTTTAATCTGATAAATAAGAAGAGAACACTATGTTTATGTCAAATGCGTATGCAGCCGATGCACCAACAACTGGCGCAGGTGGGACCATGGAATTAGTGATTATGTTGGTCATATTTGGTCTCATTTTCTATTTCATGATTTTCCGTCCTCAATCTAAGCGAGTTAAAGATCATAAGGGTTTAATGAGCTCTTTAAGCAAAGGAGATGAAGTGCTGACCAGTGGTGGCATTTTAGGCAAGATTGCTAAAATCAGCGATGAAAATGATTATGTGTTGTTAGCGATTAACGAAACTAACGAAATTACAATTAAAAAGGATTATATTGCAGCCGTATTACCAAAAGGCTCAATTAAGTCACTATAAGCCAAGAGGGCGATGGTGTGTTAAATAAATACCCTATGTGGAAAAATCTGATGGTGATTATTATTATTGCCATCGGTGCATTCTATGCGATCCCCAATCTTTTCGGTGAAGACTATGCGGTACAAGTGGTCGCGACTCGTGGAGCAGAGGTGAACGCATCGACTCAGTCAAGAGTTAACGATGTTCTAGAAAAAAATGATATTAAGGTAATGCGCTCTGAGCTTGAAAATGGGCAATTACTGGTTCGCGTCACTAATGGCGGGCAACAGTTGCTTGCTAAAGAAGTGATTTCGGCAGCATTAGGTGATAAATATACGGTGGCGTTAAATTTAGCGGCAGCGACACCTAAATGGCTTGAAGACATGGGAGGATCTCCCATGAAGCTAGGTCTGGATCTTCGTGGTGGTGTGCATTTCTTAATGGAAGTGGACATGGGAGAAGCTATCCGTAAGATGACGGAAGCTAAAGTTGCTGATTTTAGAACAGAGTTACGGACTGAGAAGATCCGCTATGCGGGTATTCGTAACAGCACCAAAGGCATCGAAATTAAGTTTCGTGATGCCGATGCTCTCGCTAAAGCAGAAAGCTTCCTTAAAACGCGCAGTAAGGACATGGTTTTTAACGATCAGTCCACAGATGATAGTTATCTGTTGGTGGCGCGTTTAAGTGAAGTTTACCTTAAGCAAATTAAAGAAGATGCACTGCAGCAAAATATTACCACGTTACGTAATCGTGTTAATGAATTAGGTGTGGCTGAGCCTGTTGTTCAAAGGCAAGGCGCTGAACGTATTATCGTTGAGCTGCCGGGTGTTCAAGATACGGCTAGAGCCAAAGAAATTTTAGGGGCTACGGCTTCGATAGAATTTCATATGGTGGATGAAAACGCTGATTTAGAGGCCGCGATGAAAGGCCGAGTGCCAGCTGGGGATGAGCTTTATCAACGCCGTGATGGTGGTTATGTTGTGTTGAAGAAAGCCGTCATGCTAACGGGCGATCATATTCAAGGCGCTCAAGCCACCTTTGATCAATATAGCCGTCCTCAAGTAGCCATTAGTTTGGATGCGAAAGGCGGCACGATATTTTCTAATGTGACCAAAGACAATGTCGGTAAGCCGATGGCCACTTTATACATCGAGTATAAAGATGAGGGGCAGCATAACCCTGATGGCAGCGTGAAAATGAAAAAGATTGAAGAAGTGATTTCGGTTGCGACTATCAATCAGCGTCTTGGACGTAATTTCGTTATCACGGGACTTGATCATACTGAAGCGCAAAACCTGTCTTTACTGCTGCGAGCGGGTGCATTAATCGCCCCGGTTTCGATTGTCGAAGAGCGCACCATTGGCCCAAGTCTGGGAGCTGAAAATATCCAAAATGGTTTACAAGCCATGGCTTGGGGACTGGCCGTAGTACTTGTGTTTATGATTATTTATTATCGCGCCTTTGGTTTAATTGCCAATTTAGCATTAATGGCGAATGTGGTGATGGTTGTTGGCGTGATGTCGCTTATCCCAGGTGCTGTACTGACCTTACCGGGTATTGCGGGTATGGTGTTAACAGTGGGGATGGCTGTTGATGGTAATGTATTGATTTACGAGCGTATTCGTGAAGAATTACGCGCAGGTCGTAGCGTACAGCAAGCCATTCATGAAGGCTATGCTAATGCATTTTCAACCATTGCTGATTCCAATATTACCACCTTTATTACCGCACTGATTTTATTTGCCGTCGGGACAGGCGCAGTGAAAGGGTTCGCTGTGACGTTAATGATAGGTATTGCTACGTCAATGTTTACTGCTATTGTTGGAACGCGTGCGATTGTGAACGCAATCTGGGGTGGTAAGCGCGTGAAAACACTACCCATTTAAAGGAGAAGTTGAAATGTTACAGTTTTTTTCATTTAAAGGCACAATCAACTTCTTGGGCCATGCTATACCAGTGAGCTGTATATCCGCTATTTTAGTGCTGAGTTCTCTTGCATCAATAGCAACGAAAGGCATTAACTGGGGATTGGATTTTACGGGGGGCACGGTTGTTGAACTGAGTTTTACTCAAGTGGTCGATCTTGCTCAGATCCGCAGTGGATTAACGTCAGATGAAACCGATGGCTCGGTGGTACAACATTTTGGTTCAAGCCGTGATGTACTCATACGTTTACCCGTTAAACAAGGGGTGAAAAGTGATATACAAGTGGCTCAAGTGATGTCTATTGCCACAAGCTTAGATCCTAGTGTGGTGCAAAAGCGCGTTGAGTTTGTTGGCCCACAAGTGGGTAAACAACTGGCTGAACAAGGTGGCTTAGCGGTACTGGCTGCGCTCATCTGTATTCTTATCTATGTGTCTTTTCGATTTGAATGGCGCTTAGCGGTGGGTGCGGTAACAGCACTGGCTCATGATGTGATTGTGACTCTTGGGGTGTTTTCAGTCTTTCAATTAGATTTTGATTTAACCGTTTTAGCGGGTTTATTAACGGTTGTCGGTTATTCACTGAATGATACGATTGTGGTATTTGATCGTATTCGTGAAAACTTTTTGAAATTACGAAAAAACACGCCAATAGATGTGGTCAATATTTCGATTACACAGACCATGAGCCGAACCATTATAACGACGGGAACGACGTTAATTGTGGTTATTGCGCTGTTTTTAAAAGGCGGTACGATGATCCATGGCTTTGCGACAGCATTGCTTATGGGGATTTTTGTGGGGACTTTTTCTTCTATTTACGTGGCAAGTTTACTGGCGATTAAGCTTGGGATTAATCGTGAGCATATGATGCCTGTGGAAGTAGAAAAAGAAGGTGCCGATCAAAATACTCTTACGCCTTAATGAGAGTGTATTGAGTCCATGAGCAATAAAAAGCCACCTTTATAGAGGTGGCTTTTTTGTATCTTTTATGGCCTTGATGATGGTCACTGATTTTATAGGATGACTGTTTATTGATGAGGGTATGGCAGTTACATTTTCATATTGTTAAGCCTCGGGAGGGGCGTTTGGTGGTAGAATGTCGTCGACTTTAAGCTGGTTTTTTGTTTTTCAATGGATGAATATTCTGTGATTGCCTTGTGATAATCGTCTGTTTTATTGTTATCACTGGCTTAATTGAGAGTCAGTGTTCGAAAAACATTACTCGACAAACAGTCTATTTTAGGCATAGCATGGTTAAATAATAAGCTTGTTTGAATGTGATTTTCGTTCGATTAAAACGTATTTTGACTAAGCTTAAAATGTATATGACATTGGGATCTGACATGGAAGAGAGAAGGTGCATGCTGACAGATGGTAATTTGTTAGAAGCTCATACTTGGAAGGGATTGTTGGAGATCTCTGGGATCTGCGTTGAGCTGAAAGGCGAAGCGTTACTTGGTGGTGCTGGAGAGTTACCTGTTGGGGTTCAAAATGTTGAACTGTGGGTGAAAATATCTCAGTATGACTTAGCCTGTAAACAGTTAGCGTCGTTAGACTCTAAAGGCCCTCAGTGGGTATGTGTTAACT
Source organism: Shewanella surugensis (assembly GCF_023284005.1). Classification (GTDB taxonomy): domain Bacteria; phylum Pseudomonadota; class Gammaproteobacteria; order Enterobacterales; family Shewanellaceae; genus Shewanella; species Shewanella surugensis. The sequence goes on from NZ_JAKIKS010000135.1 coordinate 10,970, forward strand.
GCCATGAAGTGAATGAATCGAGTTTTGAGTTATGCTGGAACTGTACATCAGAACAATGTGTGAAAAAATACCCCTAGCAGTGTTTAGGGGGATATTCGCGTTTTTTTAGTGAAGTGTATTTAAAATTTTAGTGTTTCGAGTAACAATAGTGGCCTACCTTACAATAGGACCCTTCTATGCAATACTTTCCCCTTTTTATCGATACCCATGATCTGAATGTATTAATGATAGGTGCAGGAGAAGTGGCTAGCCGAAAGCTTGAGCTGCTAAATCGCACTGAGGCAAATGTTCATATTATTGCGTTAGCCGTTTGTGATGAGGTTAAGGCATTTGAGAGTGAGCCTAAGGTGTCTATTGAGCAAAGAGCGGTGAGTGAGCAAGATATCCAAGGTTGGGATTTAATTTATATTGCCACGGCTGATGAGCGTTTAAATAAGCAGTTAGCGCTTATTGCGAAAGAGAACAATATTTTAGTCAATGTGGTAGATAGTCCTGAAGACTGCCGCTTTATTACCCCTTCAATCATTGATCGAGACAAACTTCAAATAGCCATCAGTACTGCAGGCGCTGCGCCGGTTTTTGCTCGAGAATTACGGGGGCGCTTAGAGTCTTGGCTGCCACAATCCTTAGCCCCTTTATTTGATTTTGTTGCTGGAAAAAGAGTTGAAGTGCAACAGAGATTACCCTCTTTTAAAGCGAGACGTTTATTTTGGGAGCGTTTTTTCACCGTCAATGGGGATAAATTTGATCATCAGACCCCTGTGCGATACGAGCAGTCGTATGAGACCTTGGTGGTCGACGGCGAAATATTATTGATTGATAATGAGACGAATATTGATTGGTTACCCATTGCGGCTTTATCTTTATTACAAAAATTAGATGTTGTTTATGCGGATGAGCGATTACCTGTGGCACTGACGGAACTCATACGACGTGATGCTAGGCGTGAGTCATTATTGCCTTTTAGTCAGCTTGAGTATCAGTATGGTCAAGGAGATCGGTGTTTGATTTTTTCAGATAAGGTGAGAGTCATCGCATTACAAGCGCATTTTCCTATGGCGAAATATTTGAGGCCAGGCTCACTTTAAATGCGTTGTTTTTTATTCTTGTTTAAGTAAACTGCGTTGTTTATTGGAATGAAGACGTTAGGGTTACAAGGTGCAAGCATTATGGCATTGAAAGCGACAATTTTTAAAACGGCATTGCAAATTGCCGATATGGATAGGCATTATTATCAAGATCATCAACTGATGCTAGCACAACATCCTTCAGAAACGGATGAGCGCATGATGGTGCGCTTACTCGCATTTGCCATTAATGCCAGTGAATTTTTAACGTTTACTAAAGGATTAAGTGGCGATGATGATGCGCCTGAGCTGTGGGATAAACAGCTTAATGGCGAGATAGACTTGTGGGTCGAATTTGGTCAAAGCGATGAAAAATGGCTCAGAAAAGCGTGCGGTCGCGCGAAAAAAGTCATTTTATATACTTATGGTGGCCGCAGTGTGCCTATTTGGTGGCAGCAAAGTGAAGCTATATTAGCCCGCTTTGATAATTTGGAAATATACAATATTCCCGAGGACAGTGTAAAAGAAATGGCCACGTTGGTGAGCCGTAATATGGCATTGCAATACAATATCAGCGAAGGTCAGGTTTGGCTGTCAAATGATACAACCAGTGTGTGTGTTGAGCTGGAATGTTTAAAAGGTGGCTGATTTTTTCATGCCATCAAATGAAGGGTGATTGTTACTATTAAGCCCTGATTAAGCTGGGCTTAATTGAAGGTTGCCTCTGAGAGGGTAAGTGTGAGTACTTACTATGGGCTATTTAGACGTTAGTTTTTAGTGCTAAAGGCTATTCGGTAAGGTTATTTTACTTGTCACTTTATTGATGTTGATTATCTGCTTCTGGTGTTTTATATAAAGAAAAGTCGTGAGTTTCCATTCACACTGGACCAAAAGGGGATCAACAGCAATCCCCTCTTGGATCATCTTTGCCGCCCCAGACGAAATTACCTGCTATTAGATACACGCTTCATGCTTATCCAAAAAATCATTAACGCTTCCGATGGAACGTCCTGTCCCGCGAAAGCTAACCGTATATCCCTATACGCTTCACATGATTTTGTTGAGCGCATTTCAGCAATTTCGATGGGGGATCTAAAAGCAAAGATAAAAGTAGTGTGTTACTTCGAGTTGGATGTTTATGTGACTAAGCGCTATTTTGTAAGATGGAAATGAAAGTTGTGAGTGGGATCTATCTTTCACGGTTAAATTAAACATTGTGTTTACAAAGGTAATGTTGTGGTGGTATTTTGCGGGCTAGTGATTCGCTATGTTTAATAGATTAAATGTTGTAATATGTAATAAATATAGTTAGTTAAGTATTCTCTTTTCTTTGGTGAAGTGTACTAATTAGCTTGTTAAGTAACAGGTGAGTTAATCGAGCATACGTACTATATAAAGGTTAAGGCCCTTATGAGAGATTTTCTAAATATATCCAAAATTGAAAATGAACAACTTTCTAAGAAGTTCTCATTTCTTTTGAAGTATAACGAGGACTGTACATCCGAAGACTTCAGTTGGGCGGCTTTAACGGTGTTCGATCATTGGCTTTATAAAAGTGATTCGTTCAATATTATTACTGATGCTACCGATGATCAAAAACTGGCTTGGGACGAAGCTATAAAAAGTTTTCTGACTGAGCTTGTCGAGTTGGAGCAGCCATTGAAATACAAATATATTGGTCGCAATTCAAAGCAAAAGTTACAGTTTTCTCGTTATGTCGGAAGCGCTGATACGGGGGAATATGTATCGAACTTATTTAACGAGGTTGACTCTACCAACCTAGTGTTTGCAGGTTTAGGTGTTGAGTTTTGGTTTGAGGATTATTGGACTATCCACTTTAAGTATAAAAGCCAAGAGGAATGTCTAGGAATGTTGACGTTAGCCTCGAAATTAGGACTTTTTGTTCTGCCCGCTTATTCGGCAGACCATCTTAATAATTATAAAGCGCTATCAGCATATTTGTGTAAACATGGCCTTAACAAGTCACTGCAGCGGACAGCTTAAGCGGCCGCTGAGTGAAGCGTTATAAGCCAAATCGAAAGTATAAGGAAAATATGACGATAGTTGAGCTAATAGTTAGTCGTGAAATAGATGCAGTTATCATTTTCGAGTCAGCTAACGTTATTGCTTTTGCGGACCATGATCCTATTAACTTTGGGCATTTACTTATAGCCCCAACGTTTCCCTATGAAAATTTCATTGATGTTCCCGAGTTAGTATTTATAGAGATAAATGAAGTGGTTAGAGATTTATACCGTCGGTTGGACTCTAAGTTTAACCCTGATGGCATCAGCTTTATTCAAAATAATGGTAAGTTTAATGATTTAGGGCATTATCACCTTCATATATTCCCACGTTTCGACGGTGATAAGTTTGGTTGGCAGAGCAGTAATTTGGGAATTCAAAATATAAATGACTTACGCAAGTCGTTAGAAGGATTGTGAGCGTCCGGCGAACTACGCCTTGCTTAGATTAACATGCCAAGGTAAGAGACTATTGAGATCACAGTTGGGGGGAGATAGCTGTTCCAAGCAATGTTCGATGTAATCG
>NZ_JAKIKS010000136.1 GCF_023284005.1 Shewanella surugensis
GAGCAAAGTCGGTTTTAGCGGATATATTAAAGCCTAATAAAGTATCGATTCGACTGGTAACCACGGCGCGTTCTAACAGCCTTGGGGAGCTATGGTCAATTCCGATGGCCAATGCACCAATGAAGTGACCTCCACTTTGTGAGGCTAACTTTTCATCGTCGCCTTTAAAGACTTTGATACTGTTGCCGTAGTTAGCTTGCATCACCTCATGGGCAGCGCCTTTTCCGAGCGGCCTCATTTTCCCAGATAAATTATCATCGGTAAATTGGTTTGTTTGTGTTAATAAATATTCATGCCGGACAGCCCTTACTCCAGCTCTGATCGCTTCGGAAATATGTGATATTTCGGCATTGAATGATTTTAATTGATTACCTAATGCTTGCTTAGGATCGGCGCGCATTTCAGTGGTTAAGTTGAGCATTTCTAGGTTAAGTTGCTTTAAAGCGGTTTCTGATAATGATAATTTTTGTAGTCCTTGTCTTGCTCTTAATTCCAGAGATTGACTGTCTTCATCTTCACTCGCGGTATTGATGAAGTCCTTTAAATAGGTAATCCCTGCTTCGACTTCATGTTTAGTTTGTGTGTCGAGTTCATTTTGGACCCTAGGGCTTGCTTTGATGTTATCAGCCATGTTTAAAAACAGCTCGGTATGCACGGCTTGATGGACTGCTGTCATTTGTTCAGATTGATAATAAAGTGCATTGTGTTTGTTGGCGTATTCAGTTTGGTCAATGGTTTTGCTTTTAAGCTGGGCCTTTAGATCTGTGGCACTTTGATTAATCTCTGCTCTAGCATTGGTTAGTTTCTGATTTAAAAGGTGCAGTTCTCCATCTGTGACGGCCATAGAGTAGAGGCTTAAACGTAATAAAGAATTTAAGTTTACTTCATAAGGTACATTCAGTTTTCCGCATTGGTTTTTTAACGGTGCTAAGGCATCATTGATGGTGGCTAAACTTTGTACGTTAGGGTTTTCCAATGCTGTGAGCAGTTTTGTCATTGTTTGCTCAGTTAGTGGTGAGCGAGCAATTTGATGTTTAGCCACGCACTGGCGAACTTGTTCTAGATAATCTTGTTTGTTTTGTGAAAAATCGGCTTTTTTATACGTGAGTAATGTGGCTTCTATTTGATCTAGTTCATTATCACTTAATGTATTTAGCTTATGATCTAATCCTTCCATGAGTAGTGAGTCATAATCTTTAACTTGAGTATCACATTCAATAAGATTGGCTTGATGCCTAAGCATGGTAAATTGAGTTGTTGCGACTTTAAGGTCTTTACTGGATAGTTTATCCACTAAAAAATCAAGGCGTTGGTTAAAGTTACCGGTGGCGTTTTCTATTCGATTATTTGCTAGCTTTTGTATGCTTTCACTATCACCCAAATTAACAATGAAATCTCGCAGTTGCTTCATACCCACTAAGAGTTCTTCTCCTGTACGTAGAATAAAATTCTTATGCTGACAAGCTTGGGCTATTCCTTGAGAGTTTGTATCAATAGAGTATTTTTTTGATAGGGTTGAATGTTGAATGTTAGTATCCGTTATCGTCGTGCTTTGCTGTGCTCTATCGAGAGTTAAACTAAAATCGGTCAAGGGAGGATCCTTAAAATACAAATGAGCGTATCGAGTGGGGAAAGATTAAAAGGATTGAGTTAATGCTTGCTGGACTTGTTCGAGTACTGGCAAGTTATCCTCATACCATGTCGGTGCGGAGTCAGAATGTTGCCAGCCCCAACCCTGAGGATACAATGTTGAATCGATCACAATGAGTTGAGCTGCAAAGGCAAGGTGTTTCTTGTGTACTTGAGATAAGATATCTTTCAATATACTAAAACGGGCTTCAAGTTGTTTCTTAGCAAGATTAGGCTCTAATAGAGCGCCCCCCCAAGGAATTTGTATTGCTAAAGTACACTTGTTCCATTTCAGATAGTAGTAAAATACCCAATTATTAATACCATAGCCTGCTTGCCCTAAAGCAAAGAAGTCATCATCAATTGCAGATAGCTCTGTTAAGTATTGGGGTAAATCATAGGGTGAGCTTATAAGCGGTTGAGTGCTAAGCATTAAATTATCATGCTCATTGAGTTTAGGGAGCAGTTGTCTTGGAAGAGGGGGAATGGGTAACCCAGCTTGTGTCAGTAGGGTACGAATATCTTGCTCTAGCATATGATAAGCCTCATGTGAAAATGCTTGGGTAACTAGGTTACCGTCTCATTACTATTAATATTGGAGCGGGTTAACAAATGATTTTGCCACTGCAAAGCATGAGCAATCAATAATTCAAGTTCACCTGTAAAATTGGCAATATTTAATGCTTCATTTGAAAGTAATTGCTGTAATGTAACGTGTTGATTGTTAATTGCGATGCAAGCTTTTCCCGTTCCTTGGCCAAATGCATTGGCTTCAAGTAGAAGAGTCAATTGCTCTTTGGATAATAGTTGGCTATGCCCAATGTCAGAGTACATATAAAGTGCATCATCATCTAACCACTCTAAGTCGATAACGAGCTGATTATCAATTACTAATCGACAAACATTATCACTGTTAAATGCCAATGCTGGATTACCCAACTCAAGTCTTAATTGAGCGATAAAGTCATCTTTATACATTTGTTACCTTTGCTACCTTAAAGTGGGGTTTTAAACTTAAGTCTAGTGAAGTTAGTTTGGGTAATTTAAACGATTAATATATATTTGATATCAATATTAGCATTAGCTAACCAAAACTGGTCAGACAAGGAGGCTTGGGGGCTGGCCATTGCTTGGGACGTGTTATTTTCGAGCAACAATCATAAAGACCCTAAATTTGATATCACGGTGAATGATGATAAAGTCCAGAGTGTGTCGTTTTATTGGTGTGTTTATTGTTGCGTGAGGAGTCTGTATTTATGTCGCATGTAAATGGCCATAGAGTGTCTGTACTATAATCGAAGAGGTTATTGAATCATTTTTTGATTTTTATTCAGTAGGGTGGCGATAAGGCGGGTATCGATGATTGAGTATATTAATGATATTCCTAAAATTGATGATTACTGGCCTTTGTTTTTAAGTACGGGTTGGAATGATCGTTATTGCTTGAATAAAGCATGTCTTGAACAAGCCATTTCTAATAGCACTTTTACGGTATCGGCTTATGACGATGGAAAATTGATAGGTTTTGCTCGCGCCTTATCGGATGGAGTGATGTATGCCGCTATTTACGATGTAATGGTGTTACCTGAATATCAAAATAAAGGCGTGGGCAGTCAACTGGTGTCCAATATTACAGAGCAATGCAAAGGTGTCAGTGTGAATACTATTCATTTATTTGCCGCGGAGGAAACAAAGTCATTTTATCATCGACAAGGTTATGTTTCGTGGCCATCCGACAGACTCGGAATGCAGTATAAGCCGGATGATTAGATTATTTTGATTTTTAACTTAAACCTTAAATTCTTAATTTCCCCCACTCCTCATTATAACGGCGATATGACGGCTATTCTTGCACTTATATGGCCAAATCATATCGTCCTCCTTGCTGTTCTGCTTATTGACCCCTAAGCCAAGTGCTCCAAATATGCGTTTTAGTATGTATGGGCGATGTTGTTACTGGGTGTTTATTGATATTTTCATGTTAAATATCAATAAAGAGTAACCTTATGATATTAAATGGTTTTTTAATCAATCTATTCGATTTTGCTAGAACCGTCCCCCCTATTTATCACCCGTATATTCGACAGTGGAGGGAACGATTGTGAATAATGACGCCTTGCGAGCAAAACAGTATTGGCGGGCGAATATTCGCTTGGTGTTAAGCTTGCTCGCCATTTGGGCCTTTGTGTCTTTTGGTTGCGGTATTCTTTTGGTTGATGTGCTCAACCAAATCACATTCTTTGGTTTTAAATTAGGCTTCTGGTTTGCGCATCAGGGCGCTATTTATGTGTTTGTGGTGCTGATTTTTGTTTATGTCTGGCGGATAAATATTCTGGATAAGCGCTATGGTGTCGATGAAGGGGATGAATAATGGATGTTCAAACGCTGACTATTCTTATGATAGGCGCGAGCTTTGTGTTGTATATCGGCATTGCCATATGGAGCCGAGCGGGCTCAACGAATGAGTTTTACGTCGCGGGTGGTGGCGTAGTACATCCAGTGGCAAACGGTATGGCCACTGCGGCAGATTGGATGTCTGCTGCGTCCTTCATTTCTATGGCGGGCCTCATTTCGTTTATGGGTTACGATGGCGGTGTATTCTTAATGGGATGGACGGGGGGCTATGTGCTGTTAGCGCTTTGCCTTGCGCCTTATTTACGCAAGTTTGGCAAGTTTACTGTGCCGGACTTTATCGGTGTCGCCTATTATTCACAGACTGCTCGTACGGTGGCGGTGGTGTGTACCATCTTTATTTCTTTTACGTATGTTGCCGGGCAGATGCGCGGTGTCGGGGTGGTGTTTTCGCGATTTCTAGAGGTCGATATTGTAACAGGTGTCATGATAGGCATGGGTGTGGTGTTTTTTTATACGGTATTGGGGGGCATGAAAGGCATTACTTATACCCAAGTGGCACAGTATTGTGTGTTGATTTTTGCCTACCTTGTACCGGCAGTCTTTATTTCGATACTCATGACGGGCCATCTTATTCCTCAGTTCGGTTTTGGTGCGACGATGAATGATGGTTCTGGGATGTATTTATTGGATAGGTTGGATGGCTTGTCTCATGATCTGGGTTTTGCGGCCTATACACAGGGTATCAAGAGTACCATTGATGTCTTTTTTATTACCGCGGCGTTGATGGTGGGAACGGCTGGCTTACCCCATGTGATCGTGCGTTTCTTTACCGTTCCTAAAGTGCGAGATGCTCGCCGATCTACAGGCTGGGCGCATGTATTATGCGAGGGATGATCGTAATGAGATGATTATTGATCGTGATATCATGGTGTTGGCCAATCCTGAAATTGCCAATTTACCGAACTGGGTGATTGCATTGGTTGCCGCAGGTGGCATTGCGGCCGCGTTATCCACCTCGGCAGGCTTATTACTGGTGATCTCAAGCGCAATTTCACATGATTTGTGTAAGCGGAATTTGATGCCCGATATTACGGATAAACAAGAGCTGCTATATGCGCGAATAGCGGTGGCTGTGTCTATCGTTATTGCGGGATATTTGGGCGTACATCCTCCCGATTATGTGGCGTCTGTGGTCGCATTTGCGTTTGGACTCGCGGCATCATCTTTTTTCCCTGCCATTATCATGGGGATCTTTTATAAGGGCATGAATCGAGAAGGGGCTATTGCGGGTATGCTGATGGGGATAACGTTTACCGCTAGTTATATCATTTACTTCAAGTTTATTGCCACATTCAGTATAAATGTGCCAGCAAACTGGTGGTTGGGTATATAGCTAGAAGGGATAGGCACTTTAGGTATGCTGCTTAATTTTGTGGTGGCGCTGGTGGTGTGTCGAGTGACACCAGCCACCCCCGAAAGTGTGAAAGCCTTAGTCGATAATATTAGTCGACCAGTATATATTTAAATGATGATACGGGATCAAATATCTGTTAATTGTTTTGTGAGAAAATCGATACACCACTTTTTCTTATTTAAGTTATCATTTCATTTTTTATTTAAATCTGGGACGAGCTAAGGGAAAATGATGATTTCATTATTGGATGATTGAGATATAGTTGATAATAATGCACCTAGTCGTCTTTTGAGTGGTTTTTTAAGTTACCCTTGATATGTTTTTTTATTATATTTTCATTAATTTAATATCGATGTCCAGTGTGTTTAGTATTTAACTTAACGAAAAATATCTTTTGTTTTAGTACAAAAGGGTAATGCATTTAATCAATGTTTGTTGATATGTTATTTACGCTATATGAAATAGTGAGCGGAAAATTGGCTGGAAAAATGCACTTTCAAGTGGCTTGGGGATATATGAGCTTGTCGCTAGGTGATTGGGGGTATGTGCTGTAGTGATGAGGTATCACGGGTATAAGTCTGCTTATTATGACTTTAAATTTAAAAATAATAATAATTAGGGTTTATTTAAAAACGTCAAAGTCGGTATTTTATTTAAGGTCAGCCTAGTATGACTTTACGGTTTTTATATTCAATGTAGGTTCATGAAACCGTTAAATGAGTAAAGACAAAAGTGGTGATGCTTTTAAATGCACCTCCTATAAATTGGAGAAATACAAATGAGTTTATTATGGCCATTTAAAAAATCGGCATCAGGTGTCAATCCACTCGCGCATAAAATAGCACCCCAGCACTTTGATAAAAATCAAAAACTAAAATACAGGGTGAGTACATGCGCTGTTGCTGTAAAACAGGCACTCATTCTACCCACTATGATGTTAGCTGGTGCCTGCATACTGTCGTTAGGGACAACGTCGCAGGCTTTGGCACAAGGTTATTATATTGATGAGCAAAGCGCTAAACGATTAGGTGATGCGTTTTCTGGTGGGGCGGCGGATGCCAGTGATGCCAGTACGGTATTTTATAATCCTGCGGGTATGGTACGCCTTGATAGTATGCAGCTGGTGGGGAACCTCAGTGGGGTGTATACCCAAACCGATGTCACCATGTCGGGCTATAGTTTTGATGCCTCATCGGCCACGATGGCCAGTGCCATTCAAGGTCAGGAACAAGTCAATCTAGATGAGAGTTTTCTTATTCCTTCCGTTTATTTAAGTTATCAGCTTTCACCGAGTTGGCATGTAGGCGTCAGTTTAAATGTGCCGTATTCCAGTGGTTCAGAGTTTGATACCGATTTCGTCGGTCGTTACTTTAGCCTTAAATCGGATATCACCAGTGTGAATTTAGGCTTGATGGCGTCTTATCGCATTTCTTCAGCGTGGAGTGTCGGCGTTGGGCTAAATACACAATATATTGAAGCTGAAATTCAAAATCAGGTGAATAGCGCTGGGATCTGTCAGCTGGGGGTGGCCTCGGGTATGTCGGCGGATGCGTGTACAGGGCTGGATAGCTCAGGCACGTATACCGATGATGGTAATGTCAAAATGACTGGGGACGATCTCGCCTTTGGCTATACCATAGGTGTGCTTTATCAGCTAGATTTTGACACTCGTTTTGGGCTTAATTATCGCAGTAAGATTAGTCATACTCTGACTGGCGATGCGACCATTAGTGCGCCGGCAATAGTGGGTATGATTGAACCTTTGCTCACTTCGCGTGTTGAAGGCGGCTCTGTTGAGTTAGTGACACCTGAAACGCTTGATCTCAGTGGGGTCTATCAGCTGAATACAGACTGGCATGTACAAGCGACGGTTAGCTGGTTCCGTTGGAGCCGTTTTGAAACGTTAGACATTGAACTCGACAATGGTGGGGGCTTTTCAACGGCGCAAAATTGGGATGACAGTTATCGTTTCGCGGCAGGGCTGGGTTATCAGTTGACGCCGCATTGGGTCTTACGAACAGGAATTGCGTATGAAACAACGCCAGTACCGGATGAAACCGTTTCCCTTGATTTTGCCTTTGGTGATTTTTATGCGCTTTCTGTTGGGGCCAGTTATCAATTCAGTGACACCTTATATTTTGATGTGGGTTATCAGCATACCTTCAGCTTTAATCGAGATATTTCTCAAGGCTCACTTACCGCCGATAGCGCGGAAGTGTCGGGTAATATGGAAACCTCTATCAATTCGTTGGCGTTGGGGGTTAATTGGCTATTTTAACCAAAAATGCTAAAACGGTTTTTTTGATGGGTGAGGGGCAGGCTTCAGAAAATTCGGCGGCATTAGGATCGCAATTGATGCAATATCGTCAGGCACTCAAAGCACAAGATTTGCCCTTAGCTTATGTGGATTTAGATAAACTGGATGCCAATATTACCGCGCTCACTCTGCGAGGTGGGGGTAAGCCGTTACGTGTCGCCTCTAAATCGATCCGCAGTGTGTCTATGCTGAAGTATTTATTGGCTAAATCTCCCGCATTGAAGGGCATAATGTGCTTTCATCCTCAAGAAGCCGTTTATCTCGCCGAGCAAGGGTTGGACGATCTGTTAGTGGCTTATCCTTCTATGCAGAGCTCGGCCATATCATCCATTGCCCAGTGGCTGAAAAAAGGTCAGCGCATTGTGTTGATGGTGGATGCACCTGAGCAGTTAGCATTACTGGATCTCACTGGGCAACGGCTTGGGGTGTGCTTTCCTATTTGTATGGATATTGACATGTCACTGTCTTTACCTGGGCTGCATTTTGGCGTACGTCGCTCGCCCATTAACAGCGTCGAAAAAGCTCTGTCATTATATGACGAGATTAAAGCAACGTTAGGTGTAAAGCTTGTCGGTGTGATGGGATATGAAGCACAAATAGCGGGTCTTGGCGATCGCATGCCGGGGCAGTATTTCAAAAGTCTGGCCATACGCTTGTTAAAGCGTCTGAGTATCCCCCATGTGGCTAAGCGTCGCCAAAATGTCGTTTATGCATTAACTCAAGCGGGAGCAAGATTGGATTTTGTGAATGGCGGCGGCACAGGATCGTTAGGCTCGACATCGCAAGATCCCAGCGTGACAGAAATGACGGTAGGATCAGGGTTCTATTGCCCGCATTTATTCGATTATTATGATGATGTTCGTTTAGCGCCCGCTGCTGGCTTTGCATTGGAGGTGGTACGAAAACCGGATTGCAATCATTTCACGTGTGCAGGAGGCGGTTATTTAGCGTCAGGCTCCGCTGATCGTTTTAGGTTACCTCAGCCCTATTTACCACAAGGGTTATCGCTTGATGTGAATGAGGGGGCGGGGGAAGTGCAAACCCCTTTACGCTGCAGTGATAGTCGAGTAATCCATGAGAATCAGTATTCGCCAACGGGGATTGATACACATCCCAACCCCAATTCACATCCACTCCCAAGTGCGCAGTTAGTACCGACTTTAGCCATTGGCGACAGTGTGTTTTTCCGGCATGGAAAAGCGGGCGAGATCTGTGAGCGGTTTTCCACACTGTATGGGGTGCGTGGGGTGTCCGTTGAGCAGCATTTTCAAACGTATCGCGGCGAGGGTAAGGGCTTTATGTAGCGTGTCATGGGATGTTGTTATGCTGTTTTGTTTGAGTGCTGTGTGCGCTGATATTTTTCCAATATGGATCCATTGGGGATTGATTAATGCAGGAAAGTTATGATTTTGCCATTATTGGCTCAGGCCCTTCGGGCAGTGTACTCGCCCATTATCTAACGCAAGCGGGTGCGCAATGTGTCATGTTAGAGGCCGGAAAAGCCTTAGACAAACGCACTTACCCTAAAAATGAACTTCACGCTAACAGCCAGTTGATGTGGAACGGCGGCATGGATACCTCACAAGATGCACAGTTACTTTTTTTACGAGGTAAAGTCTTGGGCGGTGGCAGTGTCATTAATCAATGCTTGCTGGATCGTTTCGACGCTCTGGCTTTGGAAGATTGGCAAGCCAAATCGACAGTCGACTGGCACCAACTGGCCGACTTTGAACGCCATTATAATGAAGTGGAATCACATCTTTGCTTGCATCACTTTACCGATGATGAACATCAGCGAAATGCGCAATTATTCATGCAGGGGTTAGATCAATGTGGCATGAAATGGACTCGATTACGTCGCGGGCAAAATAATTGTGGTCATAACGCTAAAACCGGACAACGCAACGACTGCATGCAGTGCCTCAATGGTTGTGTACGGGATGCGAAGCAGAGCATGCCCGTCACCTTTTTGCGCAAGGCGAGGCAGCAAGGTTTGGCGTTATTAACCGAGTTCAATGTCACACAAGTGATCCACGGTCAGCACTTTGTGACCGTATTTGGCGAGCAGCAAGGGCAACCTCGGCAAATTCGGGCGCGTCATTGCATCATGGCCGCAGGCGCGATAGGTAGCACTGAATTGTTACTGAAATCTGGTTTTTCATCGTCATTACCCGCTTTAGGCCAAGGCTTTACGTGCCATCCCCAACTGATGAACATCGGATTGTTTGATGAGCCCGTTGATGCGCATTTAGGTACTTTTCAAAGCGTCAAATCCGATGAACCTCAGTTTAGACAGCAGGGTTTTAAACTCGAAAATGTGTTCGCAGGCCCGATTGCCATTGCCATGCTCAAACCGGGTTTTGGCCAAGAACATCAAGATTTCATGCAAAAATACCGCCATATGGCCTGTATAGAAGTGGCGGTGAGAGATGCGACTGAAGGCCAAATACGCTTAAATAATAAGGGGGAATTGGTCATTGATAAGCGTTTACAGCCAGCCGACTTGCAGCGGGCTCAAGCAGGCCTTAACGCCGTGGAGCGAGTGTTTGATGCGGTGGGTGCTCAGTCGGTATTAAAGTCCCCGTTCTCTTTTGGGCTGCATTTAATGGGCGGCTGCACGATGGGAGAGGGCGTGCATAACAGTGTGGTGAATAGTGATTTTGGGGTGTGGGGCTATGACAGGTTAAGCATTGCCGACTCGTCTATTTTTCCCAATGCACCGGGGATCAATCCTAGTTTGACCATTATGGCCATGGCGCATCGGGCCAGTGAAGTCCTGTTGGCGAAATATCCGTGCCGCAGCCAATATACTCGTCATATACCCGCACAAGATAGGAGTGATCTCGTCCTTGAGAGTGTCACTGAAACGAAAACAGTAGTGCTAAAATCGGCTGCTGAAAAATCGACTTTGGCAAACGCCAGTGCGAAAAAAATGAAGCTTAAATCTGAGGGAAATAAAGTCACTACAGAGGTTTGAGCGATCAGCCAGTTTAAACCCAAAATGTTAAAGGCTGTTATTCGCAATTCATTATTCAGTCTTTTTTATGATTTTTTACGCGCCTTTTTATTGAGAGAATAAGGTTTCAATATGATGTCTTCACAATATTTAACGCCAAGAGCCTACCAAGGCTTAACCCGTTTAGGGGATTTTTTATTGCCCGGTACTGCTCAAATGCCAAGGTTTTCAGAGACTCATTGTATAGAGCATGTGGACAGTATCTTGAGTACGACGCCTAAAACCGATAGAGACGATCTTATTAGGGTGCTGATCCTTGTTAGCATTTTGCCTTCATGGGTCATCAATCGACTGTTGTCTTGGTCGGGAAAGGCGAGTGGGGGGTTAGCGGCCAGTCAGGCCAATAAAGTGACCTTATGGATCACGACACAACTGCGTTTATTCGATTTAGGTCTTCGAGGTGTGGTCTTTAGCCTGTATTACTCGGGACTGAATGATGATTTAACGCACACACCCAGGGTGTACCATGCCATGGATTTTCAATTACATTGCCAGCCTCTTGATACTGATAAAGCTTAAGCTTAGAAGATATCAATGTCAGCTCATGTGAATGATAAACAGGCAAGATAAATTAGAGGGTGAGCCTATCTGGCTCCCAATAGACGGAAGGGAATGGTTATGAATGCCACGATGGCCCACAATAAAGCGGCAATGAGCACAATAGATACATTGACAAGGGTGAATGTGACAGAGACGTCGCAAGCTCAGCTCGAGCAGCAAGTACAGGCGGCTCGTTTGGCACAATATCGGTTAGCGAAAAGCAGTGTTAAACAGCGTTTAGCGGCCATTCGCGACGTGCGTAATGCCTTATTTACTGGGCGGGAGGCCATCATTGAGCAGATCTGTTTAGAGACCGGCAAGTGCCGCACCGATGCGCAATTAGCTGAAATCATGGGTGTGGTGGATTATGCCGATTGGTTGTGCGCCAAAGGAGCTGGCATTTTAGCTGATACCAAGGTCGCTACGCCCATTAGCTTGCTGGGAAAGAAATCGTTGGTGAGTCATTGCCCGTTAGGTATCGTCGCGGTGATCTCCCCGTGGAATTATCCTTTTCATATTAGTTTTACGACTGTTTTAGCGGCATTGGCAGCGGGGAACAGCGTGTTACTTAAACCTTCGGAAGTGACGCCGTTAATGGGGGTAGTTGAAGACTTATTGATGGCGGCGCCGCTGTTTTATGACTGCGTGCAAGTCTTGTATGGCAGTGGCGATACCGCTCAGCGAATGATCGCCATGAAACCCAATAAAGTGATGTTCACCGGCAGCGCCAGTACGGGTAAAAAAATTCTGGCGCAAGCGGCACCTTTACTCATTCCTGTGGAATTAGAGCTAGGTGGCAAAGATGCCATGTTGGTGTTTGAGGACGTGGATCTTAGCCGCACTGTGGCGGGGTGTTTATGGGGGGGATTAACGAATGCAGGCCAATCCTGTACCTCGGTGGAGTCGGTGTATATTCATGCATCGATTTATGCCGCTTTTGTTGACAAGCTTAAAGCGGAGTTGGCGAGACTGGTACAAAATAATGGCGATCAAGGTGATGCCGATCTCGGTGCGATCACCGCTGACTTTCAGCGTAGTATCATCGATGAACAAGTGAAAGAAGCACAGGCCTTAGGGGCTGACGTTTTTACTGCTAATGATATTGCTCATCAAGCTGTTATTGCAAAGGGTGAGCAATCTTCTCAACCTGTTTCACCGAAATCAGTCTCAGAGCTGGCATTTTATCCGCCGACCCTTATCGAAGGGGCGAGTGATGACATGAGCGTGATGCACAGTGAAACCTTTGGTCCAGTGATGACCTTGCATGCATTTGATGATGAGCGCGAACTGATTGAGCGCTGCAACGCCAGTGAATTTGGCTTAAGCGCCAGTGTATGGAGTAAAGATTTAACGCGGGCAAAACGAGTGGCTAAGCAGCTGGAAGTCGGTGCGGTCTCGATTAACAATGTGATGCTCACCGAAGGCAATCCTAACTTGCCGTTTGGCGGCACCAAACAAAGTGGCTTTGGTCGGGTGAAAGGAAGCGAAGGTTTACTCGGGATGACTTATTCCAAGGCAATTTTGATTGATAAACAGAGTAAAAATATTGAAGCGAATTGGTACCCTTATACACGACAAAAATATCAGTTGTTCGATAAGCTGATGATGGCCATGTATGGTACAGGGCTCAAACGCTGGCTCGACTTTGCCAAAGTAGGCTTGAAACTGGAGTCGTTTTCGCAGAAAAAACGGGGAGAATAGATATTCTGTTTAGCGACAGAATGGCAACGCGATAGGGGCTGGGCACTTTATGAATTAGGCTTCGCTTAATGGAAGATCGTGGATGACTCTTCTTTATCACCTGCGGTGAGGCTAAAGTCGTGGATTCTTATTCCTTCTTGCAATAAAGAGTGGGCCAAAAGGGGAACCACAGCAATCCCCTCTTGGATCACCCTGCAGCCCCAGACGGAGTATTTCTATATTGTTCACCTGCGGTGAGGCCAAGATCGTGAGTTTCCACTCACACTGGGTTCATAATAAACTAGCGTTTGGCCTCCGTGATATTGGCAAGTGTTTGTCAGCTTGTGATGTTATTGATATTCATTGCCTGCGGCAGGCTTTTGTGCGAATACAAAAATAACTCGCCGTTTGGCTAGGATTAACACCGAGACAATATGCATCGGGCAATAAAAGCACAATGGGCTGTATCACCAAACGCGGTGATCGCTATTTACGAAAACAACTCATTCATGGTGCCAGAACAGTGGTCAGCCATGCTCACAAGAAACAGGATGCGCTTAATGTTTGGGTCACAGCACTCAAAGAGCGTCGAGGCTTTAATAAAACCGTAGTCGCCACAGCGCATAAATTAGCAAGAATCATGTGGGTACTATTAAAGAACCAAACACCTTATCAGGCAAAAACCTGCTTAGCAGAGGTGGATTGATGAGAAGAAAACTCGCTATTTGGTTAAGCTCGGTCAAGACAAGGGTAGCATCAGAGAATGTAATCATAACCCGAGTCGGTGTATGAGCGCCAAATAGCACCTTATTCCTTACTTAGTTGTCAGCATCGATGAAGAAATGGCTCAGTCCAACCAACATAAACCCGTCAGAGGCAAGGATATGACTTAAATTTAGCAATCCGCTTGGGTGTTTACTTTTTATTGGGTGTGTTGGTTCTAATTTCATTAGGGGCGCAAGTCATCTTGTTAAGCCCGTATATATGTCAGTACAACCGCCTTGAGCGTGCTTTAGCAAAATAAGTAGCCAGCATCGATACCATTAAACTAAGCAAATAAGATAAGGAAATGCTCTTCTATCACCAAGGCCTATTATGGCCCTAGCTAGATATCTACGTTCAAAACAAGCTTGACTATAAGGAATCGTCCGTATATGTCTTGATTAACTGTTATTTAATCGGTAAAGAATTGTGATATATAGGTTGGTACAATGTCTCTATAGTGAGTTGTTAATTTGTGTTTTGGAAAGTATGTGAGGGCGGTTAGATTAAAGAAAATTTTTTTACTTTGTTTATTTGTTGCAATATAAGCTTTAATCTGATTTTTATTATCAATAAAAATCAGTAGTCATTATATTAGTAACATTAATTCTTTCAATGTCACCTTAATTGTGCGGAATATCCATTTTAAAGACATGAGTTAAAACGTCAGCGGGTGAGTTAAAGTGATATTAATCATTAGGATGTGGTTATTATGATCTGGCAGTAACCTGGTCTGTCCAGTTTGTTTTAATAATTAGGTTTTTCCATAGTCAATAAGTTGA
>NZ_JAKIKS010000137.1 GCF_023284005.1 Shewanella surugensis
AAGCTGCTTGCTGATGTCATATCAGGTATTCAATTTAAAGATGGTGAACGGATCACTCAAGATCAAACAGAACATCACGATTCATTGATACACCACATTTGACAATAACTCCAGTTAATCAACTGAGGGGCTATTCAACAGCCTAAAACTCACCAATTCCACTTATCTCATTCATTACCCAAGATTATCAGCAGGTAATATGTTGAAAATGGTTCAGATCTAGATTTGATAGATACTGAGTGTTGATATCTTTTAGAATTCTCAGTATGTTATTGATTAATAATGGCTGGCTATGATTGTTTTTTTAATTCTATGGCTTGACTCTAAAAGGAGTAAGTCTGGAGATATCAAACGATTGAGGGAAGATCTCGAAGATTACTCAACTCTAGACTTTCCAGAAATTAACGTTAAAAAATTAGGTCACATCAAAAGACTAAATGAGCATGGCATCAAAGGTATAGATGTTCAAAATTTAGTATTAAATGGATTAAAGGTTAAGGGGGTTAGCGTTGCAGAAACTAGACTTATTGGGCTAAAAATTGTCGCCGGATCTATTGTTGGATCTACCTTTAAATCTATGAAAATGAGATCATCAGACTTTCAGAAAAGCACAATTAAAAGTACAACTTTT
This sequence comes from Shewanella surugensis, assembly GCF_023284005.1. Lineage (GTDB taxonomy): Bacteria > Pseudomonadota > Gammaproteobacteria > Enterobacterales > Shewanellaceae > Shewanella > Shewanella surugensis. The sequence continues at coordinate 632 of NZ_JAKIKS010000137.1, forward strand.
GAATCGTGTGAACTACTAAAAAGCAAATTTATTGAATCTAGTTGCAAGGGAGTTGATTTTTCGAACTCGTCTCTTGAAAGGGCTGATTTCACAAATGCCAATTTATAAAGTAGTGTTTTTAATGGCTCCGATGTTCGAGAAGCAAAATTTGAGGGCGCTAATTTAAAGCATGCGTCTTTTCATAACTCTAAGCACCTAACTTCAGAAATTCTTATCTGTTAAGGCAAGTTTCAAATGTCACATAGTTGGGCAAAGTAGTCATGTCACATTATAAGTAATTGGATATAAATAATATCTCTACTAAACTTTTTATGTCAGGTGTTTTATAGTCACTTGATATCCACTTCAATGGTTGTCAGTTGCCCTCTTTGTTCAGGGCTTTTTTTATGAATAAATCAATAGCGGTTAAGCATTAACGCTTAATGAAAGCTGATCTTCTTTTCACAATTGGTTTTTAATTCATATAATCGTTCAAGCGATAAACGGTGATATTTCATATTATTTGTTGCTTGTAACTGTCCTACACTACGGCGTAACTCTGCTAACGGAAAAAAAATATCTTCTCTTGTCATATGTAATGATAAGCGTTTCTGAAGTTCATCGATAAACAGTAAGGGATCGCCTCTACCATGAGCAATATAATTATCCAATTCACCTAATATTTCATCAAACAATTCTTCCATAGCATTTATCCTTTTTCATTCGAAAACAACTTTTTACAAAAGGCGCTTTTTGTAAAAAGTCAGATAAGTAAGGTATAGTCCCAATAGGGTTTACAGTAAAGCAGAGTGATGATGTTCAACAGGCGAAATGTAAAAAGTGAGATTGATGCAGTAACGAATGGTCATGAGAAGAGCAAGAATTTTTTAACACAAGATGAAATATCTCAGCTTTTGACTGCCGCTAAAAAAGGGAGGCATGGTATTCGTGATTATCTTTGCTTATTAATGATGTACCGCCACGGGCTTAGAGTTAGCGAACTTATTTCATTGAAGTTGACTGATTTAAATTTATCACAATCCCGTTTATGGGTGAATCGACTAAAAAATGGCTTGTCAGTAGAGCAACCTATCGCAGGTGATGAACTCCGTGCTATTAAACGTTATTTGGCGAAAAGAAATGATACTCTCCCCTGGTTATTTATCAGCGAAAGAAACCAGCCTTTAACTCGACAATCAATTAACTACATAATTAAGCGTTCAGCTAAACTATGTTCAATATCGCCAGTTTACCCACACATGTTAAGGCACTCTTGTGGTTACTATTTAGCAAACAAAGGCTATGACTTAAGACTTATTCAAGATTATTTAGGTCATAGAGATCCTAAGCATACTGTGAATTATACCCGTATCGTTGGTGCTCGATTTGAAAGCCTTTGGTAGTGAGGCTTTATTCCCGCGTCAAGCTAGACTTAAATTTAACCTCGTCGGCAACGCGTGGGTTCATTGCCCTCACTTGAGCTTTTCGGCTTCCTTTTCTTGCATTACGCGTCCGATCATACGTGTTTTCTCGCTCTGCTTGATTCTCTTTTGCAAAAGCCAATGCAGCCCCTAAACGTTTATTATTGACGATGTCACCTTGCTGCACACTTCTCAGCTTATCAAATACACTGTATGTCAGTTCTTCTCCACAATATCGAAGCGCAATTGTGCCATCAGGGTAGTCATAAATCATGACGGCTTTGTTGACTAATCGCTTGGCTTTCTCTGTTGGATCAAGAAGGTAAATGATTTTGTCGTATTGTAGTGTTAATGAATTTGAGACTTTACGGCTAGTTTGTCTGGTAAACATATCATCTAATTCAATAGCGGATTCTTGTACGGGTCGATGAGCATCTTGTGAAGAATAAGCTGAGCAGGCAAAGCGACGATTAAAATCAGCCATAAATTCAGGAAGCCACGCATTGGCCTCTTCGATGGTATTAATCCCTGCGAGGCGCATTTCTTTTATCAGGCGGTCTTGAAGCGTTCTATTGGCTCGTTCGACTCGGCCTTTAGCTTGAGAGCTGTTGGCGCAAATCAACTCAATATTAAGCTCGTATAAAATCCGTCCGTATTGGGTCATTTGCTTACTGCTTTTACGGCTGGGTGAATTGACTTTAAATACTGAATGCTTGTCGCTATAAAAAGCAGTCGGTTTACCGTAATTATCAATATATTCACGGGTGATATTCATATAGTCATAGCTACTTTCTGACTCACAAAAACGTAATGACATCAATTGACTGGTTGCATCATCGATGAATACCAATAAACAACACTTAGCCGAACGGCCTTCAAACCAATCATGGTGAGAGCCATCAATTTGAACAAGATCACCATAACATTCACGTCGATAACGGGGTTGATAGACTTTTTTCTGCTTACGCTTACGAACCCGCCACAATCCCTCAGTAATAAGCCATTGCCTTAAGGTTTCACTGGACAGTTTTATACCATGTAACTCAGCTAACTTTTCACAGGCAAAGGTAGGTTTAAAATCCGCATATTTTTGCTTAACTAGCGTTAATACTTTCTCTCTAAAATCAGATAAGAAGCGGCGATTACTGGGCAGTCCTCGGCGTTTAGAGACTAGGCCAACATCACCATCTTGACGAAATTGATTCACCAGTCTTTGTATGTGCCGGCGAGTAAGCCCTAAATTCGACGCGGCGGTCATTTGGGTTAATTGTTTATTGCAAACTTCCTTAATGACACCAATGCGGTGTAGTTCGTTTTCACTCATCGTAATTAACATGGCACCAATCTAATATGCTGGATTATGTCTACTCAGCATAGCAGAATGTGACATCTCTAAATTGGGGGAATGTGACATTACTATAATGGAACTACATCAGAAATTCTTATCAAAGCGAAGAACTTAGATTATGTTAAAGTATCAGATAAAATAATGAGCGAATTGATTACTATGAGACCTGATATGAAGTATCAGAAAAATAATGGCCGGCCTTGAAGGAATTGAACCTTCACACAGCTCGAAAGCTACTGATCCGCATCCAGCCTATTAGGCAATTAAATTATCAGGGAAGTTTAGGGCTGTCAATAGTTAACAAGCGAATTTTGTCGGACTAGTTTTCCGCTGCGCTTCAAACCAGCTGCAAATGCGGGCGTTACCGTGTATTTAATTACCATACTTTTCCTAATGATCAGAACTTTAATCCTAACTCGATTTTGTCTATTTATGAGTTAAATATAACAGTGATAATGAGCCTTATCACTGGTAGGGGATGTTAGCAAAACCCCATGTCGGGTAAATGGACTTCATACCCCGAACTAAAAATCAAATATAACAAATTTTTTTTACATAGCTTTGCATTATGATGACAAAGTTAAGAATATCATTCTCATAAATATCGCCAATAATGGCTAACCGGAAGGAGCGAATACCTAATGTTTTCCCCGGGTAAATAGTAAAGCCCCGTTCAAAAGCAAAATCATGCATTGTTTCAAAAGAAAAATTAGGCCAATCAGGTTCAAGGAATGTCGTAAGTATTTTTGATTGCGGCATATCTGGTATCGCCATGTTAAAACCAAGTCCCGCCATTCCTTCAACCAAACACTGCCAGTTGTTGCTATAGCGACTTATACGTTGTGCCAGTCCCTCTTCAAGTATTTCATTTAGTGCCTGATTTAAAGCATAAATGGTTTGTACTGGTGGTGTAAATCGCATTTCATTTTTTAATAATAATGACTGATATTGGCTATATAAATCCAGATATAAGGTTTTTTTCGGAAAATTAGCTATCGTATTGATGGTTTTTTTTTCACAAAGAACAAAACCTATGCCAGCCATACCTTGCAGATTCTTATTCGATGAGGCAATAAGATAATGACAAGGCATCTTATCAAGATTGATGTCAATGCCACCAAATGACGACATTGCATCAACAATCAATGACTTACCATAGTTTTTAGCCAAAGCAAATATTTCCTCTAAAGGGTTTAATATACCAGTGGTTGTTTCATGATGTACCACGGTGATATGACTGATCTCCGGTGAACTCTGTAATCGTTTCTCTATTTTGTCAATACAAGGTAATTTTGTCGGGGCTTCCTGATAAATTTCATATTGACTGCTTCTATAGTAAACCTTGCACATTTCTGCGATTCTTTCACCATAGGCACCATTAACAATAATCAGTACTTTGCCTGTATCAGGAATTACAGAACTGATGCACGCCTCTACAGCCGCAGTGCCGGAACCTCCAAATAAAACACAATGATGTGTATTCTCACCGTTAGCCAGCAACAGAATTTTATTGCAGACTTCACGTATTAATTCACCAAAAGACTGCTCGCGCGGGCATATATCAGGCACAATTTGGGCGTATTTGACATTATCTGAAGTCGTTGCTGGCCCAGGGGTTAATAAAATGCTTCTTTGCATAACGCTCTCTCTATTTAAGATCGGATTTCTATAATTGTGAGTACATGTATTTATTAGCTACCTTGTACTTTGGTTTTCGAAGACATCCAGTTCGCAGATGGCAGGCCATACTGTCTTCTCAACCCTCTGAAGGTGTTCAAGCATATCAATTTCAGCCCAAGGGAAATTAACTTTTTCGATCTTGATATTAGTATTAGAACTGACAGCAACCAGCCCCTCTTCATAATGCCAGCTACAGGGGCGGGAAACCCCTCTTTGCTTTAATACTTTTTGAATATTGCCTGCTATATGTTTGTCAAAGCGACAGATACCTACCAATTCAGCATAAATAGCATCAATATCATCTAAATTTTTACTGAGATTATTCAGATAACCGTATTCATCAACTCCAATATACACTTCATCGCCAGAATAAGTTCTGCCAGAGCCTATAAGAATATTATCTTTATTCATTTCTAATAAATGCTGTAAAATATTAGTATGGTAAATCAAATCTGATTCCAGACTTAAAAATGAACCATCTACCAATTCGCAGCACCGTAAAAATGTCTCCAGACTACCCGTTTTAGCGTAAACTTCATTGTATACTAGGGTGATATCCAGGCCTTTGAACTTCAGGGCCAATTTTTCATAAAAATGACTTAAATGCCCAGTACCAATAATAACCTTCTCTATTCCCTGCTCCCGGAGCAAACTTAAAGAACGCTCAATAAGGCTGACACCTCCAACTTCAATAAATCCTTTGGGGCAATATCGGGAATATGAAGGGATACGCTGACCAAGGCCAGCCGCCATAATAATGGCAGAATCTATAGACATTGTGCCTCCTAACAATTATTTTGGATAAATTGTTGTAATCGCCGATATACCTCAGAAGGAGATTTGTCGGGCCTGGGAAGAGAACTGATAGAACCCGCCAATATACGTATATGTACAAAAGTTAAACAGGGTTTTTCTTGCCAGAGATAAACAATTCCATCTAGTTCGTCCAAGGCATAAACCTGATGGATACAGGGATAACCACTGGCCTGAGCCAGTAATACCCAGTCCATATTAAATGAAGCTGTGCGTTGACCACCGGTAGAATCATGGCATTGATTATCTAATAATATATGCAACAAATTATCGGGCTGATGACGGCCGTTGGTTGACAAGTTACCCAAACGCATTAATAAAGCACCATCACCATCAAGCGCAATGACATTACTTCCTGCCTTATTTAAAGCCAGGCCTAAACCAATGGAAGAAACGCAGCCCATTGAACCGACCATATAAAAGTTGCCAGGGTGATCTTCAATGGCAAACAGCTCACGCCCAGTTTTTCCTGTGGTGGCCATTAACAACGTTTGAGGTTTACGCCGTTTATGCAAAGTATTCAATACATCATAACGACTATTTAACTCTGTTTTCTTATGTCTGTTAATAGTCCCTTGCTGATAAAGCTTCGGTTTCGAACTTAATAATTCCACTGAGGAAATATGATTTTCCGGTACCAGAAAAAAAACTGATCTCCCTTTATCAATATGACCTATAGCCCATTTAAATTGCTGTTCGATATCACGTAAATTGTCAGATAAAGTTTCAACATACACGCCACATAGTCTTAATAATTCTGAGCCGATGCTACCCATAATCATATGTTGAGGCTCATCATTTTTACCGGGTTCACCACGAAACCCGACAAACCCAAATATACCTGATGCTGCAACATTTGTTAATGATGTTAATGGTGATAAGGCATTGGTTAACCCCGAATTCTGCATTAATACAGCCGAATACTTTCCTGCTAGTCGTGCGCCAAAAGCAATGGCAACCGCCTCCCCTTCATTGGCTGCTGGTACATAATCAAGCTCATTACAAGCATAATTAATTAAAGGTTTTAAGTAGGAGCAAGGTACGCCTGAGAAAAAGTTTATCTGAAACTGTTTTAGTAAGAGGCCTAAATCCCCCCCGTTTAACATTGAAATTCACCTGTATTCAGTAAGTCATACGCAGTATTCACATTAAGCCAACCATCATCAATAAAGATAACCTCTACAGTAGTTTTTTCAGTAAGTATATTTAACAAGTCTGCCATGTTCAAATCTTCAAATTTGTTACTCGAACTTAGCTGTTCAAGTATTCTACGTATTAATATACTCCCCTCTGGAGTTAACTTAACTATGCCTGCCCATTCACCCGCAGCATCGGTGTTTTCAATTTGCAGGTTAATATGTGTTAAAGTGGGAATATCAGTTTTATTGCTACAATAAGCCATATCACGCAGATAACCGTTACTATCACAGGAACGGTTAACAACAACTGTAATTGGCTGTGTTCCACTTAATAATTTCTGCAATACAAAACGTCGATAGAGGCAATCGCCATAAGAAATAATACAATGTCCCTGAATACTTTCTCTGGCTTGATAAAGTGAAAATAGTTCATCCGTGGTTTCATAGGCATCATTATCGAAGGTTTTATATAGGAGGGAATCCAACTGTTGTTTTTGGTATCCCCTAACAACGCTGATATCGTAAATATTGAGTGCTTGCAGCTCTTCAATATAACGATGCAAAATAGGTTTTCCATTAATAGGTAGCAAGGCCTTTGGGCAGACTAGAGTAAGCTTCCCCAGTTCTTCCCCTCTGGAGGCTGCGAGAATAACAGAAGTGATTTTATCACTATCGCATTGGGGTAAATATTTTTCTTCAGCTTGCTGTAATTCCTCAGCACCTTGTAATCGAAAAATCTCCTTCACTGGCACAATATTATCTTCAACCCCCCGTAATGATTGCTGTTGATAAATAGTTCCTGCAGTGTGTTGCATTGCTTTAACTGAGGCTCGTAATAGATGATTAGCCCAGATCACCATCGAGATACCTGCTTTAGAAAAGTTATCTGTTGGAGTTGAGTAATAGGTAGTAGGCACTATGATAATAGGACAGCGATCCGCCCATTCTTGCATAAAAAGAGAAATTTCGTGATCTGTCGATTTCTTACTGTGTACCAAAATTGCATCAGCGCCAGCCTGTCGATAAGACTCTGCTCTATGCAAAGCCTCACTTAGTCCTGCGCCTACTATAAACGCCTCAGTTCTAGCAACAATAGAAAAATCATCATCTAGCTGAATATCTTTACCGGCTTTAATTTTGCCACAAAATTCATCTATATCTGCCAGTTTTTGTTTTTGCCCGTCGATAAATGAATTGGTTTTTGGAAAGAGTTTATCTTCAATACAAACGCCTGCAATATTGCGAGACTCTAGTTTTTTTACTAAACGCCGTAGATTGTTAAAATTACCATAGCCGGTATCTCCATCTAGCAAGATGGGGATGCGGGTCGCGTCACTCATAAATTCAAGAACTTCTAAAACCTGAGTCCAGCTAGCTTCATTACTATCACGTACCCCCAGAGACGCAGAGATAGCCAAGCCACTACCCCAAATACCACTGAAACCGGTTTCTTCAACAATTTTGGCACTCAGGCCATCGTGAGCTTCGCAAATAAATTCCAACTGTTTTGATTGTAAAAGGTTTTTAAGCTGCTTTATTTTTCTTCCTTTGAGTGCTTTCATTGTAAGTAATCCATATATGTAAGTTTATAATTTTGTTTAAAACTTTTTATTACTTGTTACAACGACCAAACAGACTTGTTTCTTAGATACTTATAAGAGGCTTTCTCAAGCCTCTTATAAAGTTTAACCATAGGGTTATTTTTTTCTTCACTCCCTGTAAGCAGGTTGTATTCTTCTTTCGGATCATTATTCAAATCAAAGAGTTTAAATTTCTTATTTGAATATTGAATGAGTTTAAACCCATCATCTGTTATTAAGCAGCTGGCGCGATCTAACTCTGTCCACCAACGTGTATCAGCAATAACAAACCTATGTTGATGCGGTTTGTCACATTCCACTAGATGTTTCCAAGAATATTTATAGTTAATACAAGGATCAGAGAGATAAGAACAAATTGTGTCGTATAGATCATTGACAGATACCAGTTGCTTTAGTCTGACACCTTTATTCCATCTAGGGGGTTTCATAATACAGGGAGTATGGATTAAGTTGTTTTCGATTTGATTTGGATAGCCATGATCATATTGACGACCATCCGTAGAAAACCATTCAGCATCGTTTTTTTCTGCGGGGTACTCACCTAAAGCTTCACCATGATCTGCATTAATTATAACTAAAACATTATCATTAATTTCATAAACCTCAGTTAAAAATTGTTCAATGTATTTATCAATATGCTTAACAATATCAAAGTAACGATTTACAATTGGACTACCTATATTTGACTGAGCACTTGGCTCAGTCAGGTTAGCTTCCTTGTAAAAGTTTGGATGACGATGTAAAACGTGCAGGTCTTGCAACCACAAATGCGTGAAGGATTTCGTATTATTCTCTCTATATCTCTCTAGCGCAAATGGCACTGCTGTTTCAGCTATAGCATATAAATAATAAGAAGGCATACCTGGAAAGGTGTGTGGAAATACAGGAGAAGAAAAGTGCTGATAAATAGGCTCTTTTCGATAATTTCTCGATAACTCTGAAAAAGGATAAATATTAGGGCTACCTAAATGTTCGTCCATGTTGGTCCACAAGTCATAACCATGAGAATGCAATATTCCACCTAAATTCTGAATATTGTGCACTGGTATTGTCGCTTTCCCCAAACTGCGAATAGGCTGCTGCCTCGGGTGTAATCCTGTATACATACTATATAAATTCATCAATGTTGATGTTGCTACAGAGTAATGGTTTTCAAAGACAATGGCATTTTTTGCAAATTCATCCATAAACAATGGCTCTGACAGACATCCGGACCATGTTGAAAAAGCATCAATTCTCAAAGCATCAATAGTGATCAGAATAATATTGGGCGCGTTGTTATCGTCCTGTGTTATCTGCATAAAAACTCCATTTTTGGTTGAGCGCCATTTTATGGCTTACACTCATAAAATTTTATTTATGTCTCGACCACCTAAAAATAGTAGGGCCAACTTCGGTTTATATATTCGGGTATTTGTTACCCATATATAGTGCCTTTTAGCAGGATATGAAATAAATAATTAAACATTAAAAATGCCTCTGAATTTCTATACATCGTTGATACATTTCAATATAGCGAGGCCCGAGGTACTCACTTGTAAAACGGGTTGTTACAAAGTTTCTCCGTTCCAGCGCTGTAGCAACAACGTCATCATAATTTTGGAATATCTCTTTTAATCGATCTCTAAAAGCAACTTGATCGCCAGGATCGCAAGGTAATAGATAAGGTACATTCGGGACTTCGTATGCTAAACCCGATCTTGACGTTAGCACTACGGGTAACCCCCGGGACATAGCCTCTAAAGCAACATAGGGACAGCCTTCAAAGTGACTTGTCAGAATTAGACAGTCGTAGCTGTTGGTATCAATATCAGTAAGGAAGTTGTCATATTTACCCAAAAAACGGATAGAATTTTTCACCCCTGATACAACGACGAGCTCTTTTAAAAAACTAGCAAGTTCACCACTACCGTAGATATCAAGCTTGATATTTCCTAGTTCGGTTTCAAGCCATCCCCAGCTTGAAATTAGAAATTGCAAGCCTTTCTCAACCGATAAACGTCCTGTGAAAAGAACTCGTCTAGCCGGGGTTCGTCGGCTCCAAAGCGGAGCTCTATCAACAGTGTTTAGAATAGGGGGAATGACCGTAGTCTCACTTGTAAGTTTAAAATCCTTTTTGAGGTTATAGGCAGCTCTTTCACTTACACAATGAATGTGCGCTAATCGGGGAAGAAGCACAGGGAGCTTACGATACCAGTCCCAGTGACACAAACGTGATCCGTCACTTGGCTCTGTCCCTATTACAGGTATGTTAATAACATGCTCAGTAAGCAATTTCAGTGTGGTTATCTCATGTGGTGATGAGTGAATAATGTCCGGTTTCCAATTTTTTAAAAATTGTGCACATTGCTTCACTGACGACCCATCGAGTACAATCAAGTCACTGGGCTCAATACAATCACGCCAGCGACTGTGTATTGATTCTCTGGGCCCAGGTATTAATACCTTAACTTCTACACCCGATTGGTTTAAATATTGATATAGAGATACGTTAAAGTGCTCACAGCCTCCAAGGTTTTCCAGCCATTCAACTATCAAAGCAATTTTCAAAACGGACGCTCCAATAACTCTTCATCTCCGCTACTATACCCAGTAAGATAGTAATTCAAAGTTACTTGCTGACTACACTTGAATTTATATCCAGCCTGATAAGCATTTCGGCAAAATAAATAATCATCAGTATTGCCATATATTTTTTCTCTCGGTGTGATATTTTCTACATACCTCACTATTTCATAAACAGCTCTTCTAACCATCCACTCGCTGCTATCTATATGATACAATAGCTCATCATTACCAGGCTCAGGGTCTCTGATAATACTCGACCCTTTTTTAAATATTCCCCGTTTTTCCATGTCCTCAAAAACTTCTAGAGATAAAACTTCATCGTTACTAATAACCCATGGATATCGCTGTAAACAGCAAGCTGTACCATCTTGTTTAAGTACCCGACGCCAGCTAAACGCTATATCTATGTCCATATTATTATCGAGAATATTTAATAAACTTGTTAGATGTTCGGGATCAAATGTATTGTCATCGTCAAGATGTGCAACAAAATCTGAATGGCTGTTTCGAATACCGAAATTGCGAACTAGAGCAATTCTTTCGGGTATATAAGTTGCTTCAGGAAGATCATCAAAGTTGATAAAACGAACGGCATCTCCGTAAACGGAGACAGCATCACATAATTTTTTCGTTTTATGCTCATCAAGATGATCTCCAACAATTAAGTGTTCCACATCGGCAACTACTGTCTGTGCTTGTACAGACTCAATACAATTTTCAAGCTCGTGTATATTCCCTGTAGTAGGGGTAATAACAGTGATTTGTTTATTTTTCAAAGCAAATCCTATGATCGTTGAAGTCATTAATTGTCAAGTCAGCATGTACTTCCAAAGTTTCATTAACTGGTCCGCGGACTAATATTCTGGTTGCACCTAGTAAGTGACCGGCATCAAGATCCTGCTTTTCATCACCAAAGAACAACATAGGATGATTTTTTGGTGAAACGATGCCACTAAGAAAATCTTTCTTAGTTAAGCCACTATATTGTTCACGAGTGATCACTCTGCTGAAGAATTTGTTCAGACCAAGTCGGTTTATTGCTTTGTTGACAGGGAGATATGGACTGCCTGAAATCACCCACATTTCTATATGAGAATACGCATTCAACCACTCAGTTACACCTGAAATTGTTTGTACATCGCAATAATCATCATCGCAGTGTAATTGGCCAAACTTTTCTATACCCTTATCTATATCATTACATGCCAGTCCATATTCCTTAAACCTGACATTGGTGGCTTGTCCTATTGATTCCTCAATCTGTTCTTTTGAAGCCGAGTGTTCAAAATACGCTAAAGTTTGATAGGTTAGCTCAATAATGCGGTTGCGTGAGTCAACCAGACAACCATCAAAGTCAAAAATCATAAGCTTTGGATTCATATTGAATTAATTTCCTTTTTCCAGATCCCTATTTTCGCCTAAACTACAAAGCTTAAATATTGAAAATTTATCTTTACTTTCAAGCTAGCACGGTAAAAGTAATGTTTTCTTATTAAAATATATGCTTTCAGGTAGATAGATTTTTTTTGTATTTCTCTAATACAGCTTGCCTTCCCCAGACTATTTCTTGATACTGTCGTTCATCGTCTGTTCCGGAGGCCTTATTGTTGTTATGGTAACGCCTTGTAGATAGTAGTTCTTCCGGGCCAATTTGGGAGCTATATATATTTAACAGCGTTTCCTTCTTTTGCAGATCATTCCCTATTGAGGTTTTATATGGGAGGAGATCATTAAGTTGAGAATGGGCTATTTCAGTATTTATTTTGCTTGTGTAATCGGCAGCATAAGGCAGGTCTTCGTAGAACAAGGCTTTGTTTGGTGCTAGTTGTGCAACTATTTTTTGTAGTATTCGGTGTTCAATGTGATTACCAATTCCTAGTGGTGCAAAAACCAAATCATATTCAGCTAACAAGGGAGATAGTGTAGCTTTTACTCCCAAATATGAATCATCATCTTCAGGTTTCTTAAGTTCGAAGATATCCGCCGTATTCTGGTAACCTCTTACAAGCGCCTCTGTAAATCCGAGTTGAAAGTAATGAAAATGATTCTGTTTACAAAACTGTTTATCTTCACGAGTACGAATGGCTGTTATTTCACTAATATCTGATGACGAATGATATGGTGCATGATTACTCTTGTTATAAACAGTTAACATATGTACGTTGGCTCTAACCCAATAGCTGTGGTTAGCAATAACGCCCCCCATAGAAAATGAAATATCATCAGAATGTGGTGAGATTAATAAAATTGGCTTATTCACTAACAACAATCCTCGTTTTATAAAGTAAAAATCATTCATTTTTTTAAGAAAGTATTTCAGTAAATACATGTAAATTATCGAACTTTTTAATTTATCAGCTTAGTTGCGAATACCACACAATTAATCCATGGAAATACATCAAATACTACATGGTTCATTAATCTTTTTATCTTTACTACAATACTCAGGACACTTTTATGCAGCGATCACCCCGTAATCACTGAATTGCTCATATATCGTGGCGACTTTTTCATTATTCAGGTCTAATCCTAACTCGTCAAAAAGTCTGTCCATAATATGTTGATTGAATTTCCTTCGCTTCCAGCTAGCGATGGAAATAACATTATCATTTTTAGTCATTGCGATGTATCTCTGGTTAATTGTTGCTCCGCCAAGATCAATTAACAGGTTACATCGCAATGTCTTTTTCTCATACACCAGAAACAACTATAGCTCTGAGGCATTGACCTGCATATTAATTGCTTCTTTTCTGAGGAACTGGCAATGGACTAGTCCGGTATATTGCTTAGCATCACGGAATAAAAATTCAATCTGAAAACGGGCTTTATAGTAACGAAGCAGTGTCATTGCCTCTAAGTAGATATCGGTTGAATAAAGCAGGGCATGGCCCATACGATTTCCTTTATTGAACTTGGGTAGCACCAGTTTAATATTGCGTTTCAGACTGGAGGAATAGACCATCCCGTCATAAACCTCTACATTATTTTCCAGTTTTCCATGAGAGCTAAACCGGGCTAAATCCGTGTCAACTTTCACCCTGCCATCGAACTTTTTAGGACGCCCTATACCTGAATATTCACCGTTATAGAGCCACTGCAGCCGGGCTGCAATACGTAGTTTTCCAATCAGTTCAACCCCAGTATTGCTCCCCGCCTAGACAAACTTTATTTGTAACCGTCCGAGCAAGTACATCTTCAACCGTGTTCATCGATCCCTTATGTTAACCCCTGACTATGATATCAGGAGTTAATATGACTAAGCGTTCTCATGAAGAGTGGG
>NZ_JAKIKS010000138.1 GCF_023284005.1 Shewanella surugensis
GCCAATGCTGAATTTTTAATTAACATGAGGCCAAGAAAGGCGTTAAACTTTCTCAGTCCTTATGAGTTTTTAACAGGTAAACGTGTGTCGCTTATTGCTGAGATCTAGGTTGAAATCCTAAGGATTAAGGATCTGATGTATCCGTTATATTATTACTTTCAAGATATCAGCTATGATCATGATTTCCGTTTCATTAAAAAACATATCGATGCATTAAAGAAATTCATACTTTCAAATCAATCTGTTGAGCTTTACACCAAATATGAAATTGATTTAAGACCTGTGTTTTACGAGATATTAGAAAAAACGCCAGACTTACCTAAGAAATTTCATGAAAAAGAAATGGTTGCCATCATTGATAAAGTTAATGATAAATTCGATAGACGATATTTAGCTAGACAAAAGTACTTACAAATAAAAACTGAAAAATCAGATAAGGAAACCAAAGAATAAAACTATAGTAGCCCCCAAAATTGAGACCGTGAGTTAAAGTAGAGACCACTGTATCAAGGGGATATTATGAAGCGTCAGGCATTCACCGCAAAGTTCAAAGCCAAGGTTGCTGAGGGGGCATCAAACCGTCAACCAAATAGCGTCGAAATTCGAAGTCAATCCCAGCTAAGTCGATAGCTTAAAAAAGCAATAGCTTGAAGACTCCGACGATATTTTCAGCAAGGGACGAAAACAGCAGGCTGATAATACCTAAGAGGAGCAAGATAAGCTTTACAGCCAGATTGAACGTAGTGGATTGGCTTAAAAAAAGACCGGACATCTCGACTAAACAATGCCGAGGAAATCGTCATAATTAAGCCAAACCATAGCCAACTGAGCATTATGCGACAGTGTGACTTACTGGATCTATCTCGAGCCAGTTACTATCGTAATATCGATTGGGCGGATGAATCAGAGGAAAACCTGAATTTTATACAGTTGATTGATAAAGAATATACGGGCCATCCCTTTTGTGACAGTCGAAAATGCGTGATTATTTACGTCCCGAGGGGTACCCAATTAACCGTAAGAGGGTGCAACGATTGATGCGTAAAATGGGCATAAAGTCGGTGGCACCGAGTCCAAATACCAGCCGAATGTTGAGCACAAGGTCTCCCCGTATTTACTCAATGGTATGGATATCACGCGGGGTAATCAGGTATGGTGTACTGACATCACGTATATTCGCCTATCTGGCTGCTTTGTTTACCTAGTGGATTGGTTTAGCCGTAAAGTCCTCTCTTGGGAGGTTTCAGCAAGTATGGATGATAGCTTCTGTGTGAGCGCTCTGTCGCATGCATTAAGAGTCCACCACAATCTGTTCTATCAACCCTTATTCCCCTTTATGTCACTTCCAAAGACGACATCTTCCTTTGTGTCTAGCCACATTGGGTGTTGCGCCATCACCTTGCTGAACATTCGACTCTGTAGGTAAGTCTTCAGCCACTGTCTTAGTTTTGGATAGGGAGAGTGTAAATACCATTGCCGCTCCACCCGAGCAAACTGACGAATAAAAGGCACCAGCGCCACATCAACCAAACTGGGGGTCTCAGACATCAAAAATTGATGCTGACTCAGCCGCCATTCCAAATCAGCAAGGTAACGCTCACACTGCTGTCTCTCTTCGATGAGTGACGGCTCATGATAACGTTTAGCGCAGCGATACTGCTCTAAATGCCCCTTAAACTCATTATCAAATAAGCCAATCAGCGACAACATGTCAGCCAGCGCATTTGGCAGCGTTTTATTGAGGTAATCGTCAGGATCGGTTTGTGAAAAAGCCCACAGCATGACTGATAAACTTTCATCAATGACGAGATTATCGGTGGTGATTAGCACGGGCACCGTTCCTTTGGCCGATATGCTCAGCATTTCAGCTGGTTTGTTACTTAACACCAAGTCCCTCAGGTGCACTTGCTGGCCAGAGGCATAAATTGCCAATCTCGCTCGCATCGCATAAGGACAATTTCTCAAAGAATAGAGTACAGGTAATGCCATGATTTTGTTCCTTGGTTTTAGTTATTTTCATTAGCAAAAGCGAATAATTTACTTTAACGATATTCATTGACAAAATATACGGGTAACATCCCCCCATTAAATGTCTAACAACAAGTTGTCACCATGGATCCGAAGATTGAATTATTAGCACCAGGCGGGGATATTGATGCGATTAAAGCGGCAATTATTGCCGGAGCTGACGCTGTTTATTGTGGCTTAGATACCTTTAATGCTCGTAACCGTGCCACTAATATTTCCTTTGAGGAACTGGTTGGGATCATACGTTTAGCACACCAATATCAATGCGAGATTTTTCTAACACTCAATATTGTGATCTTAGAGAATGAATTTAAAACCCTCGCAAAGCTACTGAGCAAATTGGTCAACACCCCATTAGATGGGGTGATTGTGCAAGATATTGGCATGTTCCATTTGATCAAAAAGCATTTCCCGACATTGGACATCCACGCATCGACTCAGCTAACCACTCATAATGCGGGCCAAATTCCCTTTTTAAAGAAATTAGGCGCCTCACGGGTGAATTTATCAAGAGAGCTCAATTTACGGGAAATCACCGCATTAACCGCAACGGGTCGCGATAACGATATCAGCACTGAAGTGTTTGTGCATGGCTCACTTTGCATCGCATTTTCAGGCCTGTGCTATTCCACCTCAGCCAGTGTCGGTAACTCAGGTAACCGTGGCCGTTGTAGCCAAGCTTGTCGTGAAGAGTATGAAACGACGGCGTCGGGCCATAACTTCCCGCTCAATATCAAAGACAACTCGGCATTTTTCGACCTACCCGCATTAATCGAAGCCGGTGTTCACTCATTCAAAGTGGAAGGCCGAATTAAGGGCGCAAGTTACGTGCATACTGTGATAGACAGTTTCCGTAAACAAATTGATGGTTTTCTTGCGACCGGAGAGTTACTTGAAGATGGTGAGCGCCTCTATAAAGTATTTAACCGCGATCTAACCAACTCTTTTTTAAAGGGCGACTTGAACCAGTCGATGTTTATCGATAATCCCCGTGATAACTCGAAAAACCATCTTAAAGATAAGCTGACTCATAATGGCTCGCAGGCTATTTCAGTCGTACAAATTCATGACGCTGAACAAGCACTGCAGCAGGAAAAGAGCCAGATCCAGGCATCCGTTGATGACAAAATAAAGCACTTAAGCATTGAGAAACTGCCATTAACATTGGCTTTTTCGGGCCAACAGGGGAAGCCACTATCAATCACTGTGACGACGCAAGATTTTGTTGTGGGTCAAACCCCGTTAATCGATAAGCACTTTACCGTGCAATCTCAAAGCCAGCTAACCCGCAGTGACGATGCCAGCATTGATGACAGTGTCATTGAAAAGCGCTTTAAGAGTTTACATAATGCACAGTTCGACCTTAAGCCACTCATCACTGATGATTTAGCCGCCGATCTTAGTATTCCCTTTAAGGAGCTCACGGTCTTAAAGAAACAGATCTTATTGCAGCTTAACCATGGCACAGCCGTATTACCCGCAGTCGAGCTGCCTAAACTGATTAAGCATCCAAAGCCACAAAATGAGACACCTAAGCTGTCTATTTTGATCTGTGATGAGGCTGATATTGCCCTTACTGAGCACACCGATGCAGATGTTTATTTTAAATTACCCGATGCCTATAAACGTGGCTGTACTCAATATGTGGATTTCTTCAAACAAAATCCACGACTGATCCCATGGTTTCCGTCAGTCCTCATTGGTAAAGATTATGATGTGGCGCTGAATATTCTCGAGCAGGTGAAGCCCGCACTGATTATCACCAACAACACCGGTATTGCCAATCGCGCCTTTGAAATGGGGATTAAATGGATTGCGGGTCCGTTTTTAAACACCACCAACTCTTATGCATTATTGTCCATGCAGGAACAGTTTGATTGCCATGGTGCCTTTATTTCTAACGAAATTAACCTACAGCAAATTAAACATATTGCCCGCCCTGCAAACTTCAAAATGATGTACAGCATCTACCATCCTATTTTATTGATGGCGAGCAGGCAGTGCTTCTTCCAGCAAAGTGTCGGCTGTGAAAAGCCGCGAATCGACAATGGCTGCATGCTGTCTTGCGATAAGTCGACCAGCATCACTAACCTTAAAGGTGATGAATTTGCTATCGATAAGCAAAAAGCAGGTTACCCTAGTATTTATAACCAAGATCAATTCCTCAATACGGAGATCATTGCCGATCTCGCCCATCTCTTTGATGGCTTTATGATTGATTTAACCAATATTGGTGCTGGAGATAAGCCATCACCTGACAAAGTACAACTCATCAAACAGTTTGAGCAACTGCTCAACGGACAGCCCACCGCAGCGCCTACATTGGATAGTATGGTGCCGCAATCCACGGTACTGCAATATCATAACGGGTTATAAGTCCCAGTATTCAGGTGGCCTCATATAGGCTGCCAGATGTTAAGCCAGAGTCGCTCTCGCTACTCTGGCTTTTCTATTTTAGTGAAGTGATATCGACAACTCAATGGGTCTCAGCTCAATCAACTGCCACAGGCATTATTAATAGTCTCTCATTGCCATTAATAATGCCTGTCCACATGAACATGCTCAAAAGTAAGATTAAATTTGATTGGAACCATAGGCTATCCTGACAGTAAATGTCTTGGTTTTATTGCACGTAGAGTGGTACTCGGTATCTGCATGTCGACTTAGAACCGAAGTGGGCGTGTTGTAAAAAGTACTCTGAGTGCTCTGAAATTGCGCTTTATTCCCTTTAGGGGTCTAAGTGACTTCTACAGTCAGAGCCTGTGTCGGCCGTGCAAAGCGGTCCAAAATGCTATAGAGGTAAAATACCGCGAGACATAATGCACTGGCGATCATAAATAACCACCCAAACTATCCAATATTAAGCTGCGCCAAAATAGGCTCCGCGCAAGTGATCTGGGGCGAGGCGATCGATATGCATACTCATGGTCGGAAAAAGAATCGCTTCTGAAATACTCATCAATGCATCACGATCTGTTTATGCCGAATTTCAGCGATATCGGACGGCTGAGTAACATAAGCTCGGTAATAAAGTCGGGAGCTTGGCCGTTTGCTCAACCTCATTTCGAATCAACATATGCAATTTGTTTGACTACACTTTTTCGAGATGCAAAACACAGTGCACGTAATCCATTGCATGATCATCAGGTGCAGAGGCTACGATCGCTTCATAGCGAGAATAAAACACATCGACAATTTGACTTCGCTCTTCTTTAGAACGAATGGTTTCATTTAGTGCTGATTCAAAGGTGCTGTTTGACCATGTTCTCAATGTCGGTATAAATGACTTTGCATGAGCGATGGGGTGCGTTTTATCACTTTCTAACCAAGCTTGATAATAAGGACATTTCGTTATAATAATTTGATGAGAAATATACCGTAACTCATTTTGATAGCATAATGATTGTTTGTTAAAAAATGGCGCTAGCATTTCTGTCGGCGTACGAAAATAGTTCATAAAGCTCATATTGTTTAACTCATCTTTGCTAATAAGCTTCTCATTACACATTCCCAGCCAAATTTGGCTCATTACATCATAGATTTTATTGGGTACTGAAGGGGTATTGCCTAAGCACCATCCTTCAGGGGAAATACAAAAGTTAGCAATGACTAACTGCCCACCACTGCAGAGTTCTTTAGCGCGCATGACTAGAATCTTTTCCCAATCTTGAGCAGCTTGATTAGCAAAAGCATCACTTGTTGAAGTGTGAGTGGTCAGCTGTGTGTGATGCAAGATATGCCCCGGTAAAGGAGCTGGTTTTTTTGAAAGCCAGTGCATGGCAGTGGATGAAAATCCAAAGTGTAAGGTGTTGGATGGCAGGCACTGGCAGTAAAAACTGGTGCCAGATGCTTTAATGAAGACTTTTTCTTTCGTTTTTTCATCTAAGAAGACTTCATTACCAAAACGTTCGGGGGGATTAATGATACCTTGTGTATAGTAAAACACACTTTTCCAATCATTATACGCTTGATCTTCGTAGGTTAATTCAATTTCCGCTTCCACAAAATCATTTAAGAAAATGTGAATGATTTTTTTCCAAAAATATAATGAAATACCACTATCTGCACTCCCATAATCACAAAGAGCGATTACAAGCTGAGCCGTTTTTTTATTATCAGTGGCTGACTTCAGTCGCTGTATGATGTTTGAGGTAGCCTCAATAGCAACCGATTGTGCTTTGTTTATTACATCAAAGCAACCTTGCGTTGCTAGAGTGTATATGCCAGATCCAGAGGTTCCCCAAGGAACATGTGCCATACTCAAATTTTGTTTCGTGTGAGATTGTGCTAAGAGCCTTGTTGGAGAGAAACGTGAAATATCACAATCAATTGGATTATCCTGTGCCAGATCAGCCAGCAGCTTTCCTATTTTTGGGCCAAATTTAAAAGCTCGACCATTACCACCACAAAATAAAAAAACATGATTAAATCCAGGTAGTTTTCCGAGAACAAAATCTTGATCTGCTGTGATACTATAAGGGCTACACTGCATGGACAGATTTTCTTCCAGCTGAGGGAAATGGTTGGCAACAAAAGCATTAATGTCTTGAACAATTTGGCTATCGGGTGTGTATTGGAAATCAGCCATTTTTTCTGGCCTATAACACTTATTTTTTGGCGTAAAATCAATGCCTACTCTGACTGCGCTATTGTTATTTGTGTCGTCTTTGCTTTTTTCTGCAGGAAAACCATAGTATAAGCCCTTGCATTCAGGAAATATATTTGTCTGTGTATGGTTTCTAAAACAAAACCATTGAGGAAAATTTGGCTCATCTTTGGGGACTTGATAATAACCAAAGGTAACAGAATGAATTTCTAATGCGAGAGAAATACCAAACCATTTTTCTATGTTGTCTTTAGTCCATGCACCAGTAGTTATAATTAATTTTTTTGTCGTCAATATGTCACCATTAGACAGGGAAATGGTGCTAGTTAAATCATTATTATTTTCAATGTCGCAAACGTTAATTCCCTCAATAATGTTTGTGCCTTTTTGGCGGGCTAAGTTTGCTAATACTTGGCATGATTTCGTCGCAGCTATCATACCATCTGCAGGAGAGTAAACAGCAATATCAGTAGGTTGTAATCTTAAATATGGATATTGTGCTTCAATGGCATTGTGGGTATCATATTTGATAAATTCAATTCCCAATTGCTTCATTGTTTTTTCAGCTCCTAAGATTGAACCTTCAACCGTTTCACCTGTATCTTTGGAACCGAAAAATAATAAGCCATGTTGAGTGATTAATTTGACGTTAGTGGTCTTTTCAATATCTCTCCAAAGTACTAAGGATTCTTTCATTAACTTCGAATAAAAAGGATCTGAATACATTTCTCGATACATTCTAGATGATCCTGCTGATGATCCTAATTTATTCGCAATACCTCCTTGATCAAGTAATATTATTTTTTGATTGCTATCCAAGTGCTTGGATAAATAATAGGCGGCAGAAGTACCTGCGATGCCAGCTCCTATGATGGTATAATCCACATATTTTGATTTGTTTTGTTTCCATATTTTAAAAGAATTTGCTAGGTGTTGAGGATCTGGGTTGTTTTTTTTTATAAACCGATCGTTTATGGCTTGATTGCGATTAATGTATTCTGAGGTTTTATCAAATGCTAATTGCTGAATAAAATTAAAAATAGCGTATTGGTTAATTTTTTTGCACTGACTTGGGCTGTAATGTTCAATGGAATCACTGATCACAGCACCTGCGCTGCTAATGAATGACGCGATATAGAGGATCCCTTTAGAGTCAATAATATTTTTAGCTTCAGGCTCAGCAAAAGGAATATTGGTCGCCCCGACAATGACGGAACAACGAAGTTTTCTAGCAAGTTCGACAGAAATTTCTTTTCCAGGTGTGCATGGAATGAAAATATCACAAGGCATCGTTTGCCATTCATCCGTTAAAATTTCTCTATGAGGATTATTAACATTTCTGGCAATTTTTCCAGGGATGGAATCATTAATAATAAGGTTCATGCCTTTGCTAATAAGTAAATTAGCCAAAGGGGCACCAACATTGCCACATCCATGTACAATGCAAGAAATATCATGAGTATTTTTCTTTATTTTACTCAGTGCACTTTTAATAGCACCGAGTATACTATAAGCTGTCGCTAAGTTAGTGTTAATATTTTCGGTAAACCCAAGTAGCGCATTTGGGCAAAGACGATTAAAGTACGCCATATCATTAATATTGATATTAACATCGCATCCAGTGAACAGTCGCCCTTCATAGGAATTGATTATTTGTGCTAAGGCTAGCAATAGCTTTCTTTTATCTAATTTTTCTATATTTTTGGTATTAATAACAATTTTGCCACCTGAAAAGCCTGTTTGGTATAGATGATGTTTGTTGCACATCTGCAAGGTAAGTTCATAGCAGTCTTGTTCAGCAAGCTCTTCTGTTTCATAATGCATTAGCCTCATTCCGCCGTTGCTAGGTAGAGCGGATTTCCAGTAGCCAATGGTATTGTTTAGTTCAGTACCAATATAAATAGAGACACCAAGATCAGGTAATTTATAGTGTGTTATACCAATATCAAATGGATGTATATCATTAGCTATAAAACATCTGGTCATTGGATTAAACATAGTTTGTATTTCCGCTTTTAAATGTTATTTAAGTTAATTTGTTACTTACTGAAAAATCCTGCTCTAATTTTTTTTAGTTCTGTGTCACGTTTAAAAAACTAGTAAATGAACAAGCAAAGCTAAAGTTCGAATAAATTACTAGAGCGGCTATTGTTTTTATTAAGTATAATTACATTTAAGCTAATGATAGTTTATTTTCTGCATCTGATAATGCATTTTTCATTAATAGATTGAAGCTTAAGTATTAAAATAGACATTAATACCACCCAATATACTAAAAATATTATCTTTTTATATTATGAAGCAGCAAGGTTATGTTGTAACTTAATGGCTATGCGTAATTTCAGATTAATAAGTGCAACATTCATGGTTAAAATGAGATAGATAATCAACTGCCTGTAGGTGGTACCATTCCCTGGCTAAAAATAAAGGGTAATCACTATTAAATACAAACAGTTGATCGAAGATAAGAGATGTCAAGTTTTAGCTTTGTTGTTAGAAAATGTGACCTGCTCTCAGATAGCGAAAAAACGGGCAGTTCATCGCACGAGTATTTACCGTGAAGTAAAACGCAATAGTATACTTTTACAGGCTCTGAAACATGCACTTTCAGGTGTCATGGGTATAAATAAACTTCATCATCAACAAGGTTGAAATTAAAATTAAGCAACTGCCTAAAAACAACGGAAACGCAGGCGATAAGATTAATATAATGCTCCCTAAAATCGCAATCACGCTGTTAGCTAAAAAAAAGGTGGCAGTTAATAATCCCATTAGAGCACCGCTCCCTACATCTTGATTAGTGTCTGAGGCATATGCAGGCAGTAATCCATTATAAATGGCTATCGACGCGCCTGTGAGTGCAAACGCAGCAATCATGCTAACATCAGATAAGAAAGGAATAACCAGCATAAAGAGTGCTGTCATCAATATCGAGCTGACTAAACTTACTTCCATTCCCAACCATCCTTTTAACAAGGTGACCACACACACACTCGTTAGCATCATACTCAAGCCCATTATGGCCATTGTATCTCCAATCATGTAAGGTAAATATCCCTTTTCTATTGTTAACCACACAGGGAAAAACTCATAAAAAGCATTTAACCCCAAACAAAAAATCAATTGAAGAATAAATAATTGGTATATTCTTGGGTAACGTAATAAAGTCAGTGAGTTATGAGATCTAACCAACCGATAAAAAGACTTGTTCGTCTTCACTTTATGGGTTTCTGGTATCACCAGTATCACAAAAAACATGCAAAATGAAATGGCAACACCTGCCACTTGAAAAGCCACCTCAGGCCCATATTCGGCCAAATAGCCTCCTGCAAGCGGGCCAATTAACCAGCCTAAAAAAAAAGCACCTCCGATTAAGGACATGGCGCGTGTTTTATCAAGTCTATCACCTAAATCCAGTGCTATTGCACGTGAAATCGATACATTACCTTCACATAACCCAGTAATAAAACGCGCCATTAAAAAAAGTAAATATGCCTCATTTACAATAGCATAAGCAGAACTCATGTAGCCACATACGCTCAAAAATAATGTAATCACTAAACATTTTTTTCTTCCATAACTATCAGACAAAGCGCCGATAACCGCGCCTCCAATAAAAATTCCCAATGGATAAACAGCTAAAGCAATGCCCAATAATAATGCTGGTGAGATAGACATAAAATCATTTAAACCATTTAACTCACCTGACATAAATAAAGGAGCCAATATAGGATAAGGCAATGCAAGGCCAGCTGTACTAAGCACAGTGACTAGCAAGACATACGTCAACACTAGGTAATGATTCATACAAGCAACATAACTCTAATATGTGAAGATATTTAAATTTAAGCATACTTCAATACTCTGGGTACTTCTATGCGGCGATAGCCCCGTAATCACTGAATTGGTTATATATCTTGGCGACTTTTTCATTACTCATAGGACTTACGCATTGACAGAAGCTTGAAAACTTGGGTTTAGTCAAGACTTCCTTTTAGAAAATAGTTCTATAAAAGAAGCGACCACATCTTTATAAAGATCACGCTGATGCTTGTCAATATTACATATCATCTTAGCAGCCTGCATTTTATTTAAATGAATAAAATTACAAATTGCTGCAAATATATGATTTCTTATTGGTTGCTCATTTCGCACTTGAAAATGTTCAATATGACAGACTTGCTTAATTGCACGGTGATACTGTTCTATTTGCCAATGATACCCGGCACTAAAACTGGACACTCAATTAAGCGACTTTTTGTGGTTCATAATTTAATGGGCTTTGATACCCAATTGCACTATGCCTTCTTGTTCGATTGTAATCAACTTCAATGCATCCGTTACCAGTTGCGCTTTCATGTGTGTATCCATAGACCAACCTACTACTGCTCGTGAATACAAATCTATCACTACCGCTAAATAAAGCCAGCCTTCGCAGGTACCACAGGTACGTGATATCTTGCACCCACTTTTGATTAGGCGCGCTAGCATCAAAGTTTTACTCTAACACATTATCAGTAATAGCTTATTGATGGTCACTGTCAGTCGTCACCTTGAATTTTTTGGCTGCTTTGGCTACCAAGTTTTGTCTACGAATGCTATCAGATATGGTCTTGATTGCAGTTGTAGCTTCTATCAACTCTCGTTGAATACGAATGGCACCATAACGCTCTTTACTTTCATCGAGAATTTGTTTTATTTTCATATCTCTATAATCGCGATTAAGCATTCTATTGCTAGGCTCTTGAGCATAATGACGCCAGTGATAATACCCACTTCGTGATACTCGAAGCACCCGCGCCATACGTTTCGTTGAGAAATAATGTTGGTGCTCGAGCATGAATTCAAAACGGGCTATTTTTGATTTTTTGCGAAGTAGGTGGCCGCCTTTTTTTAAGATAGCTAAATCCTCTGCTTGCTCCGAAAGCTGACGTTTAAGCTTAGCGACTTCCCTCTGGCTAGTGCTTACTTTCTTGGCTGTTTTTGCACGCCAGCTATAGATTTGTGATTCACGAATACCCAGCTCTTTTGCGGCTTTGGAAACCCCGTTTCTTTCAGCTAAAGCAAGTGCTTCTTTATTGAACTCATCTGTGTGTATTTTACGTATTTTCTTTGTCATCATATAATACCTCGGTTAGTGATTTTACTCACTTAGCCGAGTGTCAGAAAGTACTGCTAGGGATCAGTTAAACGAACTGTTAATAATATAGACATTATAGGTTGTTTTCTGGGGGCTCATGGCTCAGCGGAATATACGGGGCTGTAATCTTATTGATGGAAAAAAGGGTTTAGCGTTCATCCTCATAAATACACGTGATCTCATGGTGTTAACGTTAAGTAGGGTCTAATTTAGGTGTAGCTAATTTATTGATTTGTTTAATTATTTATTCCTTGTGTCGGGAGAGTATATCCTCTAGTTTATGCTAGGGAACAATCAGATTAGTCAAGTTAATCTTGATTGAAAAAAGACAAGGCCGTGGTGGGTAATCGGATTTTTTGAATGCACCTTGAATCCATGTCAGCACTGAAGTTAAGGCGGTATTCAGTCGTACTTTTGCAAAGGTGATCCAGTTTACATTACTGTCTTTATGCTCATTTACAGGGAAATAACTATGTTTATTCGTTATTGTGTTATCGCTATGTTTATTTTTATGGCGACTGCTGTCTCGGCTCACGTTCACGATCCTAAAGCGCTGCAAACGGATCCGAGTATGGCCACTGAGCCTATAGCTCCTAAATTGACTGGCTTAGGGACGCACCATTTTGACGTTACGACGAGTAGCGTTGAATCGCAATATTTTTTTAATCAAGGCTTTCGTTTAACAATGGGTTTTAACCATTCCGAGGCATTACGTGCTTTCAAAGAAGCGGTAAGGTTAGATCCTAATAATGCCATGGCCTATTGGGGCTGGGCTTTGGTGTTGGGGCCTAATTTAAACCTGCCCATGCAAGCGGCCGTTGTACCGCAAGCTTATGCAGCGATACAAAAAGCCATCGAGTTAAAGGCTCAGGTATCAAAGCGAGAGCAAGCATATATCGATGCGTTAGCGACGCGCTATACCCATGATGTCAATGTCGATCGTAAACCTTTGGATGCTGCTTATGTTGAGGCGATGGCCACGGTAGTCAAGCAATATCCTGATGACTTAGATGCTGCGACACTCTATGCCGCTGCGATTATGAATACCAACCCTTGGGATTACTGGTATAAGGATGGTACTCCCAAGCCTTATACTGAGGTGGTAATGGAAACATTAGAGTCGGTTATCGAACGTGATAATAGTCATGCCGGCGCTCATCATTATTTTATTCATACGGTTGAAGCTTTTCGACCAGAACTCGGCATCGCCAGTGCGGATAAATTGGGGAAATTGATGCCAGGGGCTGGTCATCTCGTCCATATGCCTTCACATATTTATATGCGAGTGGGACGATATGCTGATTCCTTTGATGCGAATACACAGGCGATTAAAGCGGATGGTGATTATATTACCCAATGCCGAGTACAGGGCCTCTATCCCTTGGGCTATTACCCGCATAATATTCATTTCTTGACTTGGTCGGCGATGTTTCTCGGGCGCAGTGAACAGGCTTTGAGCGCTGCGCGCTCCGTTGAAGCTAAAATCAGTGCTGATAATGAAGAGAATACTTGGGGATTATTTGAGTCATTTCGCAGTCAGCCGATGTTTGTGATGGTGCGATTTGGCTTGTGGGGAAAAATGCTTGCAGAGCCAAAACCCAACGAGAAAGCGCTTTTTATGAATGGGATCTGGCATTATGGTCGTGGTTTAGCCTTTACTCATCGGGGGCAATTAGGTGAAGCCAAAAAAGAGTTGCAACAACTCACTCAACTAATTGAAGTGGTGAAAGTCGATAAAGTCTATGTGGGTTACGGCGCAGCTAAAACCTTATTAACCATTGCTGAAAAGTTACTTGAAGGCGAAATGGCGGCTAAACAAAATGACTTTCCACGTGCCATTGCTCTGCTGGAAAAAGCAGTGCGCCTTGAAGATGGTCTAATGTATAACGAGCCACCCGATTGGTATTTCCCTGTGCGTCATATATTGGGTGCTTTGCTATTAGAAGCAGGTTTACCGGCTGAGGCGGAGGTCGTTTACTGGGAAGATCTGCGTCGTAATCCAGAAAATGGTTATTCTTTATTTGGTTTGAAGCAAAGCCTATTAAAGCAAGACAAAGCTCTGGTGGCCGCTGCGATTAATGAGCGTTTTATCACGGCTTGGAAGGATGCAGATATGAGCTTGAAAACCTCTCGGTATTAGGGGGATCTTAGTGTCTGTTGATCATTAGTGAATATGTTCTCTGCGAATCGTATGCACTGCCCTGCAATGATAGAGTCTGTCTTTTGACTCTATCATCATAAAAAGGTGTGTTTTCTACCATAATAAAGATGGGGATGAAATACTTTTTTTAATAGATTAAAAAATAAGTTATTAAAGTCTGAGAAAAAAAATAGATTGTTTGTTTTTTGATAGCTTAAGTCGCTCCCCTATTACAAAATAAATTATATTATAAAATATTCGTGATCTGGCCCTGGGGGGGATGTCAGGGCGGGAGCATACTTTGTCGGATAATTAACCAAAGAAAACTTTTGCCCTGTAATCATCGTCCCAACTCGCCTTTTTTAGCTTATTTCGCTGACTTGGCGCACCGCA
>NZ_JAKIKS010000139.1 GCF_023284005.1 Shewanella surugensis
GTAAGGTGTTCGATCAGGGTCATTGGGTTACCTCTCAGAAAGTGAGGTGCGATTAGATCACAGTAATTCAGCAGATTCAATCTTTGTTAACAAAGTGCGATCCCGCCCTGGCCACCTCCCAACCTTTAGCAACACAAGTCGCGTTAGATATCTTAAAAATGGGCGGCAATGCCATTGATGCCGCCATTACCGCCAACGCGTTACTTGGACTCGTCGAACCAACAGGTTGTGGTATCGGAGGCGATCTATTCGCGATTATTTGGGATGAAAAAACACAGCAACTATACGGACTCAATGGTTCTGGTCGCTCACCAAAATCATTATCACTGGACTATTTTAAGCAACAAAATCTAACCACGATCCCCGCCTTTGGCCCCTTACCCGTATCCACACCTGGCGCTGTTGATGCATGGTTTGAAATACAGAAAAAATTTGGCTCACTGCCCATGAGCACCTTACTGCAACCCACCATTGAATATGCTGAGAAAGGCTTTCCTGTCACTGAAACCATAGCCTATGAAATGGCGCAAAATGCTAAAAACTTACAACGCTTTCCAGGGTTTGCCCAAGTCTATATGCCCACAGGTACAACACCGCTTAAAGATGATATTTTTAAAAACCCACACCTCGCCAATACCCTAAAAAAAATAGCCCAAGATGGAAAAGATGCCTTTTATAAAGGAGAAATAGCCAAAACCATTACAGCATACATGGAAGCTAACGGCGGTTTTTTAAGTTATGACGACTCAGCGCGCACCACTCACAGTGGATTTCACCCGTATCCACCCATTACCGAGGCTTCGATGTCTGGGAGTTACCTCCCAATGGCCAAGGGATTGAAGTATTACAAATGCTCAATATGTTAGAGCAACACGATATAAAAAAATGGGTTTTGGCAGTGAAGTCTTACTCCACACTGTGATTGAAACAACAAAACTGGTTTATGAAGATCGAGCCAAACTTTACTGCGATCCTGACTTTAATCACATCCCCATCGATGTGCTGCCCTCAAAAAATTATGCCCGCGATCGCAACAAACTGATTTTCGGTCATGCCAGTCAACGAGTAACAGCTGGCATTGAAGCCTTAGATCACGGTGATACGGTATACCTGACTACAGCCGATAAACACGGCAACATGGTCTCTTTAATCCAAAGTAATTATCGCGGTATGGGATCGGGTATGACGCCAACGGATCTGGGGTTTGTGTTACAAAACAGAGGACAACTCTTTAGCTTAAACAGCCAAGATTTTAATCGCTACCAACCTAATAAACGGCCTTTTCACACCATTATCCCCGCATTTGTTACTCAGCAAGGCCGGCCTTGGCTTAGTTTTGGTGTCATGGGTGGCCCTGTACAACCTCAAATGCAAGTGCAAATATTACTCAATTTAATCGACTTTAATATGAACCTGCAAGAAGCGGGCGATGCGCCACGCTTTTTTCATTCAGGAACAAGCCAACCAACGGGACGAAAAATGACCACAGGTGGCTGCATTAGCTTAGAAACAGGTTTTAGCGATCTCACTCACCACGACTTAAGTAACAGAGGTCATGACATACGCAACATCACAGGGGAATACGGTGGCTATCAAGCCATTCTATGGGATGATAAAAGACAAGTGTATTTTGGCGCCTCAGAGAGCCGAAAAGACGGTCAAGCCGCAGGATACTAGGCCTGACCACTCATTATTCAGAATGGTTAAATTTCAGACTCAATAATAAAAGGCAATCCATGAATTATTTATCACTCGCTAAACAAATAGCCACTGAAGTAAAAGCGGCCTTGATCGTGGATTTAAAAAATAAACATAGCTTCTATATCGACGCAAAAAATGAAGCTGATACAAAATCGACGCATCATGCCGATAGCATCGCTTATCAAGTCATTAAAACCATTTTAGCGCCCTATCAATGCCAAATATACATGGAAGGATTCCAATATCGAACTCTGTGAATTAGCCAGAAATGCTGCAGATTTCATGATAGAAGCGAGAGAAATCTCTGATTTCTATAATCTACTCAGCTATCCTATCGTCCGTTATGCCGGTGGGATCATCGTCGTTCGAAAAGGAGAAAACCTAAGCAATCAAGTGATCTTACCTAACGCTGTATATGACTTTATTGCCAGCACGAACAAACCATTACTGAAAGAAATCATCCACACTCTCGATACTTTTAAGCAAAAAAAAGAGCATAAAACACAGCGCACTGTGTTTACACTCTTAGACAAATAACCTAAAAATCATCCACAGGAACGCACACCCAGCCTTCCATCAGCACCCGAGCGCTGCGGCTCATCACCGCCTTATTAACTTGCCATTCACCGGCTTGAATACTCGCATCACAGCCCACCTTTAACGTACCAGACGGATGACCAAAACACACACTCCCAGATGAAGGATCACGCTTATCTCCGCCGACGGCTTGATACACTAAGGTTCCCGGAATAACGGCCGCAGCGCCAATAGCCACAGCAGCAGTACCCATCATGGCGTGATGTAGTTTTCCCATCGATAGCGCCCGCACATTAAGATCGATCATCGAACTTGAAATCGTTTTGCCACTCGATGACGTATATTCTTTCGGCTCTGCGACAATAGCCACTTTCGGCGTATGAGCTCGCAATGCGGCTTCATCGATATGCGCAATTAAACCCATTTTCACCGCGCCATGAGCGCGAATAGTCTCAAACATCGCTAACGCTTTGACATCGCCATTAATCGCGTCTTGCAACTCAGTGCCGTTATAACCGATATCTTCAGCCTTGATAAAAATGGTCGCAATACCTGCATTGATCAGAGTGGCCTTTAACGAGCCACTTGCCACAACTTCCGTTGGCAGGCTTAAATCATCAACGAGGTTTCCAGTAGGAAATAGGGCACCCTCACCATCGGCGGGATCCATGAACTCCACCGCTATTTCAGCAGCCGGAAAGGTCACACCATCAAGCTCAAAATCTCCCGTTTCTTGGACTTCACCCTGAACCATAGGCACATGAGCAATAATGGTTTTACCAATATTACTCTGCCAAATACGCACCACGGCAATGCCGTCATCTGGCACACGTTGCTTATCGACCAAGCCACTGTTTATCGCAAAAGAGCCCACCGCGGCCGATAAATTGCCACAATTTCCGCTCCAATCAACAAAAGGTTTATCAATAGACACTTGCCCGAACAAATAATCCACATCGTGATCAGTTTTATCGCTCTTCGACAAAATCACCGTTTTACTGGTACTCGATGTTGCGCCGCCCATTCCATCCGTTTGTTTACCGTAAGGATCGGGGCTGCCAATCACCCGCAATAAAAATGCATCACGCGCAGGACCAGCCACTTGAGCCACATCGGGTAAATCGGCTAGATTAAAAAATACGCCCTTACTGGTGCCGCCACGCATATAAGTGGCGGGTACTCTTATCTGAGGAGCATATACTTGAAAATCGGGTATATTAAGATCAGTCCCTCGCTGTGACATATGCAGCCCCTTTTTCTAAAAAGTCTTGTGCAAAACGTTGCAGCACGCCACCCGCCTCATAAATAGACACTTCTTCAGCGGTATCGAGCCTGCAAATCACAGGCACTTCAACACGCTCGCCATTTTTTCGATGCATGATCACTTTCAAATGTGCGCCCGGGGTACGATCGCCCACCACGTCATAAGTTTCAGTGCCATCAATTTGGTAAGTGTGACGATTTTCACCCTTTTTAAACTCCAGTGGCAACACGCCCATTCCCACCAAATTGGTACGATGGATGCGCTCAAAGCCTTCAGCCACAATCACTTCGACCCCCGCTAAACGTACCCCTTTCGCCGCCCAATCACGCGATGAACCTTGACCATAGTCGGCGCCAGCAATAATAATCAATGGCTGTTTACGTTCCATATAAGTCTCAATGGCTTCCCACATCCGAGACTCGATGCCTTCAGGTTCAATGCGAGCAAAAGATCCTTGTTTAACTTCAAGCGCCCCCTCTTTCCCTATTTGCGTCACCATCTCATTGAACAGCTTTGGGTTGGCAAAAGTGGCTCGTTGCGCGGTCAGGTGATCGCCTCGATGCGTGGCATAAGAATTAAAATCGACCTCAGGCAGACCCATTTTATGTAGGTAAGCCCCCGCCGCGCTGTCGAGCATAATGGCATTGGAGGGAGAAAGATGATCGGTAGTAATATTGTCCCCTAATACCGCCAATGGGCGCATCCCTGTCATCGTGCGCTCACCTGCCAATGCGCCTTCCCAATAGGGAGGGCGGCGAATGTAGGTGCTTTGTGGGCGCCAATCATATTGAGGATTATTATCCTTACCGTATTCCACCTTTATGTCGAACATCGGCTCATACACTTGGCGGAACTGCTCAGGTTTAACACTCTTAGCAATCACCGCATCAATTTCTTCATCACTAGGCCAAATATCTTTGAGTCGGATGTCTCGACCTTGGCTGTCTGTACCCAGCACATCTTGCTCAATATCAAAACGTATGGTGCCCGCGATGGCATAAGCCACCACCAAAGGCGGTGAAGCTAAGAAGGCTTGTTTTGCATAAGGATGGATGCGACCATCAAAGTTACGATTACCCGACAATACCGCGGTGGTGTATAAGTCTCTGTCGATCACTTCTTGTTGAATAACCGGATCTAACGCGCCGCTCATGCCATTACATGTGGTGCAAGCAAAACCCACAATCCCAAAGCCTAACTGCGCTAACTCGGACAATAAATTGGCATCTTCAAGATATAATTGCACAGTTTTAGAGCCTGGGGCGAGTGATGTCTTCACCCAAGGTTTACGGCTTAATCCTTTCGCGTTAGCATTACGGGCCAATAATCCAGCAGCAATCACATTTCGAGGATTAGAGGTGTTAGTGCAGCTCGTTATCGCCGCAATGATACAGGCACCATCAGGCATTAAACCGGCTTGGCTTGCAACCTTGCCGCTAATACCTTTACCCGCTAAATCCGCGGTAGATACGCGGCGATGTGGATTAGAAGGTCCTGCGATATTGCGTCCAACCGATGATAAATCAAAGCGCAATACCCGCTCATACTCGGCATCAATTAAACTGTCACTCCACAAACCACTTTGCTTGGCATAGGTTTCAACCAATTTTACTTGGGCTTTATCTCGCCCTGTCAGTTTTAAATAATCAATGGTTTTTTCATCAATATAAAACATGGCAGCAGTGGCCCCAAATTCTGGCGTCATATTAGAGATCGTGGCGCGATCGCCCAATGTGAGTGCACTGGCACCTTCACCAAAAAACTCTAAATAGGTCGACACCACTTTTTTATTGCGTAAAAATTCAGTGAGCGCCAACACGATATCGGTAGCCGTTATGCCACTTTGGCGCTGACCCACCAGCTCAACCCCAACAATATCCGGTAAACGCATATAAGAGGGACGACCGAGCATGACACTTTCAGCTTCCAATCCACCGACACCAATGGCAATCACACCTAACGCGTCCACATGGGGGGTATGGCTATCGGTGCCCACCAGCGTATCGGGAAAAGCCACTCCATCACGCGATTGCACCACTGGGGACATTTTCTCTAAATTGATCTGATGCATGATCCCGTTGCCGGGCTGGATCACATCGATATTCTTAAACGCCGTTTTAGTCCAATTAATAAAATGAAATCTGTCTTCATTACGCCTATCTTCAATGGCACGGTTTTTCTCAAACGCATCGGGATCAAATCCAGCGTGCTCGACGGCCAAAGAATGATCGACAATCAGTTGTGTCGGCACCACAGGATTCACTTGCGCCGGATCGCCCCCTTTATCGGCAATCGCGTCCCTAAGACCCGCCAGATCAACCAGTGCCGTTTGGCCTAAAATATCATGGCAGATCACTCGAGCGGGGTACCAAGGGAAGTCTAAATCACGCTTACGATCGATGATCTGAGTCAAACAAGCGGTTAATGTATCAGGACTACAACGACGAACGAGATTTTCAGCATAAACACGTGAACTGTAAGGCAGCTTGCTATAAGCACCTGGGCTGATGGCATCGACAGCGGCTTGGGTATCAAAATAATCGAGAGAGGTTCCCGGTAAAGGCTTGCGGTAATCGCTATTCATAACTTATTCCATGTATATACTTCAATCCCCCGTACTATCGAGTTCACAATGATGCTCACAACCAACAATGAACACACGATAACGAATGATCTGGGTATAAAAACTCACACTAAAAACGAAATTATTTTATACCCAAGTGACTCAAAAATACGCGTCACTTGGGTATATTGATAATGAAAAAAGGCCGCTAATGCTGCCCTCATCATGCTTTTTATCTTTCGCTTATTGGCAATACTTTACGCGGCTCTGCACCAATATAATCGGCGCTGGGGCGAATGATGCGGTTATTCGATCGTTGCTCCATCACATGTGATGCCCAGCCAGTTAAACGCGAACACACAAAGATAGGGGTGAATAATTTCGTCGGAACCCCCATAAAGTGGTAAGCCGAAGCATGGAAAAAATCAGCATTACAAAATAATTTTTTGCTATCCCACATGAATTCTTCACAGGCAACAGAAATATCATAAAGCGACGCATCACCAAATTCCTGAGCCAATTTTTCAGACCAAGATTTAATGATCACATTACGTGGATCGGAAGTACGATAAATAGCATGCCCAAAGCCCATGATTTTCTCTTTCCTCTCGAGCATCCCCGCCATTTGTATTTTGGCATCAGCAGGAGAAGCGAACGATTGGATCATATCCATTGCCGCTTCATTGGCACCACCATGTAGTGGACCGCGTAACGTCCCGATAGCCCCTGTAATACAAGAAAACATATCCGATAAGGTGGATGCACAAACGCGAGCCGTAAAGGTTGATGCGTTAAACTCATGCTCTGCATATAAAATCAAAGACACATCCATGACTCGGCGATGCAACTGTGATGGTGCTTTGCCATTCAGTAAATGCAAAAAGTGACCCGCAAGCGACTCTTCATCGGTGATACAGTCAATCTCAACATGGTCATGAGAAAATTTATACCAATAACACATGATGGCAGGAAACGCCGCCAGCAAACGATTAGCCGCTTTTTTCTGCTGATTAAAATCAACTTCAGGTTCTAAATTGCCTAAGAAAGAACAACCGGTACGCATCACATCCATAGGATGAGTATCAGCAGGAATAGCTTGTAATACTGCTTTCAACGCTTGGGGTAAATCTCGCAGTGCAAACAACTCGGTTTTATAAGTCTCTAATTGCGCTTTATTGGGTAACTCACCATTAAAAAGTAAATAGGCCACTTCTTCAAAAGAAGTATTATCAGCAAGGTCTGAAATATCATAGCCACGATAGGTCAACCCTGAACCTGATTTACCGACCGTACATAAGGCTGTTTCACCTGCACTTTGACCACGAAGACCTGCACCCGCTAATTTCTTATCTACCATCACTGTATTCCTTTCAATTTGTATTACAGGTTGTAACCATCCCTATAGGATGACTCACTGCTCACTTTCCATCTCGAATATGATTGGTATGCTCAAGTCACTTGCGCATACTGCCATCTGAAACGATTCAAATGCCATTACTTCTGTTAACCCTTCGTGGTTATCACCAAAGATCAACAGGCCCTAGAGATTCTTACCTTCTGCGAACAAATTGTCTAGTTTTTGTTCGTAATCGTGATAATCCAAATAATCGTACAAGTCCATACGAGTTTGCATCGAATCAACCACCGCTTTTTGATCGCCATCTTCTAAAATAGCGCTATACACTCGCTCAGCAGCCTTATTCATTGCTCTAAACGCACTGAGTGGGTACAGCACCATAGCAGCACCCCATTCACCAAGCTGTTCTTTATTCCAAAGCTCTGTTTGACCGAACTCAGTAATATTGGCCAAAATAGGCACGTCTAAAGCTTCGGAGAATGCGCGATAATGCGCCTCGGTTTTCACCGCCTCGGCAAAAATACCATCGGCTCCAGCCGCTACATAGGCTTTGGCACGCGTAATTGCCGCTTCTAACCCTTCTTGTGCAAAAGAATCGGTACGCGCCATGATGAAAAAATCAGCATCAATTCTGGCATCAACCGCGGCTTTAATGCGATCGACCATCTCTTCGGTTGACACGATTTCTTTATTCGGACGATGACCACAACGCTTTTGCGCCACTTGATCTTCCATATGCACCGCTGCAGCACCTGCTTTTTCCATATCACGCACCGTCTTGGCTATATTAAACGCGCCGCCCCAACCAGTATCGATATCAACGAGTAAAGGTAAATCACACGCAGAGGTAATACGCTGCACATCAACAATGACATCATTGAGTGACGTCATCCCCAAATCGGGTAAACCATAAGACGCATTGGCCACGCCGCCACCAGAAAGATAAATCGCCTGATGACCAATTTTTTTCGCCATAATGGCCGAATACGCATTAATGGTGCCCACGATTTGCAACGGTTTATTATCCGCTAACGCCTGACGAAACTTCTTACCTGCACTCATATTTCTCTCCCTGCTGTTCCAAATGGTAGTGTTTCAAGCTTGCTATTAATGTGTGACTTTAATCTCTTCTTTTAATAAGTTTTTTAACGGCTTATGCTGTCAACAATTGTTGGAAATTAAATCGCATCTCAATTGCTCAGCTTGCTTTCAATATTATTTTTTGAATATAGAATGTGTCGTCTCATGAGCATTTCAGCCAGCTCTTCATCTCTATTGGAAATCGCTTGCACGATATGCTTATGCTCGTCAAATGCGGTCGTGACACGAGGACCGCTCATGCCTAATTGCACGCGATACATGCGCACCAGATGATAAGTCCCATCTAGCAGCAGAGAAATAAGGTGATGATTTTTACTGCCTAATATAATGCGATAATGAAAATCCACATCACCCGCTTCTTGATAGTAAGACTCGCCAGATTGCACCTCATGAAAATGGGTATTCAATAAGCTATTGAGATCGCTAATTTCTTCATCAGACATATTTTTAGCCGCTAACCTCGCCGCCATGCCCTCTAACGATTCACGCACTTGGTAAAGTTGAATTAAACCTGCTCGCGTTAAACTCACGACTCGCGCGCCCACATTGGCTTTTCGCTCAACTAAATGACAAGCGCTCAGACGGTTAATCGCCTCACGGATCACCGCACGGCTCACCGTATATTTTGTCGACAATTCAGTCTCACTTAATTTAGAGCTTGGCAATATAACGCCTTCGACAATGTCCTTTCTCAGCTGTAAAAAAGTCTTATCTGCTGAAGTAATGGCTTGCTCTTCGATATATTCGTTTAATAATGGGCTGATAACAGGCATAAAGTACACAGTGGATAAAATGCTTAGATTGTCGACAATCTAAGCGTTTTATCCACTTTAGTCAAGTTTTAGCGGATTAATTGTCGACAACTAGCTATCTAACCCCTGAAGCCTTAACAAATACCTTAGGCTAAACAGGGGTTCAATCTCACTCACAATGATAATTTAGCCGTCGCTAATTTGGCACTAAATGCAATAAAGACACTCCCTGATAATACATTTAGCCAACGTGCACTCTTAGCATGAGTAAAAAATACCTTAAAGTGTTCTGCAAGGATAATCACAACAACAAACCACATTGACACGACAATTGCTTGTGTTGCTCCGAGTAGCAAGCTGTCACTAAAAACAGCGCCATGACTGACAAATTGTGGAAAAATAGATAAATAAATAAAACAAAATAATTTTAGGATTGAGTAAATTGGTCAACAACCCCTTAATAAAGTGACTCATCACACTTATCGACTGATGACTTTGAGGTGTTGTAAGTGACTTCATATGAAATCCTGCTGTTAGATTCATCCAACCCAACCAAAGTAAATAGGCAACCCCAATCCATTTCAGCATCATAAAAGCCATGCTCGATTGAGCAATCAGTAAACTGAGTCCAAGTGCAGAAATAAAAGCATGTACAATAAAGCCAAATGCCACTCCCGCCACATTAGCAAGCGCCATTAAACGATTTTTCGCTAACGCGGTAAAAAGAACCAATAACGCATTCGGCCCAGGAATAACCGCAATAAACAAAACGATACTGGTAAAAGCAGCCCAAGATTCAACATTCAACATTCATAATAATTTCCATAAAATAAAGACAAAAACGTTCGCACCTTAAAAAATAAGATGTGCGAAATTATTCGTTTAATATTAAAACAAGAATTAAGAAGTCGGTGGGCAACGATTACTAGAAAAATTTAACATTCACATATTAACTCACTTGTCGTTTCAACCATCATAACAACAAAAAACAAAAAACAAAAAACAAAAAACAAAAAACAAAAAACAAAAAACAAAAAACAAAAAACAAAAAACAAAAAACAAAAAACAACCTATACAATAATCAAAACAATAGGCTGATTTAATTAGACTTTAACCCGTAACCTTCAGCTTGTATACATTATTATCAACCTACAACAACAAGCGCATATAGTACCTACATAATGTCAACCTGAATCAACTAACACAATCACTCAATATATGGGTGCACACAGGATCATTACCCAATAAACCCCAGATAACTGGGGCTGAATAAATTGAAAAATGGAAAACTATTCCACGTAACGGAATCAATATTAACAGGCTAAATATCCTTTAAAAAACCAGTAATACGATCTTTAACATCCCCTTCTATGTTCTCCAAGAAATTATTAATTTTTGTTTTCTCTAGCGTTTTGATGAAATCTACGTCAGGTTTAAAAAGAGTACCATCAAAATATTTTGCTTCAGTACCCGATCCCTCAGGAGAACCATGATCGGCATTAATAGATTCACGCCATACCCATGCGTGTCTTGCCCACTCACCTTGATCGACAAGCTCAGGGGCGGTGAACCAAACGTTCCATGAAAGCACGTTTTTCTTTTGCAGCATATTACCTGAGCCTAAATTGAACACATCCATAATAAGCTGATTAACGGCATCGACTTCGACATAACCTGTTTTTATAATCGAGCCAATCTGCACACTCAAATGCCCGACAGACCAAGCTTCAGGATGCTGAGCAAATTCAGGAATAGGAAAGTCCTGACTTTGGCCTTTACTAAGCGGAAAAATCGGTTGTTCAGGATCTTTAACGATACTTGTGGTAACAATGATTGCCTGCGATTTTTTCAAGGGAAGAGGCAGTTTTTTATCGTCAAAATATTCCCATAACAACTTAACGATCGGATTTTGCTTTGCACTAGGACTGAACCAGATCTTACCCACAACACCCATTTCTGCTGCAAGTTCTCGGTTTGTTTCATTGACCCATCCTCTTGTTCCAGTCACGGTGACTTCTACATTCAAACTCCCCAAGGTTGGAGAAGTAATACCTTGCTGAGGACAGATAATAGAATAAACTCTTCCCTTATCGGTATAACCCAATCTAGAGATATCAGGGGCGAACATTTGATAGCACCGCTTAGGATCGGCATTACCTTTTTCGGTCTCCCAGCTAAACTCAGGCCATTTAACTGCTTGCTGGCGC
Source organism: Shewanella surugensis (assembly GCF_023284005.1). GTDB lineage: Bacteria > Pseudomonadota > Gammaproteobacteria > Enterobacterales > Shewanellaceae > Shewanella > Shewanella surugensis. The sequence goes on from NZ_JAKIKS010000139.1 coordinate 11,483, forward strand.
TGGAGCTTATCAATGTTGAACATATTATCTGGCATTGGTAAAGATGTAAGATCTGGTTTTGGATAGGCAAATGCCGTATTTGATTCCTCAAATCCCCCTTCCCACCCCGATACAACATCCGAATGATTTTTGATTTCCATTAACTGTTCTTTCCTTTTTAAGTTAACCAATAGCACTGATGATAGAACCGCCAATAACCTCTACTGGCAGGCATGTACTCAAGCCAGCTTAAAATACAGATTTCAGCGGCCTTAGTTTGATACCACTACGCTATCAGGTTAGCCAACATAAAAACATTACCCTTAATGTCAGAAATTACAGTTAAATCACGAGTTCAAATAACCCATTAAAATTGAGCGTCCCTATGGTTATTTACTCCCTAAAAAATGGATCATACATTGATAAATCACCTCTACCGCAATGACAAGATCATGAGTTACCACACACAGCAAATTAGTCGATACCACCTCTGACAATCTATTTCTCTGTATGTTATAAGTTGGACAATCACTGACGGTTATCACCGAAAATAATAATAACCAAACAAAAAAGGATCGCCATATGACTCATGATGAATTCAATCATTTTTGTGGTTCATTACCCGCCACCACTTATGTTATGCAATGGAACCATTCCCACGTATGGAAGGTCGGCGGCAAAGTATTTGCAATTGGTAATTTAGGGAAAAGCAATCAAGCCACATACACCTTCAAAGTCTCAGAACAAAACTTTGTCTTTTTAACTGAGCATTCAGGTTACCAACCCGCTCCCTATTTTGCATCCCGTGGCATGAAATGGATACAGCAAATTGACAGTACCAAAGACACATTTGAAGCATTAACTTATTACTTAACGCAATCCCACCACATCGTATCTTTAGGCCTCACCAAAATAAAACAAAAACAGCTGGGCTTAGATCTGGGGTAATAGATCAGCTATGATTTAAACCATCCCATAACAGTTTTAAGGGCTTTTTTTAGATCTCGTATGCTCTGAAATTCACATTTAAAAAAGACTAAATATCAGCGACTAATGCTAGATAAGGTTATTTTCGAGGGAGGCGCAAAACCCCACACAGTACTACTATTGTTGCAAGACACTGATTTAAAGCAACATTTATTCTTATCATGGTTTACCGTTCCGTTGCACCTTATATCCCAATATATTGCGCTTATTGAGTTGAACTGATTTTACTCCATTTACTGTTTTGCTCGGTGTTTCCTAGATCTCAGCAATAACCATCATCACATCAGCTTACTTCTATTGCTTTAATCTCGCATATAGGAAAGTTTTACGGGTCCTTTATTGCGCCATGAATATCTATGAACTATGTTTTATTAGCTTTTTAGCGAGGAAAAAGATATAGAAAACTTAACGGATATATTTACACTTAATTTCACGAGGAAAAAAATGTTAAATAAATTAATTAAAGGCGATATTTTATTAAGTCCTAGTAAAGTCACTGCAACTGAGTTTCAACTTGTTTTGGCCCATCAAGTTAATAAGCCAACGCTAACGATAAAAGCGGAAGGCTATGCTGAAGGTATTACTGCTCCAACAATTAAAGCCATTGATTTAACAGCTGAGGTACCATTATTTGTCGTTACAGCACAAGACTCACCAGCCATTGGCTTTTTCCCCTATACAGCTCAACAAACATTCGATGGTATAAGAGGAGATTTAACTGAAATAAGCATTCAGACACCTGAAGGAATAACGACTTACCCAGTCATACACCTATTATCGGGTCAAAATGCTCCTGTTCATCCTAAAGCCTTAAGTGAAATTTCAGAAAAGCAAATAGCTGGCTATGCATACAATCAGTCGAATTTTAATGTCGCATTTAATAATGCAGTCAGTCAGTTGTATAAAAAATTCCCTGGACATATCTCTGCTAAAGTAGTGGAGTCAGGATTTGTTGCTGCGGGTTCACCTGTTGGTATTGCTTATACTTATGTTGTGATGGAGCAAGAATCAAACTAATAGGGACACCAATTAAAAATTGTCTATCGATGTAAATTATTTACTATTATACTAGCTCTATAGTTATCAGCTTTAACACGCACGAAAAATAGACCACAAGCCAACCTAGCGGTACTTGTCCTGATGTTTTTTCGTGTGTTATCCACACTATTTTATGTCCTTTATCAGTTCGTAATCACAGCCAACTCAAATCAAAGCAACACACTGTCTTTTGCTTTTCATTCCCCCCATCGAAATTGCTGAAATACTTTCAACAAATCATGTAAAACGTATAAGGATATACGCTTAGCTTTCGCGGGACAGGCCATTTTTTGATATCCCTATCATCACGGCATTTGTAAGTCCATTTACATCAGACATCCCAGCGGATACTCGTTATAGCCAGCCATTATTAATCAATAACATACTGAGAATTCTAAAAGATATCAACACTCAGCATCTATCAAATCTAGATCTGAACCATTTTCAACATATTACCTGTTAATAATCTTGAAAAATGAGTGAGATAAGTGGAATTGGTGAGTTTTAGGCTGTTAAATAACGACTCAGTTGATTAACTGAAGGAAGTATTCTTTGAAATAATAGAAAGGGATCTAGCCTACTTGCATATACTGGCAACACTTTGAGAAGTGCCGTCGTCGTTTATCTAAATGTTCATAGTAGCGGCTCAGCTCTTGTAGCGTACCAACAGGACCATGAAACAATGTCCCAAACTCTGTGATGATTTTTAGCCAATTTTCAGCTGGAATATTGAGTCTATTCAATATCTGCTCTGCATTCGCAGATATCGCTCCCCGTTTATCATTTCGGATAATTCG
>NZ_JAKIKS010000140.1 GCF_023284005.1 Shewanella surugensis
AGGTTGCTCTCCTGTCTTTTGGTCGAGACTTGAGCCTACCTATACCGCGGTATAGGTGAAACCTATGCGAGTCACCCCGGCAGAGCCGGGGGTTTACCGTTTGTTAATTATTACCTTCTCATTGATAAAGGGCTGTTAAGCCATAGGCAATCAATAAACCAATATAGCTTAATCGGTTAAATCCATTAACTCGATCAAGGTAATACCCGATTTAATCACTTGTGCATTGATGCGCTTATTGTTGCTGCGCATTCAAGTCCCTTTAACAAAAATTAAAGACGAATACCGCCATCAATCTCAAAAACTCGACCATTCACATAATCATTTTCAATAATAAAACGCACAGTAGTGGCAATTTCTTCGGCTTGACCTAAACGTCCAACGGGGATCATCTTTTCTAAACGCGTTAAGGCTTCAGGCTTCATACCCGCTGTCATTTCAGTCTCAATGACTCCAGGCGCAACAGCAGCACTGCGAATACCGTAACGTGCTAATTCTTTAGCCCAACCGACAGACATCGCAGCCACACCCGCTTTAGACGCCGAATAGTTCGATTGACCTAAATTACCCGCCTTCGCCAAACTCGAAATATTAATGATAACGCCCGCTTGCTCCGTTTCAATCATGGTAGCGGCAGCTTCACGGCCACATAAAAAACTGCCCGTCAAGTTCACATCGATAACCGATTGGAACTGCTCAAATGACATACGATCAATCACTTGGTTATCTTTAACCTTCAGCAACATACCATCACGTAAAATCCCCGCGTTATTGACCAAAACGTTGACTTGACCAAAATCTTCTTTGATAAATTGAAAGCCAGCAACAACATCTTCTTCATCAGTAATATCAATGGCATAGCCTTGAACTTCGGTTGCTGCACCTAAATTAGCGCACGCTTTTTCGAGTTTATCTTGATCCACGTCGATAAGTGCCAATTTAGCGCCTGCTGCGGCAAAGTTTTGCGCCATAGCAAAACCCAGTCCACCTGCACCGCCAGTAATGACCACCACCTTATCTTTTAAATCCATTCGCTTACCCTTTCTTATTAAATTCTTCAAAAATACTGGAAAAATCGAGTTGACCATGGCCTTTTCGCCCATGGTTAACATATAAACTCCGTGCCAATGCGCCCATAGGCGTGCTTGAATTAGACGATAATGCCGCCTCTTGTGACAAGCCCAAATCTTTTATCATTAAATCCACCATAAACCCACCTTGATAATCATGAGACGAAGGCACATTTGGCATCACGTCAGGACAAGGGTTATATTTCTCTAATGTCCAATTTCCACCGCTGCTGACTTTCATTATTTCAGATAATACACTGGGATCCAAACCATGATCGATACCCAATTGCAGTGACTCAGATGTCCCGATCATTAACACCGATAACAACATGTTATTGCATATTTTAGCAATTTGTCCTGCACCAGCGCCACCCGCATGAAAAATATGACTCCCCATTATAGATAAAGTGGCCTTTGCTTGCTCAAATCCTTTATCCGTTCCACCACAAATAAAGGTTAAGGTTCCGGCTACCGCACCGCCCGTGCCACCCGATACCGGGGCATCAACAAATTCAATCCCTTTTGATGCCGCTACCTTTGCCACTTCACTGGCACTTTTTGCATCGATGGTGGAGCAATCAATCAATAACGTTTCTTTCGCCACCACATCCAATAATCCCGGTTGGCCCTCTTGGCCTAGATACAAACCCCGAACATGACGGCCTGCAGGTAACATGGACACCACCACATCAGCACCTGCTGCAGCGCCACACGCACTGGTCGCCATCAAAGCGCCTTGCTCAGTCAGTTCAGCCATCGCCTCTGGAACAAGATCAAACACTTTTACCGTCACACCCGCTTTCACTAAGTTAAGTGCCATCGGCTGGCCCATGTGCCCTAATCCTATAAATGCAACTGTATTCATTGAGTTTGCTCCTTTTATCGATGCCACTTAATCAGTAAGAACCTGTGTGTTTATTTAACTCGCGTACTTTAAGATAAATCACCTAACGGATGAATTTGGTTTTCCCAAGGGGAGGTCAGTAACCGATTCGCGGCGGCCTCACAATGCTCATCTAACTGGGGAAATTGCCAGAGAGGGGTTCTATCTTTATCAATTAACAACGCGCGAACGCCCTCTTTAAAGTCCCCAAACGCACTGCAATTCGCACTGAGACCTAATTCAAATTGAAAAATATCGGCTAAGCTCAGCTCTGCACTTAACTGTGACTGAGCATAAATTAACGACCAACTTAACGGACTGCCTTTTAAAAAAGTATGCAGTGCTTTTTGCAGCCAGATGTCATCTGGCTGTTCATTTTTAGCTCGGTTCACTATCTCACTGAGCTCTCCCGCCATTAAAGCATCGATTTTTAGTCTCTGTTGCCTCAATACGCTTTGTCCAATCTCAAGAGATTGCAGCTCACCAAACAAGGTATCTAACATTTGATGATGATCACTTGCCGCGCTCTGCCATGGCAGCCGCTTTAACGCCTCTAACATCGCCATTTTATCCTGGCTTCGCAGACTATGACGACCAATCCCCACATAAAGTGCATCCGCTGTATTCATTTGATATGCAGTTAATCCTAAGAAAAGTCCTACTTTACCCGGCATGCGATTTAAAAAATAACTCCCACCCACATCGGGATAAAGGCCAATGGTCACCTCCGGCATGGCAATACGAGAGCGCTCAGTCACTATCCGATGGCTCGCCCCCATCATTAAGCCTAAGCCGCCGCCCATCACGATACCATCACCCCATACAATCACTGGTTTTCCAAACGTATGCAGTAAATAATCCAAACGATACTCTTGTTCAAAAAAGGCCATCGCCTCCTGAGTGACTTCTTCGGGCGCTTTCACTCCAGCATGATAAATGGCCCGCACATCGCCCCCCGCACAAAAAGCTTTCTCTCCCGCACCTTCAAGCACCACACACACAATAGACGGATCGAGCTTCCAACGCCCCAACTGCACTAACATCGCAGCAGCCATCTCTAAATTCAGTGCATTCAGCGCGGCTTCACAATTGAGGCTAATATGGCCGATTAAACGACCATCTTCAGTCGGTAAAGTGGAAAAAAGCACATCTGATGTCGACAATACTGCTTCAGTATCATTCATTTTCGCCGCTAATTGAGCCTGTTTCATGCATTCCCCTTAAATGAGCTTATCTATGGCGCAGTTTGTTTAGTCAGATTAAATCACACTGGCGGCATGTTCATCCAATAAACGCCTAGCAATAATTAAGCGCATGATTTCATTTGTCCCTTCCAATATTTGATGCACTCTCACATCACGCACATATCGCTCTAATGGGTATTCACGAATATAGCCATAGCCACCGTGGATCTGCAACGCACTGTCACACACTTGAAAGCCAATATCCGTTGCAAAGCGTTTGGCCATGGCACAATACGTTGTCGCCTGCACATCCCCTTCATCCAACTTAAACGCAGCGAGACGCACCATATTTCTTGCCGCAACCAACTCAGTGGCCATGTCCGCTAACTTGAACTGTAGCGCTTGAAAGGCCGCCAAAGGCTTACCAAATTGTTCACGTTCATGCATATAATTTGTCGCACGCTCTAATGCTGCTTGAGCCGTACCGACAGAGCAGGTCGCAATATTAATCCGTCCACCATCGAGTCCTTTCATGGCAAAGCTAAAACCTTGCCCTTCTTCACCCAATAAATGATCCACTGGTACGCGGACTTCATCAAAAGCAATTTGCGCCGTTGGCTGGGCATTCCAGCCCATTTTATCTTCAGCTTTACCATAACTCACCCCTTTTGCATTAGCCGGAATAGCAATGGCTGAAATCCCTTTAGGACCCGCTTCACCTGTGCGACACATCACCACCAACAAATCGGTGACACCCGCGCCTGATATAAACATCTTAGCGCCAGAAATGACATACTCATCACCATCCCTAACCGCTTTTGTTTTTAAGGATGCAGCATCGCTACCCGATCCCGCTTCGGTTAAGCAATAAGAGGTTAATTTTTCGCCACTGGTTAATGACCCTGACCATTGCAGCCTTAATGACTCGCTGCCAAAGCTGGTTACCATCCAGGTGGCCATATTATGAATCGTCAACATCGCCGTCGTTGAAGTACACCCTTTCGCCAGTTCTTCAAAAATAAGCACTGCATCAAGGCGAGATAAACCTAAACCGCCTTCGGCCTCGGGACTGTATAATCCACAAAAACCGAGCTCGCCCCCTTTTTCAATGACCTCTCGTGGAAAATAATGATCTTTATCCCACTGAGCCGCAAAAGGGGCCAGTTCTTCTTTTGAAAATTGATGGGCTAACTCGACAAATTGACGTTGATCGTCATTAATATTAAAGTTCATTCGGGTACTCCTGTCGCACTCTTTTCTTGGGTCTACAACTTAATTTACATATATCCATTAAATGATATTTCATTCATCATATTTCGATATATCAATCGTTAAAAAGGCTAAATGACAAATAATGCCATTTAGCCGAAGTTTATTTAAACGTTTATTGGCCTAGCCGCTTATTTTAATCCTATGGTCATATTCGGGCTGGATGCGATTTCAATATCCGATTCAAACCAACGTGCAGTAATAGTTTTTGTTTCGGTATAAAACCGCACGGCCTGTTTGCCATAAGCATGTTGATCGCCATAAAAACTGCCTTTCCATCCGGTAAAAGAAAAGAAAGGTAATGGCACCGGAATAGGCACATTGATCCCGACTTGTCCCACTTCAATCTCATGTTGATATTTTCTCGCCGCTGCGCCACAAGCCGTAAAAATAGAGGTGCCATTGCCATACGGGCTGGCATTCACAATCTCAATGGCAGCATCGAGTGTATCGGCATGCATACACGATAAAACAGGGCCAAAAATCTCTTCTTTATAGATCACCATATCTTTAGTCACATTATCAAACACGGTAGGTCCAATCCAATTGCCACTCTCAAAGCCTGCCACGGCAAAGTCTCTTCCATCGAGCAGACAATCCGCACCTTCTTCGATACCTTGGGTAATGAGATCAATGACTCGCGCTTTTGCCGCAGGGCTAATAAGCGGTCCATATCCGGCCTCTTTATCATCCCACAATCCCGGTTTAACCTTGGCAATGGCCGCCTTTAATTCAGGGATCCACGTTTTCGCTTCGCCCACAAAAACGGCCACCGACAATGCCATACAGCGCTGACCTGCGGCGCCAACTGAGGCCCCCACCAAATGATTTATCACTTGCTGCTTATTCGCATCAGGCATGATCACGCAATGGTTTTTCGCCCCCGCAAACGCTTGCACCCGTTTAAGGTGATCCGTTCCGGTTCGATACACATATTGACCCACAGCCACAGAGCCAACAAAAGACAAGGCTTTCACTTCGGGATGACGCAGGAGAATATCGACGGCCGTTTTATCACCATGAATAAGCTGTAGCACCCCTTTAGGTGCGCCCGCTTCTTCAAACAATTCCACTAACCTTTGTGGCGTCATCGGATCTTGCTCTGAGGGTTTTAAAACAAAGGTATTTCCGCACGCAATCGCCAATGGGAACATCCATAGAGGGATCATGGCCGGAAAATTAAACGGGGTGATCCCCACACAGACACCTAAAGGTTGAGTGTAACTATAAGTATCAATAGAGCGAGCCACATTTTCAACAGTTTCTCCCATCATTAATGAGGCAACGTTACAGGCATGCTCAACCACTTCAATCCCTCGCCAAACATCACCTTTAGCGTCGTCGAAGGTCTTCCCCGTTTCTTGGGCTAAAATAGTGGCTAATTCATCATGGTGAATTTTAAGTAAATGCTGATACCTCAACATCACACGCGCACGCTCAGAAACAGGCACTTCTTTCCAGCTTTTAAAAGCCAACTTGGCGCTGGCTATAGCGGTTTCAACTTCTGCCTCAGTGGCTGCATTGATCAACGCTATCGGTTGATTATTCGCAGGATTTGTTACGGTAATTTGTGTTTGCCCTTGACCTAAGACAAATTGACCATCGATGTAATGTTTAACTTGAGCCGTCATATCCAATCCTTTACCTGAACAAGCCAACCTGCGTTGGCATTAAGACTATTACTGCCCAAGTGACAGTGCTCAAAATCAGCGCTCTTATCAACGCTGAATGTCATCTCACTTGGGGGATAATGATTAAAAACCTGCTTACACTTCAATAGCCATCGCCGTCGCTTCACCTCCACCAATACACAGCGAAGCCACACCACGTGTTAATCCCCGTGCTTTTAATGCATAAATCAGCGTCACTAATAAACGTGCCCCCGAGCAACCAATAGGATGACCCAAGGCGCACGCCCCACCATTCACATTGACTTTTTCAGCATCGAGTCCAAGCTCTGAGATCGCCAACATCGTTACCATGGCGAAAGCTTCATTAATTTCAAATAAATCAACATCATCTTTTGACCAATTGATTTTATCTAATAATTGATTCATTGCCCCAACAGGTGCAGTGGTAAACAAGGCTGGCGCTTGAGCATGGGTGCTATGGCCTTTTATCGTAGCAAGCACATCTATATTCAATAATGTTGCTTGCTCTCGCGTCATCAACATTAATGCAGCTGCCCCATCAGAAATAGAACTGGCATTCGCAGCCGTAATGGTGCCGTCTTTCGCAAAAGCCGGACGTAATGTTGGGATTTTCTCAGGGCGGGCATTACCCGGCTGCTCATCGGTATCGATAATGTTAGAACCTTTACGACTCACTAACGTGACAGGCGAAACCTCATCCTTAAATAAACCCAACTCTATGGCTAAATTGGCTTTTTCAAGTGAGCTTAAGGCAAACTCATCCATCGCTTCCCGACTAATGTTATATTCATCCGCTGTTGACTGCGCAAAACTGCCCATCGCGCTGCCAGTATAGGCATCTTCTAAACCATCGAGAAACATATGGTCCAACACTTTGCCATGGCCCATACGCATGCCACTACGCGCTTTATCAAGCAAATAAGGCGCTTGGCTCATGCTCTCCATCCCCCCAGCAATGACCACATTGGCACTGCCTGCTTTTATCAAATCATGGCCAAACATGACCGCTTTCATACCAGAACCACACACTTTATTGAGTGTCGTCGCGCCAACAGATAAAGGTAACTCAGCGCCTAATGCTGCTTGACGAGCGGGGGCTTGCCCTAATCCGGCGGGTAATACACACCCCATCAAGACTTCATCGATATTCTCAGGATCCACAGCAGTTTGTTCTATCAAGCCTTTTATCGCTGCGGCTCCTAATTGAGGAGCGGAAACACTGGATAAGGCACCTTGAAATCCCCCCATAGGGGTACGCTTTGCCGCCACAATCACAATCTCTGAATTTGCTTGTTCTGTACTCATTTCCCACTCCGATTATATATTTGCTAACATCATCTCTTCTAAAACGGCTCTACGTTTACCCTCGAACCTCAAGCCATTTAAAGATGTATCTTGTTAAACAAAAAAGCTCATTAACACACTGTGACGTTTACGCTAACGTAAAGCAAGGCTGGAGGGGTAAAATGAGTAAAAAAGAACAAATAAAATTGTCACTTCACATTTACAGCTAAGCGGAACAGCCTAAAATAGCGTGAATCGAAGTTAGATCGAAGCTTATACCTATCTCACTCAATATGTGATCTTTCAACCGGAGTTCAACACGCGGTAAGCAAGGTCATTAATGGCTCCTGCATTAAGACAGCCTTCTTAAATCGATGGCATAGTCATACTCAATAATGCGCCTTGAATTGAACAGCCTCAGAGACTCTGAATTAATCATCTACTTATTTCGGATGGGTATAATATTGATTACAATGCATTTCATCACACTAATAAAAAGGCAGCAACAGAGGAACCCTTAATTGATTAAATATCCAATAACTGAAATTAAAATAAAACTGAAATAACAATCTAAAACAGAGCACCATGAATAAAACATATTCAATCATGCCAACTTAATTAAATAAATTCATATTTTATCCACAATGTTTTATTCGTTCAATAATAGTTCGGCTAAATAACATACACTCATGCGGTAGCCCTACTTGCCCCCCCTCTTTAGAATGATTTTAGTGCAAAACAATTGTCGAGCCTCCCCCAAACTTGCTAGGTTAAAAGTGTCACGCAGTAAGGAGTGATTCATTAAAAAACAATCAATGAAAAAGGACTTCAAATGAAAATAACCAATCTATTAAAAGTAACGGCATTAATGTCAGGTCTACTTGTGTCACAAAACGCCATGGCTGCCAACCTCGTCTGCAATTTAAATGTACAATCTGGCGGTAATGTTTTCGGCAATGGTACAGCAAATTGCTAGGGTCTCGATTTCAGTTTTGGTAATAGCACGTCAGGGCGCTTTACCATAGAGAATATCAACAAAGATATCAGTAATGTCATTTGGCAAGGGGATGTAAGTTGCTCTGGTGGTATTCAATGCGGTGTCACCGTTCGAGCCTATAGCCGCAACACATCGGCAAAAGCCACCATCTTATATGATGATGACACTTGGGAAACCACCAATACAGCCTCAATGGACTATGAAACCGGTTATTAACAACCATGACTAGGCGGTAACCAGTTTATCGCCAGTGCTCCATCACTGAATTAAACAGACCCTAAGCCATCTAAAAGACACATCACCCAAAAGGCAAACAAGCACCGTTAATATAATTTACTGTGTAAATGATTGCTAACCGCTGGCCATTCACTGGATATTATTGAATAAACCACCGTATCTCGAATTGAGCCATCAGCCAACATTTGATGATGACGCAAAATACCATTTTGCTTAGCACCGAGTCTTTCAATCGCTTTACGAGAAGTGTGGTTAAAAACGTGGGTTCTAAACTCAACCGCTATAGCAGAATGTTTATCAAAAAGATGCTTTAGAAGTAAAAGTTTACATTCGGTATTCACTGGCGTTCGCCTTGCAGACGCAGCATACCAAGTAAAGCCTAGCATGACTCGTTTATTCTTAGCCTCGACATTGTAAAATCGTGTCGTCCCAATGATTTGATGGGTCTTATTCAATTTAACTGCATAAGCGATATATCCTTTTACAGCATTTTGCATCGCCTTGTGTACATATTTTTCCATTGACTCTGGCGATGGCACATTTGCGAACCATAATGTCCAAGGCTCTCCTTCTAAAACGGCCTCTTTTAATGCTTCAATATGCTGATCACCAAGAGGTTCCAGCGTCACAAATCCCCCATTCAAAGGATCACTCGATAACCATGTCATACCACATCCCTTATATCCTCACTGAAATATCAAACAATTTACCACCCACAATAGATTGATTATAAATAATATTACTTATTTCATCAACGTCACTGTAACAGGATCATGGCCCATCAAAATGGTATTAAAGATACCCCTAAAAATAAGAGAAGTGGACTATAGTCGTTATAAGCTTTTAGAGGGGTTTACATTTAACCCTTTCACCATTAATGTTTAATTAAATCATGGTAGCTTTATCATTTTATCAAATGATTAACGCCCCCTTGAAGAACTCACTCAATGGAGATGAAGTGAACCATCGGCGCTATTGCAAAGCAAAACACACTCTCCCAAGTAAGGTATCGTTCAGTATAAAAAGCGGTAGCCTTTACTCATCACGATACGCACAACACACTTAAAGAACAACAAATAAACAACAAATAAACAATAAATAAACAATAAATAAACAATAAATAAACAATAAATAAACAATAAAAATAATGCCCTATAATGAACCTCTCATTAATAAGAAAAAGATGATGAATATACATGCTATTAAGTCCCTTTTTTTAGACACACGCCAACATTCTATATTGGCCTGTGAAGCACTCACAATAGAAGATGCTAATCTACAAGCCGCTACCTTTACTAGTCCCCCAAAATGGCATTTAGCCCATACCACATGGTTTTTTGAAACCTTCATACTCAAAACCTTCGCTCCAAGGTATAAACCTTTTCATGCCGCCTATGAGGTGTTGTTCAATTCGTATTATCAGGGTGTTGGCGAGCAATATCCAAGAGCCCACAGAGGCCTATTATCCAGACCTCATTTTGACGAAGTACTGACTTACAGAGAAGTCATTAATCAAGTCATGGTTAATTTAATTGAACAAATCACTCACCCCGAGCATGCCATCATTATTGAACGCTGTTTACTCGGGATCCAACACGAAAAACAACATCAAGAATTGTTATTAACTGACATTAAATACTCACTGTCACGCAACCCCTTATTACCAGCCGTCTTCGAACATTCTCTATGCGAGAATAACACCCCGTCACCACAACATTGGATCCCCTTTGATGCTGGCCTCATTGAAATAGGCGTCAATACAGGTGAATTAGGCTTTGCTTTTGATAATGAATCCCCTAAACATCACGTCTACTTAACTGATTTTTCTTTATCGAACCGATTAGTCACCAATGGAGAGTTTCAAGCTTTCATCGATGATGGTGGCTATCAGCGACCTGAACTCTGGCTAGCCGATGGCTGGTCAGCGGTGCAACAAAACCGATGGGAACAGCCCTTATATTGGCAAATCCATGAAGGCAGGCCCATGCATTACACCTTATTTGGCCTACAAGAGCGGCATGATGATCAGCCACTGAACCACATTAGTGGCTTCGAGGCCGATGCCTACGCTAATTGGGCAGGTGCTCGATTACCCACAGAGGCTGAATGGGAGCATGCCGCTAAACAGCAAGTCAAACGCCAAGACATCAATATCAGCTCGATTGACGTCCATCCACCACATAACGCACGCTTATTAAACCTATATGGACATTGTTGGCAATGGACCAGCAGTGCCTACCGCCCTTACCCTGGTTTTAAAACTGCTAAAGGGACCATTGGAGAATATAACGGCAAATTTATGTGTAACCAATGGGTATTGAAAGGCGGCTCCACAGCCAGTCCTGACAATCACCTTAGAGCAAGCTATCGAAATTTCTTTTATCCTGAACAGCGCTGGCAATTTAGCGGTATTCGATTAGCAAAATAACAACCAAGGAAACCCTATGTTCGGATCAACAACCAAGAAAGAAATTCGCGAAAATGTATTTTTTAAACATCATAATGTTGAAACAAATGATGATGCGAGTGAACTTCTCAACGGATTACTAAAAAAGCAAAAAACCATCAACCCAAAGTATTTTTACGATACACGGGGCTCTGAGTTATTCGAAGCGATCACCCAACTCCCTGAATATTACCCTGCCAGAACAGAAAAACACATACTCAGCCACAATGCACCAGAAATTGCCCAATATTGCGGAAAAGATGCAGTACTGATCGAACCTGGGAGTGGCAGCAGTGAAAAAATAAGATTGCTATTAAATGCACTCACACCCAAAAGCTATATCCCCATGGATATCGCCGCCGAATTTTTACAACGTTCAGCCTGTCAATTAGGTGAAGAATATCCATGGCTAAATATTCATGCCATTTGCTCTGATTTTTCCAAATCGGCCCAAATCCCGACAGACATACCATTGGGTAAGCGGGTTATTTTTTATCCCGGTTCCACATTAGGCAACATGACCCCTGAATCGGCCTTAGTGTATTTAAAGCAATTACGTCAATGGGTTTCCTCTACCAAGCCAGGAGAACAAGGAGGAATATTAATTGGGGTGGATCTTCATAAATCATCGACGCTATTAAGTGCCGCTTATAACGATGCGCAAGGGATCACCGCCGCCTTTAATTTAAATATTTTGAATAATGTTAATCAATTAGCTCATGCTAATTTTGACACTGAGAAGTTTGATCACTTGGCCTTTTATAATGAAGCACAACAAAGAATAGAAATGCATTTAATCAGTAACATCGATCATATTGTTCGAGTCAACAATCACAGCTTAACCTTCGCAAAAGGTGAGAGCATTCACACTGAAAACTCCTATAAATATACCATTGACAGTTTCAACGCATTAGTCAACAAAGCGTATTTGACCGTCGAAAAAACGTGGCTCGATAAGGAGTCACTATTCAGTGTCCATTATTTATCTCCAATATAAAAACAACGAACTTTATAAAAAAACACACAGGATTAAGTGTGTGCTTTCAATTTACTCTCAATCAAATACTGCAGGCATTACCACAAGCCTTTAGCCTTAACGCTTCGAGCTCGTTTTAACTGCGTATCTAAACTATCTTTATCAGTCTTATCTGCTGACGTAACCATTTGAACATGCTGAAATTGCTGACTCATTAACTCAAGGCGTCGCATTACGTCCTGCTGGCCTACTTGGATAGATTGAAGTTGCTGACGTAATGCGTCATTTTCAATCGAGGCTGATTGTGAACCTTCACTCTGCGATGTATCACTATTGAGCTTAAGTCCATCAAGATGAGTCAGCAATTGCAGCTGATGTTGCTCAATACTCTTAAGTTGGGCCTGAACATTCGGCTCAGCCGCCTCTTTTATCGCCAGCGGCGTTGAATCAAGCTCTGCTTTCAATGCTTGCGTTTGTGTTTGATGATGGTTTTCAAGGATGGATGTTAATTGCAGCCATTGAGCGGATGACAGTGCAGCCCCTTGCTGTTGCTGTTTTATCCCCACTTGGGCCAATTGCCATAATAAAGGCTCAACACTCAGCTCATCATTGGGTAATAGATCACTCACTAATTTAGGTAAATCAGGTGATAACTTATGCAGATATAGACCAGAAAGATACAATGACTGATGAAAAGCATTGCTCCGCTGCATAGCGACTTCTTTGCTACTCTCAAGCTCTTTTTCTTGCTTCTGCCAAGCCCTTAAAATATCAATCGCATACTGATGATGAGTATGCAATTCGGGCTCAACGATAAAGCTACATCGAATACGCATGTTATTACCTCTATTCATTCACTTATGAAGCTACGGCTATTTCATCGACTTCTGCGGCATGGTAACAACAGATCTCACGAGAAAGTGCTTCTTGAGGTTCATCCAGTAATACGATTTTGTTCTCTAAACTGGGATAAGCCTCTCTCACCGCTTGTTCAATCAATGTTGCACCACCGCCCACTAAATAAATCCGATTAGGGTTACGCATAAACGTTTTCGCTTCATAAGCCACCGCATCGCCAAGTTCATTAATTTTATTCGCAATACATTCAAGCACCCAATCGACCTTACTCAAGTCATTGATCACTTCACTGGCAAACTCACGATCATGACGACGCTTAATCAGTTCATTCGCCACTAAGTAGCTCGCATCACTGTCCGCAGCAGCTAAGGCTTTTCGGGTCGCATTGGTCACCATAGAAACACCAATTTCAGCATTACCATACACACTGGATATATCATCAAACTCACCGACAATGACCCCCATATCTAAGGTGGTACCACCGACATCAATCACCAGTGATTTAGTGAATTCATTCACACCAGAATCAACCAATGTCGTTAACACTGCGGGTAAACTCTCAGGCAGAACTTCAACATCAACGATCTGAAAAACATCCCCTTTATTTAAGGTGATCGCTCGCATCAAATTCGCTTTTTTACGGGCAATATTCGCTTCATTTTTCTGGCAATCATCCGCGTTGTAAAATTCAGTGATCGGCAGCGTCACTAATATTTTCACCTCACAAGGCGCAACCCCAGTTTGTAATAAAGCATGATGGACCGATAATAGGTTCAAATCATCGTACTGAAAGGCAACATGCGTCGTGGATAAAGCTTTATCAGAGGTGGCATCATAGGTATATTTTGTCGAGCCAATTTGATAATTAAATATTTTTTTATCACTTAATAAGGCTGCACTCTTCCAATCTTTTCTAAAGGAGTTAGGTGAAGTGATGCTGCGTACTCGCCCCTCATCTATCCAGCTAATTTTTACGTTCGTCGAGCCATCATCGATGGCAAACTTTAAAGTTACTGCTTGCATTATAAAGCTGAGCCTATTAAAAAAAGGGATTACGCTTTAATAACGGCAAATTTTCAATAAACTTTAATACCTCTACGCTTATCCCTTGAAAACTTACTCCCGTTATTCACATGAATAGTCATTCTATTGCTCAAATGCGATGGATGTATCCACCGCGTTCACTTCATTTGCTTTATTGATAATCCAACATTCTTCATACAGCGAGCAATAACACAGCTCAACGTTGGTAAACTCAGACATTGATAACAAGAAACACTCTTCAAACCCTTTATAAGATAGTGGATCTTAGATTGCCATAATAACCGACACACTTTGGTATAGAAAAGAGGGTTAGCTGCCTATAAGCTTCAATCTCTCACAAAATCGGCCAAGGTTCTCAAATGAAAAACCA